>JBEKOW010000352.1:0-7028 GCA_049521375.1 Terriglobales bacterium
CTCACGATGATCTCGCAGTTCGCCATCTCTCCCCGCATGCATGCGCTACGGGCGCAAGCTGGAGTCATCGACAGCCTCGCCCTCAACGACCCGGTGCGCGCGGAGTTCGACCGCCTGCACGTGTGGTCCGAAGATTTCGAGTCGGCCGTGCTCCTGCTGGGATTGATCGCCGTGTTTCGCACTGCGCAGGAGTTGCATTAGCCTTCTGTCGAAAATCCCGGCCGCGTACGAACTCATCCTGAGAGCGTGTGACTTTTTTCGTCCCTCACATCTCATTTAGAATCGAGGTCATCCTGAGCGAAGCGGGGTAAGCGAAGCGCGCCCCGCGCAGTCGAAGGATCCCTACTTTCTCCACGCCGTAGGGTTCGTCGTGGGTTTCGTCAGTGCCCCATCCAGATACGCGAGATACTCGGCAACCAGCCGGTAGCTGTCGTAATAATCGTCCATCCGGATCGCGGACAGCTTGTCGCGCGGCGAATGTAGAATCGCCCATGTGTCCGGAGTCAGGGAATGCAGCGTCACGCGCGGAATATGGAATCGCGCAAACGATTCGGAGTCGGCCGTCCCCAGATTGTCCACATTCATGACCGACGCGGGCAATTTGCTTTCCGCTGACACCGCCGCCAACGCATCGAGCAGCGCCTTATCGGCGTGCGAAGCCCAAACCTCGGTGGGGCCCAATCCCAGGCTGTCAAGATTAACCACGCCGTCAATACGTGCCCGTTCGTCGGCCGTGAGATGCTCCACGTAGAACTCTGAACCCAGCAGGCCTTTTTCTTCCGCCGAGAAGCCTACAAAAATAAACGTATGGTGACGTGCCTGCGTGCTCAGACTGAAAAGCAGACTTGGAAGCAGCGCCGCTCCCGACCAGTTGTCCACAACTCCGTCGCCGAAGTCGTCGACGTGATCGGTGTGAGCGCCTACGATGACAATTGGCCCTGCCTTTTCGTCTGGCGTCTCTCCCGGCAGGATGCAGATCACGTTCGGCGGGAGCTTGCGCTCTGTGCCCTGCAACGCTTGCTCGGTGAGATTGGAATCCGCGCATCCTGAGTCGACAAACCACTTCCGGATGAGAGCCTCGCGTTTACCGTTATTTGTCGAGAACGACTTGACGCGCTTCTCGATGACGGAGCGCGGCTCCAGCCGAACGTGGATTTGCGCCGTGGCCGACGTCGCAATGCCAGCACAAATGATTCCGACGATCAGAAATCGAAACCACCGTCGCCACGTAACGCAAGGCGCCATCCTCTGAGCCTAGCATGCCGCCAGGCCGAGCAAGCGCAATCCGACAAACCGAATGATTTATCCTTACAGAAGCATCTTTTACAGAGAACTGAGAACTGAAAACTGGCAGCGGACGGCTGACAGCTAAGCAACACCCGAGACCCAAATCATGAAAAGCGGCATCATCGGCCTGCCCCAGGTAGGCAAAACATCGTTGTTTGGAATCCTAACCAAAGCACATCTCTCCGAGCAGGCGTTTTCAAACCCGCGCGAAGCACACATCGGAGTCGCCAAGGTTCCCGACGAACGCCTCGACAAGTTAGCTGCGCTCTATAACCCCAAGAAACTGACGCACGCCTCGGTCGAATATGTGGACGTGGGCGCGATCGGCCAGGACGCGCTGAAAGAAACCGCCTACATCGGTCATCTGCGCCAGGTGGATGCGCTCATCCACGTGCTGCGGGCATTCGAGAACGATGCGATCCCGCACGTGGGTCCGATCGATCCGCTGCGCGACATCAGGAACGTCGAGTTCGACCTGATGGTGAGCGACCTCGGCCAGATCGAAAAGCGGCTGGAGCGCCTGGAAAAAGATTTGAAGAAGATGAAGACGCCCGAACTGGAAAAAGAAAACGAGCTGCTCATCAAGGCCAAAGCTTTTCTCGAAACCGAAAAGCCGCTGCGCGAAATGGAGATCACGCCCGACGACAAGAAGCGCATTCGCGGCTTCATGTTCCTGAGCGAGAAGCCGATGCTCTACGTGCTCAACATTGGCGAGAGCACCGAACTGGGCAAAGACCTCGAAGCGGCAGTCGCGAAATACAATCTCATTGAAGTAGCGTCGCGTCCCAATGCCGGAGCGAGCGCGATCTGCGGCAAGGTCGAAGCGGAACTCGCCGAGATGAGCGACGAAGACGCCGC
Organism: Terriglobales bacterium; assembly: GCA_049521375.1. Classification (GTDB taxonomy): domain Bacteria; phylum Acidobacteriota; class Terriglobia; order Terriglobales; family Acidobacteriaceae; genus Acidiflorens. The sequence goes on from JBEKOW010000352.1 coordinate 2,146, forward strand.
GGAATTTCTGGGCAGCTACGGACTGAAAGATAGCGGCCTGTCGCGGCTGATCCAGAAAAGCTATCACCTGCTGGGACTGATCTCATTCTTCACCGCCGGCGAAGACGAGTGCCGCGCCTGGACGATTCCCGCGCACACGCGCGCGCAGAACGGCGCCGGAGCCATTCACTCCGACCTGGAAAAACACTTCATTCGCGCCGAGACGATTCGCTGGGATCAGCTCCTGGAAGCCGGCTCTGAAGCGAACGCCCGAGCTAAGGGCACGTTGCGGCTGGAAGGCAAGGACTACATTGTGCAGGACGGGGATGTGATGCACATTCGGCATAGCGGATAGGGTAAGTTCTCAGTTCCCGGTTCCCAGTGGGAACCGCATCCTCAAGTACGACAGTTGATCGACGATAACAAGCCGTTCAATATCCGGCCTAGCTCGTCTGCGGTTGCGAGCAGCAGCGCGCATTCTTGCGGATTTAAGTATTTCAGGTCCTGTGCCAGAAGTAGTTGCGTTTCTATTTCCGCCATCGATCCGCGGGCGATGCTCAGAAAATGGTGAAACTCCTTTTGTGACAGGCGCGCTTGACCCTCAGCAATATTGCTCGGCACAGAGACGGCCGCGCGCCGCAGTTGACTCGTCAGGCCGTAGCATTCATCCCGGGGAAAGGTTTGAGTGGCTTGATAGATCGCGGTCACGAATTTCATGGCCTTGCGCCAGGCAACAAGCTCCCGATAGGAACGACCCATAAATCCTCACTGCAGAGACTGTCGAACAATCCGAGCAAGGACGCAGTGAGCCGCAAACAGACAAATTGGTCGGTTTCAGGGCTTTGTTCTGAGAACTGGGAACCGGGAACTGAGAACTCCTAATGTACATGGAAGAACCGATCCAGCAGGAACATGCAAGCCGCTCCGACAAACACCAGTAGCGCCATCCTCACGCCCGGTTCTTTATTCACTTCCGGAATCAGATCCGACGCGGCCACGTAGATCGTCACGCCCGCCGACAAGGGCAAGCCGAAACTGACCTCGTGGCGGAAGACGGCCATGGTCATGACTCCGGCAACCGTGGCTATGCCGAGCGCCACGGACGATCCCCAGGCGAAGGCGCGGCTGCGGCCGCTGGCCAGCATCACCGACGAGATGGTGAATCCTTCCGGAATTTTGTGCAGAAAAACGGCCACGAAGATGATCCAGCCGAGCGCGGGAGAAACGAGGAATCCCGAGGCGATCGCGATGCCATCGAAAAACGTGTGAATCAGCAGGCCGATCAGGACCGAATATCCCTTGTGAGAATGCACGAACTGCTCGGCGTGCGTCTCTTCTCCAAAGTGAAAGTGGGGAGTGACCGTGTGCTCGAAAAAATGGACGAGCAGGTATCCCGCCAGAATGAGGAATCCGGCGTAGGGACCGCGCAACTGAATGCTCGCCGGCACCATTTCGACCAGCGCGGTCGCGAGCATAAAACCTGCGCCGAGCGCGACGAAGTAGCGGAGATAGGATCGCTCCCAGTGCTTCTGAACGATGATCGCGCCGCCGAAAACATTGGCGGCGGCCGCCGTAAGCCCCAGCAGCACACTGGTCAGAATGGGGGACATGAGGGAAAAGGATAGCAGGAATGAAGCTGTGCGCCACGAGCCACGAGCCGCGAACTGCGAAGCGCCAGACGCAAACCACAAGCTGCGAGCTCCACACCTGCAACCCAGAGCCGAACGGCGATTTCCGATAGCCTCGCCTCGAACTGCTAACATTTCATCGTGCGGCACTGGTTGCAGGTTATCGGGCGGAGCGCTGGCGGAAGCGGCCGCGCTCGCCCTATTGTTTTCTTTTACCCTCATGGATTGCCTTCTGGCTGCTCGCAGCCCTCGTCACGTGGCCGGCACGAAATGTACTGATCTATCCTGCAAACTTGCGGGCAAGCTTGCCCTGGCTGGGCGCAGGTCTGCTTTTTGCCTGTGGGCTTTACGTCTATCTCCGCGCTCGGGAGAACTTCAGCGCCAGCCAGCTCTCGGGGTTGCCCGAAGTTCACGCCTGCAATGGCGAGCAGCGGCTCATAACCCAGGGCATCCGTTCGCGGGTGCGGCATCCTGTGTATCTCGCGTATCTCTGCTGGATGCTGGGCTGGAGCGTTGGCACAGGACTTGCCGTGTGCTGGGGACTGACGGCATTCGCCATCGTGACCGGCGCGGCGATGATCCGAATGGAGGACGCGGAACTGGAGAACAGATTCGGTGAACCGTATCGCGCCTATCGCAACAGCGTGCCAGCAGTGTTTCCGCGGATGTTCGGCTATTGACGGATATAATCCGTTTACCGGAAAGCTGACGGCTGATGGCTGACAGCTGTCCGCTTTTCTCATGCGCTTCGAACTCTTCATCGCAACCCGCTATCTGCGCGCCAAACGGCGGCAAGCTTTTATTGGCATCATTACGACGATCTCCATTCTGGGAGTCGCGGCCGGCGTCGCTTCGCTCATCGTCGCTTTGGCCATCAACAACGGCTTTCGCCAGGACCTGCAGGCTCGCCTTTTGGGTTCGACTTCGCACGTTAGCCTGCTGCGCGCGGAGAGCGATGGCATTTCCAATTGGCGTCCGCTGCTGCAGAAGCTCGAAAAGGAGCCGCATGTCGTTGCGGCCGCTCCGGCGATTTACGAGCAGGTGCTGATTTCGCGCGGGCCGCGCGCTCGCGGAGCCGTGCTGAAGGGCATGCTTCCGCGCTACGAGCGCAAAGTCAGCGATCTGCTGCAGACGGTCAACATCGGCTCGGCTGCCGCTCTGGATGAAATTCCTCCTGCCCCGCAATCGTCTGCGCAAGAAACCAGTCAGCCGGAGGTTGCGAATGCGACCGCGGCGGGAACTGCAAGTTCGAAGTCAAACTCAACTTCCGCGGACAGGAGTGTCCGCGCCACACAATCTACGTCTCCCGACGACCTTGCTGGGGTTCAGCAGCGCGTGGCGACTATGCCTCCGATCATTCTGGGCAGCGATCTGGCTGCGGGAATCGGCGCTACTGTCGGATCGGTCGTGCTGGTCACTTCGCCGCAGGGCGAACTCACTCCCTTCGGGATGGTGCCGAAGTACATACGGTTTCGGGTGGCTGGCATCTTCAACTCCGGATTCTTCGACTACGACTCTTCCTGGGCGTTCATCCGTCTGGCCGACGCCCAGGAATTGTTTGGACTCGGCGATGTGATCTCGGTCATCCAGTTCAAGCTGGATGACATTTACCGCGCGGGCGAAGTTGGCGACGAACTGGAAAAGGCCGCCGACCGCGCCTCGGGAAGCAGCGGTTTCATGACCACCAACTGGATGGAGCAGAACAAGCCGCTGTTCCGCGCGCTGCGGCTGGAGCGGCTGGTGACATTCATCACGATTGGGCTGATCGTCTTCGTGGCGGCGCTGAATATTCTCATCTCGCTCACCATGATGGTGATGGAAAAAACCAAGGACATCGCGGTGCTCATGTCGATGGGCACCAAGAAGCGGCAGATCCGGCGCGTGTTCATCGCCCAAGGCGTGCTGATCGGAGTGCTTGGGACCGCGATCGGCCTCGTCATTGGCTACGCGATCTCGTGGGCCGGCGGACATTACCACTTTATTTCGCTCTCCGCCGAGGTGTACTCGATCGACTACGTTCCTTTCGTCCCGCGGCCGATGGACGGGGTGATTACGGCGCTCGTTTCGATCGGCATTTCGTTTATCGCGACGATTTATCCTTCCTGGTCGGCGGCGCGGATTCTGCCAGCTGAGGCTTTGCGGTACGAGTAGCGGGCCAGCTTCATCTGGCTTCTAGCTCTCAGCTCCAAGCTCTCAGCTCCCAGGGAAGTCAAAGGCGCATCGCCGGCACTGATGCTTGCGTTCTTACCTCTTACCTCGTACCTCTTGCCTCTTACCTCTTACCTCTTACCTCTTGCCCATTCGCCATGCTCCGATTCATCTTCAAGTTCCTCTTGCTTACTCTAATTTCTCCCACGGGCTGTACAGGGGGCGCTTGTTGGGACCTTGCAGAATTCTTCGCTCGAGGCGGGGATTCCCGGCGGGGACGTAAGTTGGCTCCCGAAGGGGCTGGATATAAGTGGTCTCCCGATTTTCCGATGGATCGCGATCCCGTTTATCGTTATTCACTGCGCCATTCTTATCGTTATCCGCTGCGTCATTCTTACCGTTATCCTCCTGCTCATTGGATTCGAGTTGGGGTTGATGGACGGCGTCGAGATTGGCTACTACATCCTCGGGCGGCGGAGGTTCCTTCATCTGTTTGAGGTTCGAGGAGGCGATCTGGAGGGCGTAGAACATGAGTCCGGCGGTTTTCGTGCCGATGGTCTGGTTGAGCAAGCGCTGCATGGTTTGGGCGAGAGCGAACTGGATGGCGTGAGCGTCTTCGAGGACGGGGACGACCATGATCAGGGGACTTTCCTCCTTGCCGAGGTTGACGATGGCGGGACGCCAGGCCTGATGGTAGTAGCAGAATCTCCGCTTTTGGAGAGCGGGCGATCCACAACGGGATCCGGTGGTTCGGATGTGCTGGCAAACAGGTGCTAAATTGGTGGTCATGTTACTGCTCCTTAGTCTGGTAGTTTCTCGTTGGTTGGGGGTACCCCCCCGGCCAGCGGTCTATTGGAATCATCGAGTTAGCGTAATTTTCCCGGCAAAGTATTGAGGCGCAGGCAGTTACATTCAAAGTATTGATTCTGCACGACTTATTTCGACACATCGTTACCAACCCTGGCGAGGCGGGTGGGCCAGAGGTGTTTCATTCGCTATATGTACGGGGCGGCACGTTGGGGCGGGGGACGCGCTGGCCTTAGTTCCACTATTTCGGGAGTAAGTTTCTAAGTCAAGGGAAAAAGGGGTGATTCCAAGAGGCAATTCTATGGGTAGTTAGTGAAATGG
>JBEKOW010000353.1:0-3847 GCA_049521375.1 Terriglobales bacterium
GCACGCCAACTGAAAACTCTCGGAGTAGACCTGATGGATTGTTCGTCGGGAGGTAATGTGGCCCGCGCAAAGATCCCGTTAGGCCCCGGCTATCAGACGCGCTTCGCCGACCAAATTCGCCGCGAGGCGGGCATCATGACCGGGGCCGTAGGCATGATCACCTCCCCAGAGCAAGCCGAACACATTGTCGCGACCGGACAAGCGGACGCAGTTATCATCGCCCGCGAATTCCTGCGCGATCCGTATTGGCCGCTACGCGCGGCGCGTGAACTGGGCCAGACCATCGCCTGGCCCGTGCAATATCTAAGGGCTGCTCCCGAAGGGTCGCCGGCTCGCACCGCCCTCGAAAATCTGGAGAGCAATTCGGAGGAACAACTCGCGACTCCGATCTCCAAATTTGTATGATCGCAAGCACATTTAGTTCGAAGGAGTCCGGTTACCAGATACGAAGGATTGTGCAAGCCGCTCCCCGCGCCCGGTTTGCCCTTGCTTTTGCCTGGCTTGGCCGTCATGATTACCGCACCACGCCAAACGTCCACAGGAGACAGAGAATGAGGTTTTGCCAAACTACCGTCGCTACTCCGGAATCCAAAACCAGCCGGGCTAAAATCGCCGCCGTTTCTCTCACGGCGATCGGTCTGGCTTTCATTCTCGGTGCCGCATCTCCCGCCTCCGCTCAAGAGCGTCAGGTCTCGACTTTCAATGGGCACACGATCATTTTTCCGGCATCGAGCATTCCCGTCCCAGGCCGTCATCATACGAATTATTTCTTCGTGGACTCTGATTCTCCAAGCCTGAATGGGCCGCTCGCCGGCACTGAAACTCCGGGTTCGGTCGCCTGTGTGTACCAGTTGGTCAGCGGTCCTGCCGGGTGCCCGGTTGCGACCAGCACTGCTGTGCCCAACGGCGGATGGGGAGCGATTGCCATCGTCGATGCCGGCGATTACCCGACCGCAGCCTCGGACCTCGCTGCCTTCTCCTCCTACTACGGAATTCCCGCTGCCGACCTCACCGTCACGTGGCCCGGCAAGACGAAGCCTCCCGTATACCAGGATTGGAGCACCGAGGAGGCTTTGGACATCGAGTGGGCCCATGCCATGGCTCCTCAGGCCAAACTTTATCTTGTCGAATCGTCCCAGGTGAACACCGACCCGACCTGGTCAGCAGTTCAGCTTGCCGCCAAACTCGTAGCCGCGGCTGGAGGCGGCGTCGTCAGCATGAGCTGGGGCGATCCCGAGGTTACCCAGGAACTTGGCTGGGACAAATACTTCACCAACAAGAAAGTTGTCTTCTTCGCCGCCGCCGGCGACTCCGGCCTTGGTGTGAGTATTTACCCGGGAGCGTCTCCCAATGTTGTCGCCGTCGGCGGCTCGCACTTCCAGCGCGACGGACAAGGCAACTTTGTCAACGAGGTCTATTACAACGGCGGCGGCGGAGGCGACCTTAGTCCCTATGAGCCCCGACCGGCCTATCAGAGCGGCGTCTCAAGCGTGGTAGGCAGTCACCGCGGCTATCCCGACGTGGCCTCCGACTTCTGCTGCGCCTCGATCTACGTCCAGGGAGGCTGGTACTCGGTCGGCGGCACCAGTTGGGCTTCTCCGACCTTCGCAGGCATCGTGAACGCCGCCGGTCACAAGGCAAAGGGAAGCGTGGCCGAACTGACCATGATGTATGACGAATTGGCCAATCCAACCGAGTACGCTGCCGGCTTCTTCGATGTCACGCAAGGCAATTCTCTCTGCACCGTCGGATTCGATGAATGCGTCGGCATCGGCACTCCAAGAACTTACGCAGGGAAGTGACTTGTGACCGCTTCCCAGGTTCAAGTTGACTGAGACGGGAAAACCCACGCCCGTCTGATCACCACCCGCTGCCATGCGCGTTTCTGCCACGACCTTGGCAGGGGGGCGCGGCGGATCGCTTATGCTCTAATCTCTCATGGCTTACACCTGGTTCATCCTGCTGCTGACGCTGTCCGGCACGGCGCTGATGCTACTGCTTCTCCACGGCACCGGGCTTGGCGATCTCTTGCACGACCGGATCCCCGATCGCCCCAGGAGGCGGCTTTTCATCGCGACCGTCAGCTTCTTTCTAACTTTTGGCGGCGTGCGCGGAGTCGTGTATTGCATCACCCACCAAATTCCTCCCTTTCACTTCGTAGTCATGCAGGGGCGGCATGTGCACCACCTGGTCTTTGGAATCGTGATCCTGCTGGCCGTAGGTTATGCCTGGCTGGCTGAGATTGGAGTCGGAACGGGCTCCTCTTCCCTTCTTGCCGGTCGGTTGTTATCGGTTCTCTACGGAGTGGGCGCGGCCCTTACCCTCGACGAATATGCGCTCTGGCTGAATCTGCGAGATGTCTACTGGTCTCCCGAAGGTCGCGCCAGCATCGACGCGGTTGTGTTGTTTGGAGCATTGCTGGCCGCGGGCGCCTGGGGCGCGCCGCTGTTTTCGGGAAAGACCGCGAAGAAAAATCGTTAGAGAGAGATCAGTACAGTCGTGAAAATTGCGCTGTCTGGCCTGTAGAGGTTAAAGCGTATAGTCACTTTGCTTTAACATTCAGAACGTTTGTAGCCTTCCGGGCTCTCCTCACGGTTGACCCAGCCCTTTTGACCACCTACCATTAACCCCTCCGCGCAACTTCACTGTCCGCTACGCGGACAGGGCTGTCCGCGCCAATACTACTACATGGACATGGTGGGCCAAACTGTGTCCCATTACCGCGTGCTGGGCAAGTTGGGCGGCGGCGGGATGGGAGTGGTCTACGAGGCGGAAGACACGCGCCTGGGGCGGCATGTCGCGCTGAAATTTATTCCCGATCACATGGTCAAGGACAAGCGCTCCCTCGACCGCTTTACGCGCGAGGCCCGGGCCGCATCGCAACTCAACCATTCGAACATCTGCACGATCCACGACATTGACGACAACGACGGCCATCCCTTCATCGTCATGGAAAAACTGGAGGGCGAGAGCCTGAAACAGCGCATCCGTGAGCACGCCACCGGGCATGGCATGGAAATCGATGAACTCCTGGACATCGCCATTCAGGTGGCCGACGCGCTGGCGGCCTCGCACGCCAAGGGCATTGTGCATCGCGACATCAAGCCCGCGAATATCTTTCTCACCCCGAACGGCCAGGTAAAGATCCTCGACTTCGGACTGGCCAAGCTGGCCAAAGGAAGCGGCGTGGGCACGACGACCGACACCTCTCTGGAGGAATCGCTCACGCAGGTGGGAGTAATTCCGGGAACGGCCGTCTACATGTCACCCGAGCAGGCGCGTTCCGAGGATCTCGACGTGCGCACCGACATTTTTTCCTTTGGCGTGGTCTTGTATGAAATGGCCACGGGCAAAAAGCCTTTCACGGGATCGAATGTCGTGACCACGCTGCATGCGGTCATCAACCAGAAACCCGCCCCGCCCCGGTCGCTGAACCCCGCAATTCCGGCTGACCTTGAAGCCATTATCGGCAGGGCGATGGAAAAGAACCGCGATGAGCGTTATCAGAACGCATCCCAGATGAAGCGGGACCTGGCGCAGTTGCGGAGAGAAACGGATCCTTCGCAGCACAGCGGGCTGCGCCCGACGGCAGGTCCACGCCTCGTTAGTCGAAGTTTTCAGGAATTGCCGAGAAAACCTTATTGGATCGTGGTGGCGCTGGTGGCGGTGGTCATGACGGTGCTGACTGCGACCGGGCTGTGGATCAAGCATCGGCAAACGATGGCTCAGACCGGTGCGCGAAGGACGATCGCGGTCCTTCCGCTCCAGAACATCAACAACGACCCCGAGAGCGAGTTCCTGAGGTTTGCGTTGGCGGACGAGATTTCCAACGCCCTCACCTATTCCC
>JBEKOW010000354.1:0-3808 GCA_049521375.1 Terriglobales bacterium
CCGGACGTGTATGGCGGCCTGAAATGGCGGCTGGTGGGGCCGTTTCGCGGGGGGCGGGCCGTGGCGGTGGCGGGGATACCGGGGAATCCAACTACATTTTATTTTGGGTCGGTGAATGGCGGAATCTGGAAGACGACCGATGCGGGGTTGGTGTGGCGGCCGATTTTTGACGAGCAACACGTCGCTTCGATCGGCGCGCTGGCGGTCGCACCTTCGGATCCGAAGACGATTTATGCGGGCACGGGGGAGTCGGACATCCGGTCAAACTTGTCGTCCGGGGATGGAGTTTATAAGTCGGTGGACGGCGGGGAGACCTGGAAAAATATTGGCCTGCGCGATTCGCGGCAGATCAGCCGGATTGTTGTGGATCCGCGAAACGCCAGCATTGCGTATGTCGCCGTGCTTGGGCACGCGTACGCCGCCAATCCCGAGCGTGGAATTTATAAGACGACGGATGGCGGCGAGCATTGGACGCAGGTGCTCGAGGATGGACCGGATGTTGGGGCAGCGGACCTGGCGATGGCCAGCGAAAATCCGACTATTCTCTTTGCCACGATGTGGCGCGCGCGGCGGCCGCCGTGGAGCACGTATGCTCCGCTGGGTGGCCCCGGGAGCGGACTGTACCGGTCAGTGGATGGCGGGGAAACATGGGCGCGGCTGAGTGGCGCGGGCTTGCCGGATGGCGACTGGGGCCGCGCGGGAGTCGCGGTTTCACCGAACGGCAAGCGAGTCTATGCGCTGATTGACGCGAAAAAAGCCGGCCTGTACCGCTCCGATGATGGAGGCGATACCTGGACGCTGCAGAATTCCGATCCCCGTTTGACTGGCCGGGCTTGGTACTTCGCAAGCGTCACGATTGATCCGAAAAATCCGGATGTCACTTATATCCCGAACATGGCCCTGTATCGCTGCACCGATGGAGGCAAGACCATTTCCATAGTGCGCGGCGCGCCGGGAGGCGACGACTATCACCAGATCTGGGTGGATCCGAAGGATTCCAACCGGATGGTGTTGGCGACGGACCAGGGGACGACCGTCAGCGTGGATTATGGGGCGACGTGGAGCTCGTGGTACAACCAGCCGACCGCCCAGCTTTATCACGTCATCACCGACGACAGATTTCCGTACGCCCTCTACGGCACGCAGCAGGACAGCGGGGCGATCGCGGTGCCCAGCCGCACGGATCATGGACAGATTGATGGACGCGACTGGTTTTCGCCGGGCGGGAGCGAGAGCGGATACATTGCGCCCGATCCGAACGATCCCAACATTTTTTATCTGACGGGAACGTATGGATCGGTGAGCCGCTTTGACCGGCGAACCTCGTTCAGCCAGGACATCACACCGTGGCCGGTTCCTACGTGGAATACGGAAATCTTCGAACGCAAGTATCGCGATCCGTGGACTCCGGTGTTGCTGTTTTCTCCTTTCGACAAGTCGCTTTACCTGGGGACACAGTTCGTAATGAAGACGCTGGATGGCGGGCTGCATTGGGAAACGATCAGTCCCGATCTCACCGGGGCGAGGGCGACGGCAGAAAAGCCATCCGGGCCAGCGACCGTTGAGAACTCGAAGGAACGGGGATATGGCGTGGTGTACACCATCGCGCCCTCGAGTTTGCGGGGCGATCTGATCTGGGCGGGAAGCGATACCGGCCTGATTCATATCACGCGCGATGGCGGGAAAACATGGCAGAATGTCACGCCCAAGGGACTGACGGACTGGAGCAAGATCTCATTCATTGAGGCGTCGCATTTCGATCCCGCGGAAGCGTATGCGGCGGTCGACCGGCATCGTCTGGATGACCGGGAACCTTATCTTTATCGCACGCGCGACTACGGTGCGAGCTGGCAGAAGATTACCGACGGAATTTCCGCGCCGTCATTTCTGCGGGTAGTGCGGCAGGATCCACGAGACCGCAGGTTGCTATTTGCGGGCACGGAGCTTGGCATCTATGTTTCATTCGACGATGGCGATCACTGGCAATCGCTGCAGTTGAACCTGCCGCCAACTTCTGTGCAAGACATGGTTATCCACGGGGACGATCTGGCGATTGCCACCCATGGGCGGTCATTCTGGATTCTGGATGACATCACTCCCTTGCGGCAGGCTGTAGGGGCGATGGAGGGTGCGGCGTGGCTGTTCTCTCCCGCAACGGCGGTGCGCGTGGACAATGACCGGTTTCTAGGAAGTCCTCTCCCTCCCGAGGAGCCGGCAGCGGAGAACCCGCCAAATGGCGCGATCATTGACTACTACCTGAGCAGCGGAGCGGGGCAAGTCCAACTGGCGATCTTCGATGCGGAGGGAAAGATGCTCCGAAGTTTCTCGTCGAGTGACCGGAAAGAACCCAAGCATGCATCGCTCCCGATTGCGGCGAGATGGTTCCCTAAACCCCAGGTTGTGGATGCCGGCCCAGGAATGCATCGCATGGTCTGGGATCTGGCGGTGGGGCGAACGGGAGAGAATTCCGAGGAGGGCGTGGACGATGAGGAATCGGGCTTTCCCCGCGGACCGCGGGTGACGCCGGGAACTTACGAGGCGCAACTCACGGTCGACGGAAAGGTCTTACGGCAACCGCTCAAAGTGGCGATGGATCCGCGCGCCGTCGCGACCTCCGCGGAGTTGGAGCAACAGTACCGGCTTGGCCGCGAGATGTTCCCGGAAGCGATACGTGCGCGAGAAACGCTGGCGGAGATTCGTTCCGTGCAATCCAGGCTGAATGCGGCGGGAGGGAAGCTGACTGCGCAACAACCGGACATCCGAGTGCGCCTGACGGAAGTGCACGAGGCCATCCAGAAATTACTTGCGGGCAGCGGAACGCATGAGGGCGACGACATGGGACTCGACGGCGCCAGCGCAGGCATCAGTGCCGCGCTGCGAGTGGTGGAGAGTGGGGATCGAACTGTGCCGGCACAGGCCACTACCTTATTTGAAGAATCAGAGCGCGCGCTGAGATTAGGAACCAGCGAGTGGGAACAGCTGAAGAGCAGTCAGTTATCTCAACTCAACGAGCAATTGAAGCGGGCGAACCTGGAGCCGGTTTCGATCGGGGAACACGGGACAAAGTGAGCCGCCCATGCTCGATTGAGATCGGCGCTGAAACTCGAACCACGGGGAATCTATTGGGTTCGGCCCTCCCAGTTTTTTTCTGCACAAATGCAAGCGTCGAATCAGGCGACTTTTTCGATTGCCGGGAGCAAGTCAGCGCCTAAGCGACTCTTGTCCACGCATGCCTGGGCGCCGGCTTGGATGGCGCGGGGCAGAAGCTGAGCGGGGTCATGCTGGCTCAACATCAGAATTTTCGCGCGCGAGCGGCCCTGACGAATCTCGCGGGCCGCATCGAGGCCGTTCAGTCCGGGCATGCTCACATCCATCAGGATGAGGTCGGGCGAGAGTTCGCGCGCCTTTTGGACTGCCTCGGCGCCATCTTTCGCCACGCCGCAAATCTCAAAGGACGGCCGCGCAGCAAGAATGCGAATCACGCCATGCCGAACCGATTCGTTGTCGTCCGCAATGAGAATTCGCATGGAAGGTTCGGGGCTTCGTGCCATCGGCCGTCGCCTTAAGTCGCGGCGGTGAGCGGTTCGGTTGTAATCTCCCCTTTTGGCGGCGATGTTTTTGAGACTGGGAATCTGAAAGAGATGGTGGTTCCGCTGCCGTTCGAATCAATATTCATGGTGCCGTCAAACTGGCGCACTCTCTCACGCATGCCCCGGATTCCGACCCCGGAACCCTGGGCCTGAATCCGAGCGAGCTTGTCCGCCGGTATTCCCCGGCCCTCGTCCTGGACCTCGAGCGAGACGGTTTC
>JBEKOW010000355.1:0-3799 GCA_049521375.1 Terriglobales bacterium
TCCCGTTCTCCAATCTCAGCGGCGACAAGGAAAATGAATACTTCAGCGACGGCCTGGCCGAGGACATCCTCAATGCGCTGGTCAAGGTGCCGGGGCTGCTGGTGACGGCGCGCACCTCGACGCTGGCGTTCGTGGGCAAGGGACAGGACATCCGCAACATCGCGCAGGGACTGAAGGTGGAATATGTCCTGGAAGGTAGCGTGCGCAAACTCGGCAGCCGCCTCCGCGTGACCGCCCAGTTGATCAAGGCGTCGGACGGTTACCACCTCTGGTCGGAGCGCTACGACCGCGAGATGACCGACGTGTTCGCGATTCAGGATGAAATCTCGCAAGCCATCGTCGAAACCCTGAAGCTCAAGCTGAGCGGCCAGCCGCTGCTGAGCCGGCCGACCGCGGACCTGGAGGCCTACAATCTGTACCTGCGGGGACGGCATCTATCGGCGCGGCTCAACCCTGGGAGCGTTCGGGTCGCCCGCGATTACTTCGAGCAGGCGCTCGCACGCGACTCGAAGTACGCGCTCGCCTACGCCGGGGTCGGATACTTGCTGTTCATTGAAGCCGTGTGGGGACAAGCTGCTCCTCGCGGTATTTTGCCGGACGCGAAACGGGCTTTGCAGAAAGCTCTGGAGCTGGATGGTAGTCTCCCGGTGGCGCATGCCTACCTCGGCAGCGTGCTTGGATACTACGACTACGATTGGACCGGAGCCGAGCGTGAGATGAAGCGGGCTTTAGATCTGGGCCCGGCCGTCGCCGAAGTCCATTTCTGTTACGCCATGCACTTCCTCCAGCCGCTGGGACGTTTGCAGGAAGCGGAAGTCGAGTTCAACCGGGCGGCGGAACTCGACCCGCTCTATCATCTGGCGGTAATCGGTCTGGCGGAAAATGCGTATCGCCGGGATGATCCCGACACGGCGATCACCCTAGCGACGAAGGCGCTCGAGTTGGACGCGACCTACTATTTTTCACACTGGATGCTCGGGCTGGCTTATTTTCTCAAAGGCAAAGTTGAGATGGCGGTCGATGCCGTAGAGCGTGCAGCTGGGTTTTCGGAGCGAAACCCGTGGGTGCTGGCTTCGCTGCACAATCTTTATTCGCGGGCAGGCCGGAGCGAAGAGGCAACAGCTGTCTTGAGGGAAATAGAACAGCGCGCGCAATCGGGTTACGTGGCCCCCGGCGTATTCGGAATCATGTGCCTAGGCCTGGGACAGGTGGAACAGGCGCTGGACTGGTATGAGAAAGCCATCGAGGACCGCGATGCCATCGCGCTATATCTTTCCACAGAGCCCAAACTAGGCCGCCTTCGGTCTCATCCTCGCTACCAAGCCCTGCGCCGCAAAATGCTTCTGCCAGATTGAACCTCAGCTCTCACAGGTTCTTGGCGTAGAAACCTCGACGCCATCTCGATAAGGAACCTATCACGGGCAACCCTGAAGTAATCCCAAGGAAAGGTTGGCCGACGACTCGCCCAGAATCACGACCACTGGGTGGAATCGGCCGTCGTGTCTGCTTCTGTGCTGAGGCGGGGCCGGCGGACGAGTAAGCGGCGCCCGCGTGCCAGAGCTTCCTTCGGCGAATTCGTCGAGCACGCTTCTCCGGTATAAACTCAGGTGATGCGGAACCTTAAAGACAAGTTTGCCGCCGAGTTTTCCTTCATTGTGGGCCTGCTGGTTGTACTCGCCGTAGGCATTCCGCTCTGTGCCCAGACCGATGTAAGCTACGGCATCGCCGAGTCGAAAGACGTAATGGTCGCCATGCGCGACGGAGTCAAACTCGCCGCTGACATCTACCGCCCCACCCAAAACGGCCAACTGGTCGACGGCAAGTTTCCCGTAATTCTGATGCGCACGCCCTACAACAAGGAAAACTCTTTACGGAGTGCGAACTCCTTCGTGCCCCACGGATACGTCGTCGTTCTGCAGGATGTGCGTGGCCGCTACAAATCAGAAGGACACTGGCGTCCGCATTACGACGACCCGAACGACGGATTTGACACTGCGCAATGGATCGGATCACAGCCATGGTGCGATGGCGGCATCGGCACGATAGGCTCGTCGTATGGAGGTGCGACGCAACACGCGCTCGCCATCGCCAACGCTCCTTACATCAAGGCCATGGTTCCACGCAATGCGATGTCCGACTACGGCCGTTACGGCGTTCGCCATAACGGAGCCTTCGAACTCCGCTTCTTCAACTGGGTCTTCACTCTTGGCAATGCGACCGGAACTCCAGACGCGCTCCCGGCGGCGAAACGCGCCGCAACCGATCCCGCCGCCGCGAAAGCTCTTGTCGACATGGGCAATCAAGTCCGCGATTACGTTCGCGCTCTGCCGTTGCGCCCAGGCACAACTCCGCTCAAGTTCGCTCCCGATTACGAATCATGGCTAATCGAAGCCATGAGCCACGGTGACTACGACGATTTCTGGAAGAACTCCGGCGCCAGCGTCGTTGACCACCTCGCCGAATATAAGGACGTTCCTGAATACCACACCACCGGTTGGTACGATTCCTGGGGCTCGCAGGTCGCCAACATAAATTTCGTCGAGTTGCGCCGGACCAAGAAAAGTCTCCAGCGCCTGATCATCGGCCCGTGGATCCACAGCAGTGAGAACCTCAGTTACGCCGGGGAGGCGCAGTTCACCGACGACGCGGCGCTTGATCTCACAACGTTTCACCTCAGGTGGTTTGATCATTGGCTGAAGGGCATTGACAACGGAGTGGATCGCGAGCCTCCCGTGCGCATCTACGTCATGGGCGGAGGCGACGCCCACAAAACACCTGAAGGCCGCATCTTCGTCGGAGGCCATTGGCGCAACGAACAGGACTGGCCACTGGCTCGCACCGCGCCCACACCCTACTACCTGCATGCGAACGGCGTTCTTTCGGCTGACAGGCCAACAGAAGATCACCCAATCACTTATCAGTTCGACCCGCATAATCCGGTGCCGACGGTCGGCGGCAATGTTTCTTCGCAAGGAACGCTGATGTTCCAGGGAGCGGCCGACCAGCGCTGCCGCCTCGATTTCTGGCTCTGTTCTGACACGAAGCCGCTCTCCGCCCGAAACGATGTCTTGGTATTCCAGACGCCTCCGCTCGCGAACGACATCGAGGTCACGGGACGCCTCATCGTAGAACTGTGGGGGTCCTCAGACGCTCTCGATACCGATTTCACGGCCAAGCTCGTTGATGTCTATCCTCCCAACGCCGACTTTCCGTCTGGAGTGGATCTCAATATCGCCGACAGCATCGTGCGCGCTCGCTATCGCGACGGTTTCGGCAAGGCCGAACTCCTGAAACCTGGCCAGCCCTACGAGTTCACCGTCGAAATGTACCCGACCTCGCTAGTATTCAAGCGGGGCCACCGCATCCGTCTCGACATTTCAAGCAGCAACTTCCCTCGCTTCGACACCAACCCAAACACGGGAGAACCGCTCAACAACAATCGCCGCTCACAGGTCGCCAACAACACGATCTACCTGGACGCCAAGCATCCCTCTCAGATTGTCTTGCCCGTCATTCCAGCCGAGACGTCGGATACGTCTGCCCGTAGGAGTGGGGACAATGACGGTCATTGAGGGAACCGCTTGATGTTCCGCGCGATGCCGTCCGACGGACGGCCCATTGGGGCGGATGACGAGCAACCCAGAAGTTATCAGCTCCCTGGTCGGATTAGCACCGATAAACGATAGATCCCTATCGGGACTGCCCCGAAGCAGAAATGCGGGATGCCCAGGTTAGTGTGGTCGGGGCAGTTTCGATAGGGTCGTTTGAACTGAGCCGCTAGCGTTTGCGGCGGATGCGG
>JBEKOW010000356.1:0-3622 GCA_049521375.1 Terriglobales bacterium
CATTCCGACGCACGCACCGACAGCATCCACGTCTTTGTCTTTCGACATGACTGCAATCTTGGTGCGCTCGCCAGCCTCGCGGGCGATGGCGCGGATCACCACCGTGCCGTCATAGATCTCGGGCACTTCAGTCTGAAACAGGTGCTGGACAAGCTCGGGCGCGGCTCGTGAAACAACTACGCCCGGGCCCTTGGCCGCTTTTTCAACGCGGACGATGACCACGCGAATCCGTTCACCCACAGCGAAGGATTCCAACCGCGACTGTTCTTTGCGGCCCATGCGGGCTTCGGCCTTTCCGATGTCGACGATCACGTCCGGCCCTTCGATCCGCTTCACAGTGGCGTTGACGATTTCATTCACATGGCCGATGTACTCGTTGTAAACCGTGTCGCGCTCGGCCTCGCGCACCTTCTGGAAGATGACCTGCTTGGCAAGTTGGGCAGCAATCCGGCCCAGAATTCCTTCGGTCGCCTTCGGGATCAGCAGTTCGCCGCCGGCTTCCGCGCTGGGGTCCAGTTTGCGCGCCTGCTCGACGGTCACCTGGAGATTCGGATCCTCCACCTGTTCCGGAGTTTCCACGATGGACTTCACCGCATAAGCGTTGATCTTGCCGGAATCCTTGTCGAGCACCGCGCGGAGATTCTCCTGCGTCTTGTAATACTTCCGCGTAGCCACGACAATCGCGTCCTCGACCGCGCTGACCACAATCTGCGGGTCGATGCCTTTTTCCCGGCTCACGCCTTCGATGATGTTGTAGAGCTCACTTGCCATATGAAATTCCAAAACCGGCTCGGGGCTCCCGGTTTCAGCCGAAGTTCCCAAAGCCTAGTGCCGAAAGCCTAAATTTCAGGCACCAGATTCGCCTTTTCCACGTTCGCCAACTCAATCTCAATCGAGGCGGCGCCGTCTTTCGGCCGCATCTTCCGCCGCGCCGCGCTCAGGTCGAGTAACAATTTCCCGTTCTCGAAGCTTTCCAGCTTTCCTTCAAAATGCCGGTTGTCATTGACTGGCTCCCGCGTCGTCAACTTCATGCGATGTCCGCGGAAGCGCTCGAAGTCGGCCGCTTTCGTCAGCTTGCGATCCAGTCCGGGAGATGAAACCTCCAGAACATAGGATCCGCCCGGCACCGCGTCTTCAACGTCGACAATCGTTCCGAACTCACGGCTGAACTTCGAACAGTCCTCGTGAGTCACCCCATCGGGGTGATGCGCCGAGGGAACCGCTCCGGGCCGGTCGATGAACACGCGCAGCATTCTATGCTTGCCCGTCCCCAGGAAGTCGATCTCGACGACTTCGAGTCCGATCGAGGCTGCTACGCGCTCCGCAATCTCCCGGAGCTTGGCTTGATCAAACGCCATGTTCTCAGTAACTTACGCTAAACCGTTGTGGCAATGTCCGCGCAACTAAAAAGTGGGCTTTCGCCCACTGGTGTGCTTCGACAATCCGTACACTACGACACAACAGTTTTCGTTACTAACTATACGCCCGCGTCCCTGAAAATACAAACTGCGGGGCAGGTTTCGGGCGCTCGCAAAAAACCGCTTGCAGCTGTTCCCGATTCCTGCGGCGTGCTTTGGATTGGATGATAGATCGGGGTCGTGGTTTTGCGATTCAATGCCGATCGTAATCTTGCAGACGCATACTCTTTACCCCACACTTCTTACGATGCCGGTTTCGAAGATCCATATTGGGCTTGCCGCGGGCGTTGCCATCCTGCTGGTAGCCGTTTTTCTTGGCTATCTCGTGTGGCTGACCACGCAGCCGCCCGTGCTGTCGAGGTCGGAAGAACGCGATCCGCTCACGAAGATGCCGGTCAGCATCACTATGAATCCGCTGCGCGACCGGACCATCGAGCGAGTTGCCAATGCCTTTGTGACTCAATTGCACGATGGCAACTGCCGCGAATTGCTGGCCGACTGGGAAAAGGACTACCGGAAGAGGCGGGCTGACTTTATCTGTGAATCCGAAATTCAGCACCCGCTGATTTCCTGGAACCTGGTGGAGTGGGAAGATGCTCCGCCGCTCGTGATTTTGCACTTTAAAGGGCAACGCTACTCCACTCAGTCGCGGGATTCGACCTACAAGGATCTGTTCTCAATCACCGAGGAAAAGAAAGACACCGGCTGGGTCGTTACGAAGTATGACGCTTTCTACTAAGTCAGCTGGTCTGGCCGCACGGGCTGTGGCTTAGCGTCGTGCAGGACTTCTTCCGTGAGAAGGGTCGGGCGAGGTCGCGGTATTGAGATCGAGATGAACGTTCTTTAAAGCTCCGTTATTCTGCGCGTAGCAGTTTCCGTCGGAGTTGTATCCTGCGCACCTCGCCGCCACATCTTTTCGCCACGGTGATTGGGCAAACTGCCAGATGTCCGCGAACTGGACACCACTTTCACCGGGCATTACCGGCCGCTCACTTGCCTGACATCCAGGCGATGGGGGACAACTATCGTTGGTCACCCAGTAAGTAATGTCACGTCCCGAAGCATGCTGTTGAATGTCCTCTGCGGTGATGACGGGCACGCCACTCCTCTCCGGGGCAGGAATTCCCGAGCAATAGACGCCCGCGCGAAATGCGGACTGGCTGAGTCCGTCGACCCAGGCAAACAAGTATGCTTTCTGCTCCGGGAGCAAGCGGCCGCCCTCTTCCTGATCGAGAAAGATGATGGAGCGCGGGGGGAATCCTTCTCTGATTGCAGCCTGCACCGCGGACTTTGCGTCCGCTTTGCCCAGCACCGCTGCATGCGCCTCGTTGCCGAGGGTGCGATAGAACCGCCCGTTAAACAGGATCACAAATCCGAATCCCGCCGCTTCCAACGTGTGGCGTTTGCCCAACCAGGTATTCACTCTTGTGCCCGGAGGATTGTTAAGCCAGTAGGAAGTGTAGGAGAAAGTCGCGCGCAGCTGCTTGAGGTTCTGGTCTCCGGGATACTCGTTGCGATCAAAGCCCAGGTAGGAGCGGGGTCGAGCGCGTTGCGCCGGCATGGAAATTATCAGCAAGGCGAGAAATGCGGCGAGAGCGAACGGCTTTTTCATGAACGTCTTATTCCGGACGCATTCGAGTCAGCCGCCGATATGCACCATGGTTCGCGATGCGGGGATAAAACCCGGCTCTCCGATGTGATGCCGCTCTTCTTTCTTCTCGATAACTTCGACGATGAACTCGACAAGTTTCTCATCCGGTGCGCCACGGCGCATCAACTCGTGCAGGTCGTGGTCCCAGACGGAAAAGAGGCAGGTGCGCAGTTTGCCGTCCGAAGTAATGCGAATGCGGCTGCAATGCCCGCAAAACGGATGCGATACGGGCGCAATGATTCCGATCTCTCCGACGCCATCCGGGAAGCGATAGCGGCGGGCGGTCTCACTGCGCTCGCGATCGATTTCGACGAGCGGCATATACTCCGACATGCGCGCCACGATTTCCTCGAGCCGCACTACCGTGTCCGGGGTCCAGACCCGGTCTTCTTCTAGCGGCATGAACTCGATGAAGCGCACGACTACGCCTTCTTCGCGCGCGAACAGGCCGAAGGGAATGATCTGGTCTTCGTTGAACCCGCGGAGGAGCACACAGTTCACCTTCACAGGGGCAAGCCCCGCGGCCCGCGATGCGCGCACTGCGGCGAGTACG
>JBEKOW010000357.1:0-3611 GCA_049521375.1 Terriglobales bacterium
CAAATGGGCCGCCGATCGCGTCGCCGCTGGCAATTTGCCCGAGTGGGTCGCCGAGGAAGCCATGAACTACCTGAAACAGCGCGTCGACGGCCACGGCGGAATTATTCTTCTCGATGCCGAGGGCCGCTTCGGAATCGCCCACAACACCCCGCGCATGGCCTGGGCCATCCGCTCAAGTCAACGGCAGGAAGCCGGAATTGAGCGATAGGACGGCAGATTGTTCTTTCGGTTGTCGGTTTTTTTATTTCTTCCTTCTGACTTCTAACTTCTGACTTGCCCCTAAAACTCTACATGAAGCCGGAATGTTGGCACCACCACCGGCCCGCGGTCGCGGTTATATCCCGGATCGTTGATATGCTGCACTCCGGGAGCGACGTAAATCCCGCGCCACACATGCGCCGTGTAATAAGTCTCGACAATATTTTCGCGTCCGTAATTCAGATTCCCGTCGCCCAGCAAAAATCCCAACCCTCCGAGTCGCAAATATTCCTGATGATCCTTGCAGATCCCGTTGGTGACAATGGCCACGCCCGCGCGATCCTGCCGCCGGTGCCACAGTGCGCCATTCGCTCCCAACCCGGTCGCGAACGTGGAGTCGACTTCCGTGTAAGCGAACGATTCGGTCTTGCCGTTGTCCCAGCCAAAACGCGCGAACGCCGTGAAATTAGGCGCGAGATTCTGCTCCACGTTCGCCCCGAACCCGTACTTCCGCGTAATGTGCCACGGATGATTCGTGATGTCCGGAACTGTTACCGGCCCTTCTTCAAACTGCGCGTTGGCCTGGCGATAAATCCCCATGTTCGCGTAATTCGTGTACGCGAGCAGCCGCACTACGCCCGCCTTCTTCGGAATCACCCCGCGCCGCAGCTCGTACTCGAAATTCTCCGCATGCACCTGCCACGGCCGCCAGACAAGATCAATGCCGTTTGCAACCTTGGGCATCAGCACTTCGGCAAAGCGGAATCCCCAGTTGCGGTCCTCATAGTCGGCGGTCAATCCGACGGTATAGCCACGCGTGTCGGCGGCATAATCCCACGCGCCGTTGTTGTCGGTGGTCCAGTTGATGAATTGAAAATGAGTATCGCTTCCCACCGAATTCACGTCGAAGAAATCCGGCATGCTGAATTTGCCGAAGCGGATTTCCAGCCGGCGGCGCGGCAGTTCGTCAAACAGCGAAAGCGCGCTCCGCTGATTTTCCACCTTGTCTTTGCTGAGCGCGAATACCTTGTGGATCATGCCGCGGCTCAGGTAGGGAGCCTTGCTCAACAACGGGTTCCGCACGATGTCCAGATCGGTGTTGCCGGCCAGGCCAAACCCGCTGGTCAGCGCCGAGCCCCCCGCCTCTTCGATATCCACCAGCAGTTCGGTAGAGCTGCTGAGCCGCACCCCCGTATACAGCGTCAGCACGCGCGAGGTGGCCTTATCGTAGTTGGGACTTAAGCTGTGCGTGCCGCTGTAAAGCGCCGGAAACGGAGGATGAGTCTGAAAGATAAAATTCGCCTGCCCCGTCAGCCAGAAGCGCGTGCTCTTGAAATGCGGAAACATCGCCTCTGTCCCCGCGTCGGCGGGAGGAGGATCCGGCGGATCGTTCGAATCGTCGGCATTCGATGCGGCGGTCGACTGCTCTGCTGAAACTGAACTTTGGGAAGAAACTACCTTCCCCGCTGGTGAGCCGGCGTCAGGATTCTGCGCCATTTGTGCCCAGGTTGGCGGACCCGCCAGTGGCAGCGCACCGGCGGCCACCCAAAAAAAGAGCGCGGGCAAGAGACGGCCCTTGCGGAGTGCGCTCACGCATCCCGGAACGCGCCTCCAGCGCGCGGTGTCGACGATATTGAAAATGAATTTCAATTTCAATTCCATGTACGCAACATAATTCCTGGGAGGGCTCGCGCACAGCGCCATCCATCACTCTTGCCTGTGACTTGAATCACCTCGACCATTACAGCCGCGGCCCCATCGCACCGTCAATCAATTAATGTGACTATACAAAAAACATTAACTACAGTTAAGCGTCAATTCAACTCCGGCAAGCAGAAGTCTTCCATGCTAGGCAAGATCCGTTACAGGAATGTTAAAGCCGCCGATGCCAGCATGTGCGAGTCGGCATCCTCGTTGAGCCGGGGCTGCCGCGTCTGCTAGGTCTTGCGCTATCATTTCCCGATGCCCGACCTCGACTGGATCCGCAAACTCTGTCTCTCCTTCGCCGATGTCGCCGAAGACATGCCGTGGGAAGGCGACCTTTGTTTCAAGGTCCGCGGCAAGATATTCACCGGCGTCGCGCTCGTCGATGGCAGGTTCCCGCGCATGACATTGAAGTGCTCGCCCGAAACAATTCACGAACTGCTCGAACTGGAAGGGATCGTCCGCGCGCCCTATGTCGGCCGCTACGACTGGATCCAACTGGCGAACTCCAATGTGCTGCCCGCAAGCGAACTGGAATCCCTGATCCGCCAGTCCTACGAAATGGTGGCCGCGAAAGCGCCCAAGGTCAAAGCTTCCCGCACAGCCAGGAAACCCGTCTCAAAAAGAAAGCAAGCAGCAAAGAAACGTGGAGATCGGAGCAGAAAGTGACTGACAGGCGGGAGTGAGCCGTCGAATTCCGTGTCCTGAGGTTATGCCTTTCTCGGCGAACTCGGCGTCTCGGCGGTGGACCCGTTTGACTCCCCCGGCACGCTAAGCTAGCCTCATAGGTTCCCCTAACTCATGCGCATTCACCGGAATCTCCCAGTTCTAGCCGCGTTCGCCACGCTTCTGGCCGCCAGCCTCGCGGCCGCGCCCCTGCGTCCGACGCATGCGCCGCACGCCATCGTAGCCAGCGTCCACGAACTCGCTTCGCGCGCAGGAGCAGAAGTCATGCAGGCGGGAGGCAACGCCATTGACGCCGCCGTCGCCACCGGATTCGCCCTCGCCGTGGTCCACCCGCAAGCGGGCAACCTTGGCGGAGGCGGGTTTCTCCTCCTGCGCACCGCCACCGGCGAGACGCACTTCGTCGACTTCCGCGAGAAGGCTCCCGCCGCCGCCACCGAAAACATGTACCTGGACTCCCACGGCAACGTAATCGAAAACCTCAGCACCATCGGATACAAATCCGTCGGCGTGCCCGGTTCGGTCGCGGGCTTGGTCTATGCCGAGAAGAAGTACGGCAAGCTCTCGCTCGAAAAGGTGATAGCACCGGCCATCAAACTCGCGCGCGAAGGCTTTCCTCTCGCCTACGAAGACGCGCGCGCTTTCATGACCGATGAATATTTATCCCAATTCCCCGACTCCCGCCGTATTTTTCAGCGCAATGGCAAGTTCTACCAGCCGGGCGAGATCCTCAAACAGCCTGAGCTCGCCCGTACGCTCGAACGCATCGCCAAGAATCCTGACGACTTCTACCACGGAGCCCTGGCCCGCGAACTCGCCGCCGCCATTCAAAAAAATGGCGGCCTAATCACCGCCGCTGATCTCGCCGCCTATGAAGTCAAAGAGCGTGAGCCGGTCCGAGGAACCTACCGCGGCTACGACATCATCAGCGCCCCGCCGCCCTCCTCCGGAGGCGCGGGCCTCATCGAAATCCTCAACATCCTCGAAGGTTTCGACCTGGCCAAGTCCGGCAACCGCTCCGCCGA
>JBEKOW010000358.1:0-3574 GCA_049521375.1 Terriglobales bacterium
GTGCCGATGATGGCGTCTTCGCCGAGGACTAGCGGCTCGCGCTTGCCGTCGTGGACTAGAGTCAGGCTGCAATCTTTTTCGACGATCTGGCGAGAGATGAATTTTACGGGCTGGTAGTAGCCCTTCACTCCGGCAGGCTCTGCGCCTGCTTTCTTGAGTTGGGCGACGGCGTATTTCTGCGCTTCGCGCTCGCCCCGGCTGCCGGTGTCGCGGCCTTCCAATTTATCGTCGGCTAAGAACTTGACGTGGTTCCACCAGGAGTTGCCGTCGAAATCCGATGGAGGAGCGGGGGAGATTTCCCCGGCGATGGAAGGACTGTCGATGGTCTGGGGAAGAACGCCGGTAGAGGCACTGGGACCGAGAACCACCATGCAATCCGGGGGACAACTCCCGATCTGCAGGACGACGCTGACGGTCTGGCTGGTTGAGGCCTGAACGAGGAGCGACTTGTGCCACTTGCGGAACCCCGGTTGGGAGACGGACAAGGAGTAGGCTCCGGGATTCAGAGTGACGGTGAGCTTGCCATCCGCGCCGGTGTGCAGCTTATCGGGTGAGGGCGCGGGAAGAATCTCGACTTGCGCGTTTGGGATTACGGCTCCGTTCTGGTCTGTCACCTTGATCGTGGTGGGAGCGGCGGTTGTTGTCTGCTGAGCGGATGCTAGAGTCGCGGACGAAAGGAAGCCGAGGAGTATGGCGATCAGCGATAGCTGGAACGCGTTGATTTTCATCTTTATGCCTTGCCTGGAAGGGAACCAGCATAACACTCCGGGAACGTAGCAGTTATGCCCTCGCTACGGGACGAAAATTTCCCGTTCTGGCATCTTTTCGATGCTGTTTACCTTCTAGTTATCCATCCCCCTCTCCCCCTCCCCCAGTGATCTTTTGGAATGTTGGACTTAGCGGCCAATTTCCGCCAGATCTTTGATTTATAAACACTTAGCTCCAAGATTCGTCTAAAATATTGATTCCAGGCAGGTTAGTTCGCGGTGCCTAAGTAACGGTTATGCAAGCTCGCCTACCTCTGGAAACAAACGAGACGTCAAGACTATGGTTGCTGGTATTGAATTTAGGGTCAACAAAATAGTTTGGACTGCATCTTCATGGACTTTCCGAAAATCAGCTGGCGATCGCTCCTGGCCGGTTGGTGCGCGGGGAGGAACCTCGCCCGGGACTTCTGGAATCCTCGAGGTGCGGAGGAGTTTTTGACCATCCTCCGAGTTGGAGGGCGAGAGACATGCAGGAGTCGCGCAACTGGTCGGCGAGGACGCGGTCGTCCATGGAGCGGGCGACTACCATTCCGCCGACGCAGAGAGCGGCGATAGCCCGCGCTTTATCCTGGCGAGGCTGCCGCTTATCGAACAGGCTGCGTTCGAGTACGCTGACCATCGCTTTGAAGACGGTTTCGAAAGCTTGCTTGGCGCCTTTGCCGCTGCGGGCGACATCGCTGGGGATGGCGACCATGGGGCAGGAGTTTTCGACGTCCTCAAAATGCTGGCGCGAGAGATAGGCGCGCACGACCTGAGGACCGACGTCGGTGGAGGAGAGATCGACGTGCACGCCTTCCCAGCAACTCTTCCATTCGGGATCGGTGAAGAAGCATCCCAGAACCTCGGCGTAGAGGTCGCTCTTGCTCTGGAAGTAGCTGTAAAAGCCTCCGTGGGTGAGACCGGCGGCGGCCATGATTTGCTTCAGGGAGACGTTGTCGAAACCGTGGCGATTGAATAATCTTCGGGCGCTGTCGATGATCCTCTTTTTTACTTGCACGCGGTGACTGGCGGGATACGGCATAGGTCCTCCCCGGTAGCGCTGGCGCGACTGGACAACAACGTGGTGCGGAAGTATGCCCCGGAATCGGGTTGGCCGTCCAGCGGTTTTTGCGCGCTGGCGTGACACAAATGGCAAAACATTATTTTGAACATATTCAGGGTTCGTGTTTCCATGGCTGGACTGCGGGGCTCGGCGACGAGCGATCGCGGAAGGGGCTTAAATCGACGATTCGAAAGGCAGCCAAATGGGGATGCAACAAATGATGGACCATGACAAAGAACCAGCCAGAGTGGCGCGATTCACGCGGCGTCAAATGATGATGGGGGCCGCGGTTTCTGCCGGAGCGCTGGCAGCCGGCCCGGGCTCGTCGAAAGCATGGGCGAGCGCCGACGACGGAATTTTGCACTCGGCGGAGTCGATCCACCAGGAGCCGGTTTTCAAGGCCAGCCGGAAGCGCGTGTACCAGGCGCTCACCGATCCGAAACAATTCGACAAGATCGTGAAGATGAGCGCGGCGATGCAGTCCATGAAGTCATTGGGAGACAAGTGGACAGAGATCAGCGGGGAAGCAGGCGGTGCGTTTTCACTCTTTGGCGGATATGTCACCGGGCGGCAAATCGAACTCGTGCCCGATGAGCGGATTGTGCAGGCCTGGCGTTCGGGGAGCTGGGGACCTGGCGTTTTCTCGATTGCGCGATTCGAGCTTAAAGATGAAGGATCGGGCACGAAGATTATTTTCGATCATCGCGGGTTTCCCGACGGCACGGCGCAGCATCTGGCGGAAGGATGGCACGGGAACTATTGGGAGCCGCTGGCCAAGTTCCTGGCGGAATGAAGTCGCGCACCAGTCACACCGGCCACCGAGCGCGAGGCGCGCTCGTAACCGACGGCGCCAGGGTCATAGGTGCCGATCCTGCTGGCCGCTTGTTTTCGGGCAGGGATCCTTCGACTCCGCGGCAACTTCGCTTTGCGAAGTTGCCGCTACGCTCAGGATGACATCTTTAGTTTTTGTTAAGGTGCAGCCTCGCTCGGATGACAACATTTACTGGACCGTGTTGCCGAAGGTGGGGATGCCTTGCTGGACCAGGTAAAGCAGGGTTTGGCCGCGCGAGGACCAGTCGCTCTGGGGGTACTGGGAGATCAGCTGCTGGGCGAGGCTCATGGCCTCCTCTTTTGATTTGTCGGACTTCTTGGGTTGTTCTTCTGTCTTGTAGATCTCGATCAGGGCGGCCCGGCGGGAGGCGGCGTTGTATAAGGCTTCGGGAGCCGAGGGAGATTGGGCATGCTCTTTCACGTATTTTTCGTAAATGTCGGCTTCCTTGTCGGGGCATTTCGAGGAACCCTGCCAGTCTCCGCAGAGTTTGTTGTCGATGAGGTGGTAGCTGGCTAACTCGGCCCATTTAGTGCCGGGGAATTTCTTCATGACCAGCTTCATCTGCGTTTCGTCGATGGGCTGGCGGTAGAAGGATTCCTTCTGATGGGCGGAAGGGCGGGAGGAATAGTCGGCTTTGTCGATCTGCCACTTGATGTCGGCGGCGCGGTAGAGGGCCTCGGCGGCGAGGGGCGAGTTGGGGAAGATGTCGTAGACGCGGCGGTAGAGGCGGAGGGCATCCTGGGCGGCGCCGCGGCGGCCATGGCTGCGGCTGGCCTCGTCCTCGGAATCGACAGCAGAGCCGAAGATGATGCGGTCTCCATTGGGAGTGGAGGGCCAGACTACGCCGAGATCGAGAATCCACCCGGTAACGGTTTTCTGGTCGGCTTCTTCGTCTTCGACGAAGTAAGGGTCGGGATTGTTGGCGTAGCCGAG
>JBEKOW010000359.1:0-3546 GCA_049521375.1 Terriglobales bacterium
GCGTTTTCCCATGTGTACGCGCGGCCGATAATCTCCACCGGCAGCGGAGCGACTGAGTCCTGCCGGAGACGAATTTCGATTGACCGCTTGCCGTAGGTCACGGTCAGCTCAGGCGCTGCGGTAGAGACAGACGCAGTCGATATTGAATCTGGCTTAAGCCACGCAAGAACAGGCTGGAGCAAATCCGCATTGCCGAAAAGCTGGTCGAAACCGCTGCCGAAAAGAACGGTTCGACCTGCGCCATAACGGCCTGTAACCATGATAGGTGTAGCTGCGTTGTCGTTGCCCCGCAACCGTATGCGGACATCGCGCATGAGAAGAGGACGCGTCCATAGCTGGTCGCCTGGTTCGACCGGCTTGAGCAGGACCGGCGTATTGCGCTTGTAGATTGCATAGCGCGATTGCCCCCGCTGGATAGACGACATCGGCTCGACAGTAGAGAAGAATGGAAGAGAAATATCTTTGGGTAATGCCGAAGGATAGAACTCCGGATCGGCCCAGCCAATTTGAATCGGACCACTTGCCGGCGACTTCCTGTATCTGT
The DNA here is from genome assembly GCA_049521375.1 of Terriglobales bacterium. Classification (GTDB taxonomy): domain Bacteria; phylum Acidobacteriota; class Terriglobia; order Terriglobales; family Acidobacteriaceae; genus Acidiflorens. Next base: position 545 of record JBEKOW010000359.1, read on the forward strand.
CCGAAGCCTGCCAAGTGAGCGCGGGAAGAACCTCGCCAAGAAGCATGGAGGACAACTGTTGCGATGCCGGTAACGCAACGATCAACGTCGCGCCTTGTCGCACGCGGTCCTTGATCGTCGCCACTTGCGTGTCGGTCAAGTCTTCTCCGTGGCGAGGTTCGAGAACGATGAGGTCTGCATCGTCGAATGTGGCTTGAGTGGTTGGACAAGCAAGAGCAGCAGTAAGCGCCGCGGATTGCGATGGGGAAAGATTTGAAGCGATTCTTAAATTGGTAGCATTAGACGGCATTTCGTAATCCCCTTGCAATTCGTTCGATTCGTTGAAATCTTCCGTGTCGTGCTCTTAGAGAAGATGACACTGAGATTCTCCTTGCGCTTGAAAGATTACTCGCCGGGAACCGTGCTCATCAGCACACTCGCGCCCTCCTGCCACAAGGCAAGCGGCCCGCGGTTCTCGCTTCCCGGTGTATTCTCATTCGCGTAATATGGCTCCAGGCCAATCCAGCGATTGCTGCTGCGTTCAAGTTGGGCGGCGGCGGCGATTTTGGGCGCGGCAGCCAACGCATCTTCCACCGAGTCGAATTCCGCAATCCATCTCGTATTGCCGTAGGCACGTCGGTGCAAGCCGAATGAATACGCATCAAACGCCGCGAGAGCGCCGGGATGGTCCCACACTCCGGCGACATAATACTTGGCTCGCCAGATGAGTTTGGGCATCAGACCGGTATCGGCGAGTACGCCTCTGTATTCATCCTCCGAAGCTTGCGTGAAGCCAAGACGCGTGTACTGGTTCAATTCCGCAGGAGCTTGTGCCGGCAAAGCAAAACCGGGCGTGAGCGGATCGCGATCGAGAAGTCCCGGCACAGGGCGGGACCACCCGGCGCCAGCGACAACACCGTTCACGAGATGTTGCGACAGAAAAGCATCACATGCCAACTTGACTCCGGCATTACTCGTTCCGGTGATTGTGACGATTTCTGTTTCGAATGGAGCGGTTGCAATGGCAGGGGAGTGGAGAAAAAGATTGCGGTCGCTCTCGATGTAGCCGATGTCGCCTCTTAGCGTTCCAAACCCAAAGATGTAGAATCCTTCCGGAGCCTGGCGCGCCTCTCGCTGCCAGGCGGTGCCGATCATTGGATCGTCAGGCAGGCCGACCAGAACGAGATGGTTATAGGCACGGTCGCCGAGAGGTCCGGAAAGCAAATGCCGGCTGGAGACGACTGTGCATTGTTCCTTCCCTCTCAGAACTTCCAGCAACGGTTGATTGCCTGCGTCTGCGATTGAATGGGCGGCCTCACGAATCGGAGTCGGCGCATTGTCATCCACGGCGACATAGAGCCCGTGCGACGACGGCCCGGCGGCCATCGCGAGCTTCGGAAGGCCAACAGCAGACAGAATGCCCGTGCTGGTCACTGAATAAAGAAAGTCTCGACGTTTCATGAACGTCTCCTCTGATTCAATCTTAGGACGCGTGGTGAAAGGTGGATGGATGCGGCTTCAACAAAACCCCCACATTGATTGTTCATCCCCGAGCTGCACTATCGCGTGTTTTTTGCCGGGGTCGCGCCGGGAATCGGGATATCGGCGGTTCCCAGCCGCCCGTCTCCATCACTGCGGGCAACGAAGCGAAGCCGGTAGGTGTTCGGACCTTGCGGAAGAGTGATCTCGACGTTCACAAGGGCGTTCGGTCCCGTTTCCGGTGTGGTTCTAAGCGGTCGATGTGCCGTAATTTCTACAGTGGCGCGGCGCAACACTTCGTTCTGATTGTTGACAGCTGCCGCAACAACTCTTAACTTGGCGGACTCGTTCCCGCCATCCGGTGTCCACGCGAGTTGATTCTCCGGAATTCCAACCACGTATGTATCGGGAACCCCGGGTTTGGGCGCGACGGATACGGTTAATCCGGTGTAAACCATCGTGCTCGCTTCCGCCGCCGCCAGATCATAAGTCATGCGCGAGTTTGGTGAGCTCGAAACCGCATCGGCCTTGGTGTAATAGCCGTCGCGATAAAAGGCGCGAAGACCAGTGGTAGCAAACCCGACGCGAATCTTGCGATAAGGCTTGCCGGCATCCGACTCGTTGGTCGGACGGTACGACAGCGTGTAATAGTTCACCCCGTCGCGAACACTTTCTCCGATCTCCCGGTCTACGTCGTTGCGTGAGTAGAACGACTTACCTCCTGTCGCCTTCGCGAGGCCGGTAAAGTTGATGTCTCCCGCAAAGGGGTCCGGAGCCGTCGCATCCATAGCTCCGTCCATTCCTCCCAAAACTGAATCCGCGTCTGAGGTTGTAGCTATCGTCGAGCTGAGAATTGTGGGATCGATCGTATACAAGGTGACGCGCGAATCGCGAAGCATGTTGACCGCCTGCTGCATCGCGTAGGTAACGCCTGCTACGGCTCTTTGAGAGATTGCCGGGGAACTAAGATTGATGCCTGGAAAACCCTTGCCCACCCAGATGATATTTTTGTGGCCCGGGTGTCCTCTCGTGCCTTCAGCTACCTGCTCAAGTGCTCCAAGTGACTTCGCGAGCGTCGTAAACTTGCTCTCGCCCCTCTCCAGATTCCACGGATAGTGCGTGAGGTGATGGTCGAGTGCGCGGAGGATCTCTGCACGGTCCTGTGTGTAGTCGTGGATTACCGTAAACTTGTCAAAGTTGACCGCGATGAGCATGGTTGGCGCTTGCATCTGCTTCGATTGCGCGTTCAGATACTTCTTCAACGCATATCGCGCAAAGGCCATGTCCTGGAAGCTGGTATTCATTTCGTCGAGTACGACGATATCGACCGGCGATTGCGGCGCGCGACTTTCCAGATCTTTGGTCGAGGTAATGGGCGCGCCCGCCGGCACCGGGTGCGCCGACGGCGGCTCAAAGTTCAGAATGGTCTGCGGAACCCCATCTTCGGTAATGCGAAAATCGTCGCGAGTAAGATCGTCCCGGAGCCGACCGGAGTGGTCCGTGACAACAACGTCCAGAACGACGAGACGGGTCGTACTTACGAA
>JBEKOW010000360.1:0-4265 GCA_049521375.1 Terriglobales bacterium
GAGGCGGTGCTCTCGCTTCAGCGTGCGGCCAGCGGAGCCAAGGAGCCAGCGACGACTTCCTCCGGCGCGGCGCGGTCTGCGGCCAGCGTCATTCGTATGCGCCTTGACGGAGCCAACCGGCCCGCCAGCATCCACGGCACCGAATTGCTCCCCGGCCAGAGCAATTATTTCATTGGCAATGATCCTTCCAAGTGGAAGCGCGGCATTCCGCAGTTCGCCGGCGTCGAATACCAGGGCGTGTATCCCGGAATCGATCTCGTGTACTACGGCAAGCAGCGCCAGCTTGAATATGATTTCCGGGTCGCGGCAGGCGCCGATCCGAGCCAGATTGCACTGAGCTTCAAGGGAGCTTCGGCTCATCTGGACTCAGGCGACCTCGTATTATCAACTGTGGGCGGAGACGTTCGCTTCCAGGCGCCCCACATTTATCAGCGCGGCGGCAACACGGCGGGTCATAATGCCGCAGGTCAGAATCCTGCCGGCCAGAATGATGAGCAGGCGATCGCGGGGAGTTTCCGGCTTCTGGCGGACAACAAAGTTGGATTCGCGGTCGGTCCCTACGATCACTCCCGCGAACTGGTGATTGACCCGATCCTGACTTATTCCACCTACCTGGGAGAGGGCACCGAGTCGCTGGTGAATGTGGCGGTCGATGCGTCCGACAACATTTATGTGGCCGGCTCGACCCAATCGGCGGGATTTCCCGTCACAGCGGGCGCCCTCCAAAACTCACTGGCAGGGCCGCAGAATATCTTCATTGCCACGATTAACACTTCCGCGTCGGGGTTGGCACAGCTGCTTTTTGCCACCTACCTGGGCGGCAATGGGACTGACCAACTGGCGGGCATTGCGGTTGATCCCGGACCTGGATCAAGTTTCCCGAACATCAACATGTACGTTGCCGGACGTCCACCAATTTCCCGACCACTTCCAGCAACGCCTTCCAACCAACGGCGACATTCCCGGGAACTCCGAGTCAGACGCACGGGTTTCTGAGTACGATCAACGTCGCCCAAGGCACGACCAATACTTTCACGCTCACCTACTCGACCTACCTCGCGGGCAACACCAGCGGGAACGCCAATGGGAGTGACACGGTCACGGGCCTCGCGGTCGATAGTTCTTTCAACGCCTACGTCACCGGCACGACGACCTCGACCAGCGTGATCGCAGGGTTTCCCTCGACTCCGAACGCATTTCAAATCTGTCCTTTTGAGCCGGCGCAGGCGGGAGGAAATCCCTGCCCGGTGACGAGCGGTCCGCCGCAGTTCTTCGCGAGCAAGATCAATACCGCGGGATCAGGCACCGCGAGCATGCTCTACTCCACATACTTTGGGGGGGGATATCCGGCGAACGCGACCGTGACCGGCGGAGGTATTTCCCTCGATCCTTCCGCCAACAACTCCAACAACACGAACGTCAACATGTATTTCACTGGCACCACCAACATGCTCCCGGGAACCGGTCCCAATGGTGAAGCGGGATTCCCGCTGGTCAATTCCTGGCAGAGTTGCCTCAACCAGTCGGGCATTATCAGCGGCTGCGTGGCCTCTACGAACACGGACGCAATTCTGGTTAAGCTGAACCCCAATCTCAACCAGCCGAACGCGCCGCCGGTTTATTCCACTTATATTGGAGGCAGCGGAAACGACCAAGGCATCGCCGTCGCCGTGGATACCTCCAGCAACGCCTACGTCACGGGATCGACAGCTTCCACCGACTGGGCTTGCACCAACACCTGCATCCTCGGCCCCTACCAAAGCAACGCCGCCACAGGCGGCAGCACAAATGCCTACATCGCCAAGATCGGGAACGAAGGCAATGTTATTTTCCCGTTGAGCTTTTTTACCTACCTGGGCGGCACTGGGCCGGATAGCGGCCAGGCCATCGCCGTCGATACGATCGGGACGGCGCATGTGGCGGGATCGACTTCGGGAAATCTCCCGGTGGTGAATTTCATCAATCCCGCCAATCCGCCCGGGTACAACGGCGCGACCTACGGAGGCAATGGAGACGCTTTCGTTGCACTCATCTCGACGACCACGGTGACGACGACCGGAATCCCTCCCGGCGACTACCTGACCTATTTGGGCGGGAACGGCGCGGATGACGCCACCGGAATCGCGCTCGACGTGTTCAACAATGCTTACGTCGTGGGCACGACGCAATCCTCGAACTTCCCGGTCGTGAACGCGCTGCAGGGCTTTAATGCGCCGAAAAACGCATTCATCAGCAAGCTGGGCGGCAATAGCAACATTGTCACCACCAATGGCACAGGCAGTCCGTCTCCCAATCCACTCCCGGCGGGGACGCAGGCTACGTTTACTTTCAACATCACCAACATGCCATTTCCGGATGGCAGCGGAGATCCCGCGTCCAACGTGATCTTCGAAGCCTCGGTTCCGACCGCGGGCATCGCGAGCCTGCCGACCGCCAGCGTGTCAAGCGGCCAGGGAAGCTGCTCTCCCACACTCGGATCGACGATCATTTGCACGATCGGCACGCTGGCCGTGAATGCCTCCGCGCAGGTGCAAGTCTTCGTCACGCCGCAAAGTCCGGCGACCGGTCCGCACCCGCAGATTGGCGTTTCAGGGCAATCCTCGGCAAACGGCGGACCTTTTGGCGGAGCGGTCGGGCAATCGGTGCCGATCACCGATTTTTCCATCACTGCCTCGCCGGGGAGCCAGACCGTGCAGAATGGCCAGCTCGCGACCTTCAACGTCACCGTGGCTGCCGATTATGCCTTGGGATACAACGCTACCGTTTCGATGAGCCAAAGCTCGCAGCCTTCGATCGTGACCAGTCCGGCGCCAACGTTTACCATCACCCCGGTGACAATTGCCGGCACAACATCCGCGCAGACACAGTTGAACATCCAGACCGTGGCGCGGCCCGTAACCACCGGAGGGTTGCTGCGGCGCAACTCGTTCTATGCCGCATGGCTGCCCATCGGAGGCTTGAGCCTGATCGGGCTCGGCGTCGGGGCTGGCCGCAAACGGCGGCGCATACTTGCCGGGATTGCGCTCGGGCTGCTTGGCGGCCTCATTCTGCTCCAACCCGCATGCGGTTCGTCCAGTAACCCCACCACGACCACCGGAGGAACTGCGGCTGGACAGTACACGATCACCATCACCGGTTCGGCATCGAGCGGCGCGTCGCATCAGACCATCGTGACCCTGAACGTCACGTAGTCCAGAAGCAGTTTTTTCGCCATGAAAGCCTCCGCTGCGGCGGAGGCTTTTTTGTCGGCATGTCTCCACAGCTCCGCCCGATTAGGAGCATTCCACCGGCGCCATTGTCCTGTCACAGAAGTCCCCATCGCCGAGGTCATCCTGAGCGCAGTGGCGGGTGCGGGAAAGCGCATCTGCCACGGAGTCGAAGGCCCCCTGCGTCTTCGACGATCTATCGGGGCAACCATCGGGATTCCACCCTGTTGGCTTCCGCTCCGAAACTCCAAGGCTGCTAAACCATTCAAAACCCGCCAGATCGAATTCTTGACAATATTATAAATTGCGATACAATTATCGCGATCTGCTATATGACGCTGGGCGAGAAAATCCGTTACCTGCGCGAGGTGGAAGGCTCCCTCCGCGGCTTGGATCGTCCGATGACGCAGCAGGAACTAATGAAGGCGATTCGCAAGGAAACGGGCCAGGCCATCAGCCAGTCGTACCTGTCGCAGATCGAAAGTGGACGGCGTCCGCATATGACGCAGTCGACCCGCACGCTGCTGGCGCGATTCTTCAAGGTGCATCCGGGATTTCTGGTGGATGACCCTGAGGGCTACCACGCCGAACTCACCTCGGACCTGCGCACCACCGAGGGCCAGTTGGACGTGTGGCTGCTGCAGGGTTCGGAGCGGTTTGCAAGCGATCCAGCCGTGAGCGAAGCGCTCATCAAGGCCGCGCGTGAAAAAGACACACGGCGCGCGCTCCTGTTGCTGGGGGAGATTTTGAATACTCCGGGGCTGGCGGACCGATTGTTCGAGGCGTTGAGTCCGGCACCGGCGCCACGAACACGACGAGCGTGAACGCAAGTGGAGCAGCGGGCGCCGCGCCCACTCGTCAGTGATTATGGTTCGGAACTCGAAACTGGTAACTCGTAACTCGAAACGCGAGACTCGCAGCTCAAAGCTGCCGAGGCAAAGGAGGCGAAACCTATGACATGGGCTGATTTTTATCTGATCTGTTTCGCCGTCGGATTTCTGCTGAGCGCAATTTCTTTTGTGGCCGGTAGCCTGCACTTGCACCTGCCGCATTTTCCCG
>JBEKOW010000361.1:0-3481 GCA_049521375.1 Terriglobales bacterium
GCACCACAATCAAAACGGCCCGGATCCCTTTTAGGACCGGGCCGCTCGACTTCTGAATCGGTTGCGCTTAACGCATTCGCCGCTCAAGAGCCACACGGACGGGTCCGGACGCCATACACATGGCCATGACCCCAATTCCGTATTTCCTTGAGTTCGGCATGAAAGAAAGTATCGACTGGGGCCACAGGAATGTCAACCTCAGATGTTGTGAAATCAATGGCAGGTCGCTTTAAACGGCCCTCTTTACCGGTAAACGACAGGAATGAAGTGCTGCTCCTGAAAAGGCGGCCGAACGTACTCTGCCTTCACTAGCGGAGGAAGATCCATCGGTTCGGGTGTCAGATCTTTGTAGGGAATCTTGGACAAGAGATGCCGAATGACGTTGAGCCGCGCGGCTTTCTTGTCTTCCGCACTCACCACAAACCAGGGAGCCTGTTTATGGTCCGTTGCGTTGAACATATCGTCCTTGGCGCGGGAGTAATCGGCCCAATGTTTGCGAGACTCGAGGTCCATGGGGCTGATCTTCCAGCGCTTGGTGGGCCTGTTCATGCGGTCCTGAAAGCGGCGCTCCTGCTCCGCGTCGCTCACCGAGAACCAATACTTGATGAGGATGATGCCGGAGCGGACCAGCATGCGCTCGAACTCCGGGCAGGTGAGGAGGAACTCCTGATATTGGGCTTCGGTGCAGAAGCTCATCACGCGCTCAACGCCGGCCCGGTTGTACCAACTGCGGTCGAACAGGACCATTTCGCCGGCCGCCGGCAGGTGCGGCACATACCTCTGGAAGTACCATTGAGTCTTCTCGCGCTCAGTGGGCGTGCCCAGGGCCACCACCTTGCATATGCGAGGATTGAGCGTCTCGGTAATGCGCTTGATGGCGCCGCCCTTGCCCGCCGCGTCACGGCCTTCAAACAGCACCACAACCTTCAGTTTTTCGTGGCGCACCCATTCGTGAAGTTTGACCAGTTCGATCTGCAGCCGGCTAAGTTCCTTTTCGTAGTCGCAGTCTTTGCCGATACGCATCGTCGGGATTTCGGTTCCATGAGCCGCGATCGGAGCATGATCTTTGCCGTTCGCATGGCCCTTGCCGTTCACGGAGCCTTTGCCATTGGCCGGACCTTTGCCGTTGACGAGCTTTTCCTCCTCCAACTTGGCCTTCTTCTTCTTGTTTTTATGTGCCATTTTGGTTTCCTCCGATTTGGGTTTTGGGATTCTGTCCAGGCTCCTCATATCGCTTTTGGCGAGGCGCCCGTGCACTTGGGGTTCGCACATTGTACACGCGGACTTGACAGGATTGACATGAAGAATGGCTGTTTTTTCAGGGAGAGCTACTCTTCCGGCTTCCACACGTACGCGCCGGGCTGCGGCAGGCCGATATGCGCGAGCACGCGATAGGCGAATTCTTTTGCCATTTCGGATGAGCTTTGCGGATCGGCGTAGAACGCGGGAATGCAGGGGAAGATGGTGGCGCCGGCCGTGGGATATCGTAAAAGGTGCCATGAGCCGGAATCTCTCGACGAAGAACTGGCCTGCCAAGCTGCTGACGGGCTGGAAATATCTGCTTTCGTTTCGGAAGTCGGATTGGGAGCTGAACGATTATCCGGTCATCGTGCGCCAGCAGGACGATGCAGGCGCTGCGTTTGGCGATGGCGTCCGATTCACCAGGCCCGCGTACGTTGCGCGCGTGGTGAACTGGAATCTTGACGGCTTTGGCGGCACACGCGCGGAAGCGCTGGCCGATTTGCGCGAGCGGTTCAAGAAAGCGTGCGCACGGCGATCGACCAGGCCGCGTCCGGGCACAGACGTGCCCATCGAATTTGCTTCGCAGGAGCGTATCGCCGCCCGGCAAGCGCTGGCGGACGAGTTCGTTCGCGACGTGCTGGGGGTTGAAAACGCATGGCTTTCCGACGAGTCGAGCCTCTGGCACTTCACGCTCGCCGGATCGCTGGATGAGTTCTACGCGAAGATCATGCTGGTTTATGGAGTGGATGTTCGCGACGTGCCGGACGGGAACATTGCAGGGATTCTGGAGAGGATTGACGCCGCGAAGCAAGCGAAAAGCTGAGGGCGCCAGCCCCGGAAGGCCTGTACGAAATTGTCGTATTCTGTCATAATCACGGCATGAGTCGAGCTATCAAAACCTCCCGCCGCCGATCTTCTCGCGTTTTCACCATCAGCTTCCCTGAACCTCTGGCGAAGCAGGTCATCGCCGTCGCCAAAGACGAGAACCGCAACATCAGCGAGTTGTTCCGGGAAGCGTTTCGGAGCTACCGCATGGAGCGAATGCGCAGCAGACTTGCCCAGATCCGTGCAGGAGCAGCTAAGCGCGTGACGCACAGTTTTGCGGAAGAGGACGTTGAAGCGATTGTCGATGAAATTCGCAGCGAGAACTTCAACAAGAGAAGGAAGACCGCTTGATCGTCGTCGTGGATTCGGGTGTCTGGATTTCTGCTTGGCAATTCGAAGGGACTCCTCTCCTGGTCATCGAGCGAATACTGGGGCGGCATGCTCTGGCATTCTGCGGTCCGATCGCTCTCGAAATTCGAACCGGATTGATCAATAAATTCGGATGGACCCACGAAGAGGTCGACGAAGCGTTTGGATTCTATTTTTCGAGAGCGATTAAAGCTGAAGTCCCTGGCGATCTTCGCGGTGTCTGCCGCGACCCGAATGACGACATGGTCCTTGAGTGCGCGGCGCTGGCTAATGCGGACGTGATCGTCTCCGGCGACAAGGATCTGCTGGCGGTCGGAGAGTACGAAGGGATTCGTATCCTGACGCCGCGGGCATTCCTCGACGAATTTTCCCGTCCGGCTGAGGCCTGACTGCTACTCTTCCGGCTTCCACACATACGCGCCGGGCTGCGGCAGGCCGATGTGCGCCAGCACGCGAGAGGCGAATTCTCTTGCCATTTCGGACGAGCTTTTGGGATTGGCGTAGTACGCGGGAATGCAGGGGAAGATGGTGGCGCCGGCCTCGGCGGCCAGCGTCATGTTGCGCAGGTGAATGCGGTTGAAGGGGGTTTCGCGCACGCAGAGGATCAGCGGACGCCGCTCCTTGAGCGCGACGTCGGCGGCGCGGGCGATGAGCGAATTGGCCAGGCCGAGCGCGATGGCCGCCAGCGTGCCCATGGAACACGGGAGGACAATCATGCCGTTCGAGGGGTGGCTGCCGCTGGCAATGGGCGCGCCGATATCGGCGTCGGCGTGCTGGATGATTTTCCTGGTTTTGGAGGAGAGCAGTTTCTCCACAAGATCGTTGCGGCCGGAGACGCCGAGCTCCTCGGCAAGCACGCGCAGTGAGTTTTCCGACGCGACGAAATGCACGCGGGTGACGCGATCATCGGCTTCAAGCGCGCGCAGCAATTCGCGGCCGAGAATCGCGCCGGAGGCTCCGGTGATGGCAACGGTTAAATTCAGCTTCTAGCTCCTAGCTGCTCACTCGCCTAGCACGCGCCTGAAGATCGCATCGACGTTGCCGA
>JBEKOW010000362.1:0-3914 GCA_049521375.1 Terriglobales bacterium
CACTGTCTCATGGGTGCGATTGATGATGATGCCATCCTGCAGCAGTTGTTTGACAACCGCCTTCGCGAGGTCGGCCGAGTCGAGTTCGATGGCCTGCATGAGCCCGGCTCCGCGCACGTCCTGGATCGAGCTGTGTTTCCTGTCGAGGCCTTGCAGCGCCGCGTGAAAATAATCTCCCACCGTCGCCACGTGCTTCAGCAGCCGTTGCTCTTCCCGCAGGAATTCGATCGCAACGGCGCACGCGAGCGGACCTCCGCCAAACGTGGTTCCGTGCATCCCGGGATGCATGCACTTGGCGACCCGCTCGGTAGTGAGGACCGCGCCGAGCGGCAGGCCTGCCGCCAGCGGCTTCGCCACCGTCACGACATCGGGCAAAACTCCGTAATGCTGATAGGCAAAATGCCGCCCCGTACGACCCAGCCCACACTGAATTTCGTCGAGCAGCAGCAACGCCCCACTGCGCTCGGTCAATTTCTTTGCCAGCGCGAGAAAATCCGCGCTCACCGGATCGACGCCGCCCTCGCCCTGGATCGTTTCGATGCATAGCGCACAGACGGTCGCATCAAATTTCCGCTCGAGATCGGCCTCGTCATTGAACTTGCACGCGATATTTCTTCTGACCGGTAGTGGCCAGCGATCCAAACGTTCGCCCGTGAAACGAGTTGTCCATGGCCAGAATGCGCCACTTCGGCCGGTGCCCGTTTCGAACATCCGTCTTCGCGAAGGCGCGAGCTAGCTTCATCGCGCCTTCCCAAGCCTCGGTGCCGCTGTTGCAGAAAAAAGCTCGGTCCAACCCCGAGATTGTTGTCAACCGATCCGCCAACTCCGCCTGATACTCATGAAAGAAAATGTTGGAGACATGGATGAGCCGTCCAGCCTGGCGTTTGATCGTACGCTGGACCGCCGGATGGTTGTGTCCGAGCGCATTCACTCCGATGCCACTCAGGAAGTCCAGATACTTTTTCCCGGTGGAATCCCAGACGTAGACGCCCTTCCCGCGTTTGAGCAGAATCGGCAGGCGCTCGTAGGTGGAGAGGAGCAGCTTGCTCTCCATTTGCGACACAGAAGCAAGGTTCATGCCCGGAGCACCTCCGTGCCGCACTCGATGCGCGTGAAATAAAACAGCGGCAAAACTTCAACCTGCGAAGCGGGAAGAATGCGCACACGACCCACACCGCGCTTCAGCGCCTGAATGCAGGCTTCGAGCTTTGGCATCATGCCTCCGCTCACCACCGATCCTTCAATCAGCCCAGCCACGTCGGTGGTGTTCAGCCGCGCCATCACCGATCCATCGGCCTGTTTCACGCCCGCCACATCGGTCAGAAAAATCAGCGCGTCGGCCTTGCATGCAATCGCACAGGCAGCGGCCATCTGGTCCGCGTTCACGTTGTAATACTCGCCATCCCCGCCGAGCGCCACCGACGAGAGCACCGGAATCCCGCCCTCCGTCCAGATCGCCTTAATCCAGCGCGGTTCCGAAAAGCAAATTTCGCCGACAAATCCCAAGTCGTGGTCGGCATCGTGTTTCTTGCGAGCGCGAAAAATGCCGCCGTCTCCGCCGCACAGTCCGATCGCCGGCATGCCTGCGGCCGCAATCGCCGCCACCAGGCTCTTGTTCACGATGCCCGCCAGCACCATCAAAGCCACGTCGCGGGTTTCTGCGTCTGTGACGCGCAGGCCGTGCACGAACTCGCTTTCTTTGCCCATCATCTTCAGCGTGCGCGTCAGGGCGCCGCCACCGCCATGTACGACGGCAACCTGATGTCCGTCCTGCGACAGACGAACCACGGCCTGCGCGCATTTCTGCAGCGTTGGTTTGTCTTCCACCGCAGCCCCGCCGATTTTTACGACAATCTTCACTGCAATCCCTCGCTCTCATCCCACCCGTACATCAGATTCATATTCTGTACCGCTTGCCCGGCAGCGCCCTTCAAAAGGTTATCGAGACACGAAACCACGACGAGCCGCCGTCCGTCACGCGCCCGGCAGAAACCGATATCGCAGTAATTGGTGTGCAACGAAAACTGAATTTCCGGCAAACTCCCCGCCGGATAAACGCGCACCCATGGCTTGCCGCGATAAAAATCGCTAAAACAATTCTGGACTTCCGACGCCGCCATCTCGCGTTTGAGGTGCACATAAATCGTCGAAAGAATCCCGCGCGGAATGGGCAACAGGTGCGGCGTAAAAATTAACTGGCCCGCATCCAGCCGCAACTGCTCCAGAATTTCGCCTGTATGGCGGTGCCCAAAAACCGCATACGCGGAAAAATTGTCGGCCACGGATACAAAATGGGTGCGCGCGGTCGGCTCTTTGCCCGCGCCCGACACACCCGACTTCGAGTCGGAGATGATGCCGCGGTCGCAATCCACCAGGTCCGCCGAAAGCAGCGGTGCCAAGCCTAGAATCACTGACGTCGCATAGCATCCGGGGTTCGCAATCAGCGGCGCACCGAAGATCGAATCCGCATTCAACTCCGGCAGCCCGTAGACCGCGCTCGCGTCCAGCTTGGCCGCGACTCCCGCATCAGCATCGCTGAATCCGTAAATGGCGCGATGCTCAGCCCGTTTCAGCCGCCACGCCCCACTTAAGTCAACCACCCGCAACCCGCGCGTCAGGGCCTCCGGAACAAGCTCGCGCGAAACGCCATGCGGGGTGGCCAGGAACAACAACTCCACTCCATGCTGCTGTAACGCAGACCACGAAAATGGCGCGACCGCAACGCTGCCATCTCCGTTTACGGCGACTGAACCGCCCCGCGAACCCTTATCTTCGTCGCTCTCCTTACCGCGCCGCAACAAAAGAGGCTCATCCGTCCGCGGATGCCGGCCCAGCAGTCGAGCCAGTTCCAGGCCGGAATACCCGGTGGCTCCCAGAATCGCTGTCTTAAGTTTCGCCACCATTACTCAGCTATTTTTCCCGACATACGCCACCCTCAATTTTACCAGCAAAGCATATTTATCCATAACCTTGAATAATTATGCATCGCCCCCGCCCCCGAGTGTCAAGGCGAAAAGAGTAAACTTCAAACCCACCGGTTAATACGAGTAGCAGGGTTGCCCCCTCCTCCTCTAACTGGGGAGCAAAGGCCGAAAAATCGAGCCGTCGTTTTCGAAAACTTTTTTGATGACGGCAAGAAGAAATTTCTATTGGACTCTCCCGTCCCCCGCATTTACTGTGAAAGTCAATTTGCCATTTGCGAGTTGGAGACTTGCGACTGAATTGTCATGCCCTCCCCGGAAATACGCGAGTCCACAACTATTTTGCCGAAATTTTTCCTGCATCAGGATTGGATTACCGCACTCAAAGAGGAGCATTCGCATGAGGAAGCAAGCTGAACGTCGGCCGCTCGGCCCGTCCCTTCTGCTCATTCTAATTGTCGGCCTGCTGGCTTTCCTGTCCGTTTCAAGCTTTGCCGACGAGCCCAAGCCTGATCCCTCCGGCATCGCCACCGGCGACCGCGCCTCCTCCGCCGACGCTGCCGGCAATTCCTTCGTGGTCGCGGAACCGGCCGACAAAAACGCGCCCGATTATGCCAAAAGTAAAAAGGACTTCGACGACTATCAGGCGCAGGTCGCGAAAGAGCCTTTGGCAGCCAAACTTGCCGATAACGTCGGGCATCTCCGTGTCGCCACCAATTTCGCCTGGACGCTGAACACCGGGTACCTGGTTCTCTTTATGCAAGCCGGATTCGCGCTCCTCACCTGTGGACTGGTGCGCAAGAAAAATGCCGGCCACCTGATGATGCTGAACTTCGCGGCCTACGTCTTCGCCTTCCTCGCGTATTACGCGGTGGGATATGCCTTCCAGTTCGGGGCCGCTGGCATCAACGCGTCTCCCTCGAACTTGGGAGGCCTTCCCCTGCTCAACAAATTTCTGCTTGGCAGTGGGCAATGGGGATTTCTCGGCGGCAA
>JBEKOW010000363.1:0-3448 GCA_049521375.1 Terriglobales bacterium
AGAATACTAGGAACATCTTTTTGACGTGAAAACCGGCTATCCGACAGAAGGAAGAAATTACAAAATGAGTTCGAAGTGGTCGACCTCAATCTACTGATCATCGACTACGTAGCTATCCGAAATTTCGGGGGCTCCGGATCGCTGAGTCCGCTGTTCACCGTACTATCGTCCTTGATTCTAAAGGACCGACCATAGGGGGTATACTTTGGGGCTCCGCGATCAGATCGAGCACGAAATCAGCGCCAGCGGCCCGATTCCGTTCTCTCGCTACATGGAGATTTGCCTCTATGACGTTCGCGGAGGTTACTACTCCCGCAACGCCGAGCAGTTCGGCAAAGCCGGAGACTTCTACACTTCGAGCGACGTTCACGCGGTATTCGGACGACTCATCTCCCGCCAGTTCGAGGAGATGTGGCGCGCGCTCGACCGCCCGGGGCATCTGGAAATCCTCGAACTGGGCCCCGGCCGAGGTTTGTTCGCGCGCGACGTGCTGGACTGGTCAAAGGCCAAGCTTCCCGAGTTCTTCTCTGCGCTGACGTATACGCTGCGGGAATCTTCGCCCGCGCTGCAAGCCAAACTGCAGCAGACGATGGCCGATCATCTGGCCAATGGACGAGCCGCGATCGCCCTCGATCAAAGCGTGCAACCGGGAGTTCCATGGATTGGCCGCAGCTTGTCCCGCGAGAGTCCAGTCATCGTGTTCGCCAACGAGTTCTTCGATGCGCTCCCGGTGGAAATCCTGAGCTCGCAGGGCAAACTCCACCTTGCGTTCGAGAACGGCCAGTTGGCCGAAGTCTGGCTTCCTCCGAGTAAGGAAGAAGTGGGACTGCTCGATCGCTTCGGCGTGCATCCCGGAGAGGAAGAACGCATCGAAGCCTCAATCGCTGGCCAATGCTGGATCAGTGCAATCGCGGATGCGATTGGGCGCGGCTTTCTGGTCATTATCGATTACGGCTACACACGCGCCGAACAGCTTGCCGGGCGCCATCGCGGAACCCTGATGACCTACCGGCAGCACTCGGCCAGCCCCAATCCTTACGAAGCTCCCGGAGAACAGGACTTGACCAGCCACGTAAACTTTACGGCCCTCAACGCTGCCATCGAGCAATCAGGCATGCGGGCCGAAAAGCTCCTGACGCAAGCGCAACTGCTGATGGGTATCGGGGAGTCAACGCAATTTGCCGACGCCTTCGAACGATGCCGCTTGCCACAGGAGCACGCCAAGGTCGCGCTCCAGTTGAAGCATCTGGCCACGCCCGCAGGCATGGGTGAGACCTTTCAGGTACTGCTCGCCAGCCGCGGCATCGATGCCGGCAAAGTCTCCGGGTTCAGCGGACTGCGCTTCACCTATTAAAGGCGATTGGCGATGAACGGACTCACCACGGTCATCGGTTGCTGCCCGGGAAGCCTCGAAACGCCACGTTTGGGTAGAAACTTTCGTGCACTATTCCTGGTGCTATTTAACACTTCTGAAATATCACTCCGGTAAACTGGCGGAAGGATTGGTTGATATGGCATCGGCGCGCTCATCGCGGTTTGCATTGCCTCTGCAAGTAGCGGCCGTCTGCTATCGCCGGCAGAACTCGCACGTGGACTTCCTGCTCGTGAACACCAACGGCGGCCGCAAGTGGACATTTCCCAAAGGTTCGCCCGACACCCGTCTGTCGCACAGCGAGGCCGCTGAACGGGAAGCCCGCGAAGAAGCCGGCGCGATCGGCCTGATCGAGCCACGGCACTTCCACATGTATATCCATTGCAAAGGAGTCTTCTGGCAACCGGGAGGAGTCCAGGAATACGTCGTGAAAGCCTTCCTTATGGACGTCCGCCAGACGCGTCGCCCGGATGAAGAGGATCGGAATCCAACCTGGTTCGCTGCCGACGAAACCCGCGCCGTCTTGGCCCAGGGCAGGGAAGTAAAGTACGCTCGCGAACTCCACACCGTGGTCGACCGGGCCCTCGAGCAACTGAACCACGCCGTCCGAGTGCCATTGCCAAGCGGACGCCGCCTGGGTGCCTCAATCATCTAGCCTTCGTCACGTCACTGCTTTACCTTCACGAGATTGTCATCCGGATTGCGGTCGATCAGCTTGATGAGTGGGTCGATGCCTGCCTGCGCCGGTAGCTTATCGACGGTGATGGTGAAGTCCTGCCACTGCTGGTCGATCCGGTGCTTCTGCAGGTAGAGGTAATTACCTTCGGCATCGAGCACGCCGATATCAATCAGGTCATGCAGCGGGATGAGGTGCTCTTGCCCTTTGCCGTCGGAGCGGTATTTCTTGGCCTCCACCGTGAGGTGGACCTCATACTTCCCGCCGGGAAGCGCAGAATAGGTGGCGGAGACGGCGCGGTTGTCGAACAGCGTGATGGTCTCGAACCAGTCTTCGTAGAGATACTGGAACTCCGGCGGGGTGACGTTGCGCAGATAGCGAACGAGGTCCATTGATGTCGGATAGGGTGGACCCTTGAAAGCGTAATCCTTGACCATGGCGGCGAGAGCCTGGTTCACCCGATCCTCGCCAATGTAGTCTTGCAGGGCGTACATGACCTGGCCACCCTTGTTGTAGTGAATGTACCCCTGCCCCCCTTCGACCCGCAGCAGCGGCTTCTCTTCGTCATGCTCCTGAGCGCGTCCGCGCAGATAGCCGTCAAGCTGGTAGCGCAGAAATTTCTTCATCGAGTCGGCGCCGTAGGTTTTTTTCATCACCATGAGCGCGGTGTACTGCGCGAGCGTTTCGACAATTGCAGTCTGGCCTTCGGTATTGGCGCTCACGACCTGATGTGCCCACCACTGGTGTGCGGTCTCATGCGCGGTGACGAAAAATGGCAGGTTGATCGCATCTTTTTTATTGGGGTCGACCCATGTGATGAAGCCGATGCCTTCGGAGAACGGAATCGTGTTCGGAAATGACTCGGCGAAGTTGCCATAGCGGGGAAACTCGATGATGCGCAATTGCCGGAACTGGAATGGACTGAATGCGGCCGTCGCATAGTCGAGAGTAGACTTCATGCCCAGCATCATGCGGTCGAGATCAAATTTGTGGCCTGGATGGTAGTAGATTTCCAGGTTCACATCGTGCCAGTGGTCGCGGAGTACAGCGTATCGCGCGGAATTTACGGAGAAGATGCCGCCCACGATGGGCGCGTCGGCCTTGTAATGGAAATAGCGGCGACCGTCCTGCATCCATTCTTTTTGGAAGTAGCCGGGAAGGATCGCGATCTGATCCGGGCTGGTGCTGACGGTGCCTTCGAAATTCACCCAGTCGGCGCAGGTGGAGATGGCGTTGTTCTGTCGGGCGGCCACATCCTCGAGTTTCGGAAGCCCTTCCGATTTCTTTAGGCCATGATGGTGGCGCGCGGTGTCATCCACCAGTTGGACATCCTGAAAATACCCGATGAAGGGCAGGTAACTCGAATTCACGAAGCTGCCATTGTGCACGATGTCGCCATT
>JBEKOW010000364.1:0-4495 GCA_049521375.1 Terriglobales bacterium
AACGCGAAGACTGCGAGTGCGTGAAGCGTCAGCAAGCGCGGATTGTGAGTCAGTTTCATTCTGACGATCCCACGCACGGTGAGAATGCCCGGACACAATCCCGACGGGGACCAAGGGAGTAGAGGTTCAAGCTCCCTCGAGTGCGCTCGGGATTTCGGCTCGCGGCTCGGACGCCGCGCAAACGCCTCAACTTCGACTCCGCGAAGACTTCACTTTGTGAAGTCCTCGCTCCGCTCAGGATGACAAGGGGCGGCGATTGAGGTCGTCTTTCGCAGATGCTCACGAGAAGCTCCATTTCTTTTCCACACGCTCGGAGAAAAAGAGCAGGCCAACCACAATCAGCAGCATGCAGAACGAAATCGCCGCTCCGAGCGGCCAGTTGTAGGCGGCGCCGAACAGGCTGACCACAATGTTCGAGATCATGATGCCGCTTGGACCTCCCAGGAGCAGGGGCGCGAGAAAGTCTCCCAGGCTGAGGACGAACGCGAAAGTGGCGCCTGCCAGCAGGCCCGGAATCGAGAGCGGAAAGATCACCCGGCAGAATGTCTGCGCGGGCGATGCGCCCAGATCGTGTGAAGCTTCCACCAGGTTGCGAGGAATATGCTCGAGCGACGCGTAAATCGGCAGGAACGTGAACGGCGTGTAGATATGCGTCAGGGTGAGCACCACGGCAAACGGACTGTAAAGCAAGAAATCCAGAGGGTGCTGCGTGAGGTGCACATATTGCAGCAGCGTATTCAAAATCCCGTCGGTTCCGAGAATCGTCTTCCAGGCATAAGCGCGCACCAGATAGCTCACCCAGAGCGGAATGATCACCAATTGGTAAAACAGGTCTTTTCTGGCACCGGCGTGGAACGAAAGAAAATATGCGAGCGGATATCCGAGCAGCATCGAGAACAGCGTAACGCGGGCCGCGATCCACATCGAGCGCAGCAGCGTTTGCCAGTACACCGGTTTGACGAACAGTTCCCGGTAGTTGTCGAAAGTCCAGGAATGAACGATGACTTGCGAGTCGGAGACCGACCAGAAGCTGTAACAGAGCATCAGCAGGTAGGGCACCAGCAGAAAGACCGCAACCCAGGCCAGCGGTGGAACGGTGATGGCAACGCGGTAGGCGCGGGAGAACATCAGACGCGTTCCTCCGATGGGCGAACAGGAACCGCATCGTTCGGGGAAAATTCCAACTCGACCTGTCCATCGGTGACGGGTCGCGACGCGATGCGGAGGGTGACTCAACCCGCCACAATTCGTTGGCGCCATGGAAGACCTGGTCGCGCACGCGAGCCGCGAAGCGCACTGCGCCGGCCGCTCCGGTAGCGACCCGAATAGATTCGGGACGCAACGAGAATAGAGCCGGACCATCGGTCGCGGAGGTAAGCCAGATCAGCGCGCCACTGGTCGCAGCGCCGTTGTTCACATTGGCCTTCAACAAGTTTGTATGACCTATAAATTGTGCCGTATAAGCAGTCGCCGGCCGCGTATAGATTTCACGGGGACTGGCCACCTGTTCCAATTCGCCCGAGCGCAGCAGTGCGATACGATCGGACATCACCATCGCTTCTTCCTGATCATGAGTGACAAAGATGAACGTGATGCCGACTTCGCGCTGCAGGGCCTTGAGTTCAACCTGCATCTGGCGGCGCAAGTTGGCGTCCAGAGCGGAGAGCGGTTCGTCCAGCAGCAACAGGCGCGGACGATTCACCAACGCCCGCGCGAGTGCGATGCGCTGCTGCTGTCCGCCGCTGATCTTTGAAGGCTTCGCTTTGGCATAGGCGGACATCTTCACCTTTGCCAGCGCTTCACTTACTCGTGACTGGATTTCAGCAGCGGGCCGTTTGGCGATCCGTAGTCCGTAGGCCACGTTATCCTCGACCGTCATGTGCGGAAACAGCGCGTAGCTCTGAAAAACGGTGTTCACGAGTCGCCGGTAGGGAGGCTGCGTGTCGAGGCGTTGCCCCGCCATCCAGACTTCACCCGACGTGGCCTGCTCGAATCCCGCCAGAATGCGCAGCAGCGTAGTTTTCCCCGAGCCGCTCTCCCCAAGGATGGTGAGGAATTCGCCTTCAGCAATTTCCAGCGTGATATCGCGCAGGACAACGTTCTTGCCGAAATGCTTTGCCACGCTGCGAATCGATAGCAACGCGGTGTTGCTCGCGGGTGCTTTCTCCGTGATTGCTGGTTTTATGGTTGTTGCCATTGGATCGCTTAAGTACGGCCCATTCTCTGATCGCGAGCGATAGCTCCTGGGGCTCCGCTCAGGAGGATTCGTAAACGACTACTGTGCTGCTTTCACCTCATTCCAGATCTCGTTGTACTTGGCGCGGCGCGGGACATTTTGCCAGAAATATAACCGTTTCTGGTAATTATCGACATCGTCAAGGTGCAGGCTTTTTACTTCTTCTGGAGTCATGAACTGCGCGGCGTGCGGATTGGCAGGTGTATAACCAGTCACATCCGTGACCTTTTTCTGCGTTTGCGCCTGGATCATGAACTCCAGAAACTTATAGGCGAGGTCTTTGTTGTCGCTGCCCGCCGTGATCATCAGGTGATCAATCCATCCTGTCGTGTTCTCTTTCGGAATCGTCTCGCCAACGGGAAAATTGCTCTTGCGCAACTGGTTGGTCATCAGAGGCCAGCCCATCGCGATTACGACCTCATGGTTCTGAAAGAGGTTCGTTAACTCGCCGCCTGTCGACCACATCTTTCGAATATTTGGCTTCAACTCGATCAGCTTTTTCCGGACCGCATTTAATTCGTCGTCGCTCAGGTTATAAAGATGTCCCGGGTCGGGCTTGTCGTAGCCAAGCACCTGCGCGGCCATGTAGACGGTGGAAAGATCGTCCCACACGGAAACCTTTCCTTTCAGCTTCGGATCCCAAATCACGTTCCAACTGTCGGGCGCCTGGGCAAATGCCGTTGTGTCGTAGATCATGGGGTCGGGTCCCCACATGAATGGCACGCCATAAACATCTCCCTTCACGCGCACCAGCGAGAGCGATGTCAATTGCGGTGAAAGCTGGCTATAGGTGGGCAGTTTGCCCAGATCGAGAGGAGCAGCCAACCCCGAGTTCGCGATCATGGTCGCCACGTCGCTTGAGGGAGAAATGATGTCGTAAGTTCCCGCGCTTCCGCCGCGCAGCTTGGCGACCAGTTCGTCGCTCGATCCCATGTAGGAGGCCGAAACCTTGCAGTGATTCTGCTCCTCGAAAGCTTTGACATAAGAAGGATCGGCGTAGCCTTCCCAGACAAGCAGGTTCAGAGTGGGTGTTTTCCTGGCGCATGACCCGCAGAAAACAGCGAGTGAAGCAGACAGCAATACAAGCGCAGCTTTTCGCAGTGGCATTTGTCTTACTCCAATCGTCGTCGGTTCCCCGAATCATCACTGCCAGAAATATGTATCAGAAAGTCGGGGGAGTATTCACCCACAACAGCCAGGTTTCACTCGATCCCGGGTTTTTCCAGCGATGCGGCGTGGAGCTTTCGAAATAGAAGCTGTCGCCGCGTTTCAAATGGTACTCTTCGCCGGCGAGCGCAATCTTCAGCTCTCCGCGCAAGACGAACAGGAACTCCTCGCCCTCGTGCGCATACGATTCGCCGCTGCCGGCGCGCGGCTTGATGCGGAACAAGTGCGGTTCCATGACGGCGTTGCCCCCCGCCAGTAATTCCATGCGCACGCCTGGGCCCGCTTCCAGCACCTTGCGTTGCGACGGACGCACCAATCGGGAATTCAATTTGGGAGGATCGAAAAAATCAAGGATGTTGGTGCGGTAGTAGCGTGCTAGCCTGCGGAGTGTTCCCACCGAAGCGCTCATGTGCGAGCGTTCGAGGGCGCTCAGGAAGCCGACCGAGATCCCGGCCGCCGAGGCGACTCGCGCCAGGCTCAGCCCGCGCTTGGTACGCAGTTGCCGGAGACGGGAACCGAGAGTGTTGGTAGCATGGCCGGCCGGCGGTTCGATGTCGCCTTCGCGCTTGAGCATCTCGACAATTGCGGGCGCGTTCATGCCGCGCACTTTGCGCAGGTAGCGCGCTTTTTTCAGCAGGCGCACATCCTCGTCGGTGTAGAGACGATAGCGTCCCGCGCTGCGCAGCGGGGATGTCAGTCCCAGGTTCTCCCATCCCCGGATGGCCGACGGAGAAATGTCGACCAGTCGGGCCACATCGCCGATTTTCAGATAGACTTGTCCGTCGTTCGACATGACCTTTAATCAATCCTGCTGGCGCGTCGCGGGATATGTACTTTTCCGCTTGACAGACGGCGGGAGAATCTCTAACCTTGCGCGATTATAGCAAGGTTCGCATTTCGCACAAGGTCGAAAATCAAGTTTGGAAAATCGGATCTCAACGTTCGTCTGAGAATCTGGAGGACTTGTTTATGCTGCCGTCGAAACCTTCCCGGTTAACCCGTTGGCTCGCTGCGGTGAGTCTCTGCCTGGTCTGTTTCAACCTCGTATTGGCGCAAGGAACCGGAGGCCGCATCCTCGGCCGCGTGGCAGAT
>JBEKOW010000365.1:0-4990 GCA_049521375.1 Terriglobales bacterium
TCGAGCGGACCTTCCGCCTGAAAACTAAAGCCGCGCTCGGGGTTGCCGAGCTGCAGGCTGCTTACGCCCAGGTCGGCGATTAAACCGTCGAGGGTCGCCGGTTGCTGGTCGCTGGCAATCTCTGCGAACGAGCGATGCAGCAATGTGATCGCCGGCCAGTCTGGTCGTTGGTCGTCGGTCGTTGGTCGCTGGGAATCGGGTTCGCTAACGACTAACGACGAACGGCTGTCGACGGGCGCGAGTTTCATCCGCGCCACATTGAGCGCCGCGGGGTCTTTATCGAAGCCAATCAAATGTCCCCGTGCGCCGAGGCGTTTTGCAATTTCGAAACTGTGCCCGCCCAAACCGACCGTGGCATCCAGATAGGTTCCGCCACGCTTTACGGCTAAGAAATCGATCGCTTCTTTTAAAAGAACCGGGACATGGCCAACGCTGCGTTGCCCTGCAAACCATGCCCACCCCACTCGGGGGTGTGTGTTGAATCCGTTCGCACTAGATGCCCAATTCGTCGAGCGTCCTGGTGTCTTCATCCGTGAAGGGCTCTTTGATCTCCTTATCGAGCGCTTCCATGTTCCGGACTTCGAGGTAGGTCAGATTGCCGAGCACTGCGACATCCCCGCGAATCTGCGCAGCGTCACGCAAGATCTGGGGGATGAGCAGGCGCCCCTGCCCGTCCATCTCTACGACCTGCCCGTAGTAGTTGGTGCGCGTCAAGAACTTCTTCTTGGTAGGGTTGTAGGTCGACAGAGAAGCCAGTTTCTGTTCGATCCGCTCCCACTCCTCGAAGGGGTAAATCTGGGCGACGATTCCGTCGAGACTTGTGATATAGAATCGTTGAGCATATTTCTCGTCGATCACGCGCTTGAATTCCGCGGGGACTTTGAGCCGTCCTTTTTCGTCCACGCGAGTTGGGTGATTTCCGCGAAACATGCGCCCTGCTTGTTCCTGGGCTCCGTTTATTTACGGCTGCTACCACAGCCAACAGCACGAGGGAGGTAGAAGCGGTCACAAAAGCAGTGGAATCGGGTTCGTTCGGGCTTATTTTGGGGGTGTCAGTCTCAAATACCACTGGCGCCTCGAAAGGGTACAAAATCTGCCCCGACCTCTATTTTTACTCCACTTTCAACCACTTTTGTCCACATCCTACGCCTAAATCGTTTGTTGTCAATAAGAAAGTTTCAGGTTGAGATTGGGCCTGGAGACTCAAGGTACGAAACGCGACATATGGTGGTTAGGCGCTCTACCGATCACCACGGGTTGCGTTTAGGAAGTTGGTTCGGACGGCTAACTTTCTCTTTTTGTTCGCTTTACGGATAATCGACCGCAAGCAGGAAATTGTGGAAAACCGGTCCCGAACTCGTTCCCATGGCTTATCGCGCCGAATTTGAGCAGTGGATCGGCGCTCCGCTGGACATGGTCTTCCGCTTCTTTGCCAATCCGCGGAACCTGCCGCGCATCATGCCGGCGTGGATGGAAGTGAAGATCGAAGAGGCGACGATTGTGGCGCCGGCCGGTTCGGCATTCGAGGAGTTCGCGGGACCGGGATCGAATCTGGTGGCTTCGTACCGCACTGTTCCCTTCGTACCTTTTAGAATTCAATCGCAGGCGCGGATTGTCGGCTTCGCGATGAACGATTTTTTTGCGGATGTGCAGGACGAGGGACCGTTCGAGAGCTGGCATCACCGGCACGAGTTCGCAGCGGAGACTCGGAACGGGAGTGTGGGCACGCTCATTCGCGACCGCGTGGAATACGAAATCGGATTTGAACCGGTGGGCCGGGTTGTCAACGCGTTGTTCATTGCTCCGCAGATGCGGAGGACGTTCGCTTACCGGCGGCGGGCGGTCGAGCGTATGTTCGGTTCCCCCGAAATAGACAGGCGCTAAGTAGGTTCGCGACCCCGGTAGTGCCTCGGTTTTGAAATCCAGCTCCCGGCTGTCGTCCATTCAATGTGCATATTGAGTATGGGACAGGCCGCGCCGGAATTCTAAGGTTGGCGGTCAGCAAGGATCGGCGGAGTGCGCTGACTGCGGGAGAATTCCGTGGCGCGGCTGGGGTGGAGGAGAGTGTGTAGGGGTCTTTCGACTCCATCCTGTCTTCGGCTTCGCCGACGACCGGATTCCGCTCAAGATGACAGGGGTCGTCGGGCGAAGTACATTCAAAATGACCCACCACGGAACATTCCAACTGAGGCACTACACCGATTCCGGTTTGTTTCCCCAGAATTCGTTTGCGGTAGTAGACTTGTGCCGCAATCAAGCCAAGCAAAAACCTGAGGGGGCGCAATGAGGGTGAATACGGCTCGTGTGTGGATGGGCGGCATTGCCGGTGGCGTGGTGTGGAGCGCATGGAGCATGTTCATCGGCATACGAATGGCTCCACTTTACGCGGCGATGCAACAGCAAGGATTTTTTCTGAAGGCACCGCGGTATCCATTTTTTACGGGACAGTGGGTTCTTCTGACCTTCGTGATGTCGATTCTGCTGGCGTACCTGTACGCGTGGAGCCGCGCGACGGCGGGTCCGGGACCGAAGACGGCGCTTAAAGTCGGCATGGTGGTGGGCTTTTGCGCGGGGGTACCGGGAAACTTTGCGCAAGCGGCATGGTCGCCAATTCCGCGCGTGATGCCACTGGGATGGATGCTCGACTTGTGGGTGGGATCGATCCTGGCTACGGTGGTGGCGGGCTTCCTGTACAAAGAGTAGGCTCACGCCTGAGGACGAGGTTGGAACGTTGCGCCTTCAGGTGGCCGACGGGATGGAGCTTTGCCGCTCGAAGGCGGACCGGGTGATTTGGTAGACAATGCTTTCCCAGCCACGGGCGTCCGGCCGGGTCGCGACTTGAACGCCGCCGATTTTTTCTACTGCCTTCCGGGAGCGCATATTCTGCGGTCCGACGACAAAGATCACACTGTTTACGAAGCGGAAGGCATGGCGCAGCATGAGTTGCTTCATCTCGCGATTGTAAGTGCCGCCCCAGTGGGAGCGAGCCAGGAAGGTCCAGCCAATTTCGATTTCACTTTTGTCTTCGTCGTAGCCGTGAAAGCGCGACCAGCCTATGATCTTTGCGGTATGGGAATCGATCGCGACTAGCGCGCCGTCGGATTCGAGAGACTCGCGAAATAGCTCCTTAAATACTTCCTCTTTGTAACGGTCCTGGGCGGGATGCTGCTCCCAGATGAGCGGGTCGGCGGCGGCGGCATAGATGTCAGAAAAATCCTCTTTGCGAAGAGGCCGGAGCGCGAGGAGCTTGCCTGGCAGGACGGGCTGGAGGTCGAAGGGCATTTCTCTTGGTTGGGCGAATTACTTGGACTGTTCCACCAGTACGGCGGTGCCGTACGCGAGCACTTCGGTGACGCCCTGCATCACTTCGGTGGCGTCATAGCGGGCGCCGACCACGGCATTGGCGCCCATGGCGGCGGCGTGTTGGAGCATCAGGTCGAAGGCTTCGGCGCGGGTCTTCTCGCAGAGATTGGTAAGAAGTGTAATATTGCCGCCGACGAGCGTCTGTAAACTTGCGCCGAGGGTGCCGAAGATCGAGCGCGAGCGGACGGTGATTCCGCGGACCACGCCGAGAGTGCGGACGACGCGGAAGCCATCCAGTTCGAATTGAGTGGTCACCATGTTGTGGGCGACCATGCGGCCTGCGGCTACGGCGTAATTGGACATTGAGCCTCCTGGACCTGGAACTTCCTATGGCGCACAGATCATTTGCAAAATCCGGCCTGTGGCGAGTTGCTTGAAATCTTTGAGATTGAAAGTGTAGATTCTCTGCGCGGGCGACCTGGCGGCGCAGCACAGGATCAGGGCATCGTAGATGCGAGCTCCGGGCCAGCCGGAATCGGACACGATTTCGAGTGCTTCCAAATAATCTTTCTTTTCAACAGCAACCGTCTCGAAGTTCTCAAGAATATTGTCGCGAATTATGCGTGCTGCTTCGAGCGGGTGAATTCGCGGAACGACCGGCAGGCGAGTGAGCGCAGCATAGACTTCCGCGATTGAATGCTGGCTGATAAAACCTTTGTCCTTGCCTGCGGCAACGCGCGTCATGGCAGCGGAAGCCTGGACAAAATGATCATGGGCCGAACTTGAAGACGCAACTAATACGCTGGTGTCGAAAAAGACAACCATCCCTCAGCCCTGAATACTCTGCTGAATGCGCTCTTCGCGGACGGACTCCAGTATGCTATTCAAATCGGCACCCTCCTCCAAGCGTCCCTGGTGCACAAGGAGTCCGTTCACTTTTACGAGAGAAGGCTGCGATTCGACAATACGCAACAACAGGCCGTTGGGATGGTCCACAATCTCCAGTTCGGTATTCGGACGCAGCCCTAGACGCTGGCGGAACTCTTTCGGGACAATAATTCTGCCTGCCTTGTCGATGGTAACTGTCATGCCATTTATTATGGCATATGCCATTTTCTGTGGCAAGTATGGCGTTTTTCTATCATGTTGGGTGAATCTTCCACGAAGGAGAAACCTTGTTCTCACGTCGACGCTTTTTGAAGACCGGATCCATGCTTGCAATGGCGGGGGCAGTGCTGCCGGTTGCGGCGGGGGCAGACGAAGACAACAAGCCTGTGGCACCGTCGATCGCGGCGCTTCGGTCACTGC
The DNA here is from genome assembly GCA_049521375.1 of Terriglobales bacterium. GTDB lineage: Bacteria > Acidobacteriota > Terriglobia > Terriglobales > Acidobacteriaceae > Acidiflorens. The sequence goes on from JBEKOW010000365.1 coordinate 4,612, forward strand.
GTGGCGAAGTCAAGCCCATCACTCTGGAAGAGCGGGCTGAGCGCCAGGAAAAGGCGCGCCGGTTGATGCGCGAGAATAATCTCTCGGCCATCGTGCTTACGCAAGGCACGTCTCTGGTTTATTTCTCCGGCATTCAATGGTGGGGCGGGGAGCGGCTGTTTGCCATGGTGTTGCCGGCCAAGGGCGAGGCGTTCTACGTGGCTCCGGCATTTGAAGAGGGGCGGGCACGGGAGCAGATCGGGCTGGCTCCCAATGGCAAGAACCCGGACGTACGCGTGTGGCAGGAAAACGAAAGTCCCTTTGCACGAGTCGCGCAAGGACTCAGCGACCGCGGGATTTCGAGCGGCACCATCGGGTTCGAGGAGACCACCAAATTTGT
>JBEKOW010000366.1:0-3575 GCA_049521375.1 Terriglobales bacterium
GTCGACCAGCGCGAGACGTAGAGAACTCCGAGCGGGCCCGACTTGCTTCCCTTCTCGCGGCCGGCGAAGTAATAACCGCCGCGCCAAGCGGGGTAGATCGACTCGGCTTCCTTGCGGCCGGCGTACTGTTCGACAAGGACATCGACGTCGAACTCGCCCATGGCGCCGATGTCGAAGGCGTCATAACCACCCAGATCTTTTTTGAAGTCGATGCGCTTAACGGGATCGAGCTTTTCGTGCTGCAAGTACGTTTCCGGTTCCATGATCTCGCGGGTGGTTTTTGGGGGATCCTTAAAGGCTCCGGCAAAGGCCATGTCCTTTCCGCCAGCTTTCTCGAGTTCGAGGGTGAAGTCCATGCCGTAGCGGTAGGGGAAGGTCAGCTCCTCTTTGAGAAAAATGGGGGCGTCGCGAAAGGTGGGAGAGTCGGCGGGACCGTTCGACGACGGCTTCACGGGCCTCGGATTCTTCGTCGGTGTCGATGTCGGCGGGCGTGGGGTCGAGTTTCTTGTCGCCTTCGGTTTCGGCTTCCTTCATCCACTTTTCCATGTTGAAGGACTGGTCTTGCAGGGCGTGCGTCAATTCATGAGCCAGGACGGGCTTCTGCTGCTCAGGGTCGATCCAGTTGAGGATGTTGACAGTCTTCTTTTTGGGATCGTAATAGCCGGCGACCTGTTCTTTGAGCATGGCTACGAGGAAGGGTCCGAGGTCGAAGTCGCGGGGGAGCAGGCCGAATTTCTTCAGCACGACGGAGGAACGTTCGAGGCGCTTGGCGTCTTTATCGTCTTTCATTCCCTTTTCGAGGTAGGACTCGACTTCCTTGCGATCGGCGAGGCGGCGCTTGACCTCGTGATCGATGGGCAGGCCGGTGTCATCGCTGGCGAATTTCAGGATCTCGTCGACGGAGCGGAAAAGCTCCTTGGCCTCTTTGGGGGAGATGACTTTTTCAGGCGCGGGGGTCGAGGGGGCCTGAGTGTGTTCCGGATCTGCCGAAGGTTGATTCTGAGGTTTTTCGTTGGGAGACGGCGTCGCCGGAGGTTGCGACCAGGAAGCGCGACTTGCTAACAGCAGTACCAGGAAGAAAAAAGCGAGAGAACGAAACTTCATTTGGGATGTCATCCTGGGCGGAATTTTCTCTGCACACCTTCTCCGCACACTCTTTAGATGTTAGCAGCACTCGATTGCGGAGAACTTGTTCGGCGTGCAAGAGCCGTGTAGAACGTAGGGATCCTTCGACTTCGCCTGCTCTCGGCTTCGCCGACAGCAGGCTGCGCTCAGGATGACCTCTTTTAGATGAACTCTAGATTGCGTGTTTTAGAGGAGGGCGGTTGGAGGAGGGCGCTGCGATCAGTTGATTCGGGTCAACCTCTCTACTAACCAGTCACCGACTTCGGTTGTGCTCAGTCTGCCGCCTATATCCTCGGTTGTTTTGTTTTGACGGATGGCCTCGAGGACGGCGGACTCGATTTTTCTGGCTTGGTTGTTCTGGTTCAGATGGGCCAGCATCATCGCGGCGGTCAGGATTGCTCCCAGCGGATTCGCTACATTTTTCCCGGCCATGGGCGGGGCGGATCCGTGGACCGGCTCGAACATGGAAGTCTTGCCGGGATGGATGTTGCCGCTGGCCGCCATTCCCATGCCTCCCTGCAGCCCGGCAGCGAGATCGGTGATGATGTCGCCGAACATGTTATTGGTAACGATTACGTCGAAGGCGCGGGGATCGCGGACCATCTGCATGCAGAGGGCGTCCACGTACATGTGCTGGGTTTCGAGACGGGGGAAATCGGCGGCGACGTGTTTGAATACGCGCTGCCAGAGCCCTCCGGCGTGGGTCATGGCGTTGGACTTGTCACACATCAGCACGCGGCGGCGCGGGGAGCCATCCTGCTTTGCATTCTTCGCGCAAAATTCGAAAGCGTATCGGATGATGCGCTCGACTCCCTTGCGCGTGTTGACGTCTTCCTGAATGGCTATTTCATCGGCGGTTCCCTGCTTGAAGACTCCGCCGAGATCGCCGTAGACGCCTTCGGTGTTTTCGCGGATGACGACGAAGTCGAGGTCGCTCGGCTCAACTCCCTTGAGCGGGCAGAGCGCGGCATCGAGCAGGCGCACGGGGCGGACGTTGGCATATAAATCCATCTGGCTGCGCATGCCCAGGAGAATTTCGCGGGCGTGAATGTTGGAGGGGACGCGCGGGTCGCCGAAAGCTCCTACAAGGATCGCGTCAAAATCGCGGGCCAGCCTGGCGAAGCCATCCGCGGGGACGGTGGTTTTATCGGACAAGAAGCGGTCGGCTCCCCAGTCGAACGAGGTGCATTCGACCTCGGCGCCCGAGGCCTGGATCGCTTTCACAGCCTGCGGGATGACTTCCTTGCCAATTCCGTCACCGGGGATTACGGCGATACGCTTTTTCTGGTTCACGCGAAAACGAAGATAACAGATGCGCCACGAATTTTGCGCCGATTCAGGTTCGCTATAATCAGATTAGTGAGTATGGATACGACTTCGCAGCCAGATACGGCGCAGATCCCGCCCGCGGTCAGGGACTACGGCGACGTGCGCGGTGAGTTCCAGGCACTGCTCTCCGGCTGCGGAGTTTACGACCTGAGTGGGCGCTCGAAGATCAAGCTTACGGGCAGCGACCGGGTGCGCTGGCTGAATGGGATGGTCACGAATAACATCCGCGATCTGGCTCCCAACCGGGGTGTGTATTGTTTTTTGCTGAACGCGCAGGGGCGCATCCAGGCGGACTTTTATGCCTATAACCTGGGCGCCTCGCTGCTGGTCGATGTGGAGACACGGCAACCGGAGACGGTACTGGCGCACTTCGATAAGTTCATCATCATGGACGATGTGGAAGTGGCGGACGTAAGCACGACGCTGACAGCGATTGGCATCGGCGGACCACAGGCGCTTGCGGTGCTGAGAGCGGCGGGGATTCAGTTTGGAGAACTGGCTCCGCTGGGGTTGTGCACTCCTAAGTGCGATTGCGCTTGCGAATGTTTGCAATGCACGCTGGTGCGAGGGGACGATTCATCGTGGAACGCTTACGAAATCTGGATTGGCCCGGAGAAACGGCAATCTACGTGGGACGCTTTGGTGGCGGCGGGCGCCCGGATGGTGGGCGACGAGGCGATGGAACTTTTCCGCATCAGCCGGGGCGTTCCGCGGTATGGGGTGGATATCCGCGAGCGCGATCTTCCGCAGGAGACGGGGCAGATGCGCGCGCTGAACTTCACCAAGGGCTGCTATCTGGGGCAGGAGATCGTGGAGCGGATTCGATCGCGGGGCGCGGTCCACCGCGTGTTTACGGCGTTTCTGGTGGACGGCGAATTGCCGGCGCCGGGAACCAGGATTGAGGCCGACGGCAAAGAGGTGGGCGAGATCACCAGCTGCGCTACGCTACCTTTGGCGACCGGGGATCGCGCGGTTGCTTTGGGATATTTGCGGCGCGAAGCTGCGGGAAAACATTTGCGCGCAGGAAGCGCGACGATCGAGACGACCGCGGCTCCCATCGGTTAAGGATGGGCGAGCGAGGGCGCTCGCCGGCGCTACGATCGGGTCAATGATTCAGAATC
>JBEKOW010000367.1:0-6704 GCA_049521375.1 Terriglobales bacterium
TTCATTGCCCGGATATGATCGGGCGTCGTCCCGCAGCATCCGCCCACCAGTTGGACTCCGGCTGCCACGAATTTTCGCGTATAGCTCGCCATGTATTCGGGCGAGCAAAGATAGATATTCCGGCCCTCCACCGATCGCGGCATGCCGGCGTTGGGCTGGGCAGCCAGAGGCAGAGGAGTCAAGGCGCGAACGCGTTCGATGGCATCCAGCATCGCGACCGGCCCGACGCTGCAGTTGATGCCGGCAACGTCCACGTTCCATTCCGTCAGGCGGGCCGCAAAGGCCTCGGGATCGGAACCGTCCAGGCAATTGCCGTCTTCGTCGATGGTGACCTGGGCGATGATCGGGATCTTCGGGTCGACGTCGCGGCAGGCCAGCACCGCCTGGTTCAGTTCATCGAGGTATCCGAAGGTTTCGAGCATCAGCAGATCGACGCCGCCCTCGACCAGCGCCGCAATCTGCTCACGGAACGAAGCCCGCGTTTCCTCAAACGAAGTCTTGCCCAGGGGCTCAATGCGAATCCCCAACGGACCGATCGACCCGGCGACCCACGCGTCAAAGCTTTTCGCGGCTACGTGCGCCAGGCGGGCTCCCGCAAGATTGATGTCTCGTACGCGGTCGCCGAGCGTATGGCGAGCCAGGCGAAAGCTGTTCGCTCCAAAGGTGTTGGTTTCAATGATCTCGGCTCCCGCAGCCAGATATTCGTGGTGAACTCCGCGAATCAGCTCGGGCTGGGAAAGGTTCAGCTCGTCATAACACCGGTTGATGAAAACGCCTTTGGCGTACAGCAGCGTACCCATGGCTCCGTCACAGAGGATGGGCGCGCGTTGCAACCGTTCCTTGAAGTTTTGGGGCATCTTCTTGAGAATACAGGAACCCGCCAGAATCTGGCACCCGCCGTAAGGGTGTCTCCCATTGGAGTAATCAATGGTCGTGTCTCGGGATTGCGGGTATTCCCGCTGCGCTCCCGAACCTGACAATTCCTTTTGTTATAATCCCTGTTCTCGCATCCAACAGATTATCCGACACAAGGTTAGGTCCCAGGTTTGAAAAAGCTGCTTATCTGCCTGTTATCCATTCTGCCTGCTCTCGTGCTATTTCCGGGCTGCGGCGGTGGTTCGTCTTCTTCCGGCGCCAAGACCAGCGGCCTCCCCAACCGGGCGTTCGTCTCCAATTTTGTCGGCTCCGGCACCTCGACCCCCGGCGTTTACATCGTCAACGCACAGCTCGATACCCGGCCGGTTGGCATAGCGCCAATCTCGGCGGGCAACACTCCGTCGATCATGCAAGTAAGCCCCAACCGGGCTGAGACCTTCGTCTACAGCGGGAACAATCTCCCTACCTCCGACAACCAGTTCGGCGTCATTAACAACGCGACCGAGAGCCTGGCCTCGCACCTAACCCTGCCGGGGTACACGGAGAGTTTTGTCGTCTCCCCGGACAGTTCCACCGTGTATGTTGCTTTGCCGAGCGCTCCCGTGGTTGGCCAGCCTCAGGGAGTGATTGAGGTGATCAGTGTCAGCGGCGGGATTACTGGTCAGATCGATATTCCCTCGGTCCAGTATCTGTCGATCGACAACGCGGGCGACCGCCTGCTGGCCTTCAGCAGTAATTCTGATTCGGTGGCAGTGGTGACGCCCTCGAATTTGGGAACACAAAACCCGCTGGTCACCTACATCGGTGGATTTGACCGCCCTGTCCAGGCTTTTTTCAGCAGTGACGATTCGACCGCCTACGTGGTCAATTGCGGCGCGGAATGTGGAGGCCAGCAAGCCAGTATTCAACAGTTGAACATGACGACCGGGACGCTTGGTTCCTACGGCGCAGTCTGCGCAACCGACCCCACCCAGGGCAAGCAATGCGCTGCTTCGACTGCGTTGTTGATTGGCTCCACGATGTATTTGGCGGGCACGCCTTACAGCCAGGGCAATAGCGGCGGTCCCTCCTATACCTGCGTCGGCGCGCTGGGCGAAACGCTGAGCTGCGGAATGCTTTCGATTTTTGACCTGAACAACATGACGGTCACGAATCCGACACCGATTGCCATCACGGACGGCTACCACGACCGCATCGCCATGGCTGCGAACGGTCAACTCCTGATCGGTGCCAGAACCTGCACCGAGATCATCCCGCCGCAGCCTCCCCCGCAGGGCGCCGAAACGCGCGGCTGCCTCTCCATCTACAACTCACTGTCGATGCCGGTAGGAACCGTTCAGCCGGGCGCGGTCATTATTCCTCCCGCCAACGGGGACGTCACCGGCCTCCAGCCGATTTCTCAACGGACCGTCGCTTACGTGGTCCAGGGAGGGTCGTTGAGTATTTACGATATGACGATCGATGCCCTGGAATACAACCCCAACGACCCGTATCATCCTGGGCAGATCTTCGGCCTCGTGGGTTATTTCTACGACGTCAAGACGGTGGACTTCTAACTCCGATTCCTACTTCGGCAGCAACGTCATCTCATGCGCGCGGTGCTTTTCGACCGCTGACTCCGAAAATGGAAATACAAACGTCGAGCCTCCATACCAGGCGTTCCACTGGTCCATGTAATGTGGACTCAGGAATACGCCACTTTCCCCGGTCACTACGTTGAGGGTGCTCTGGTCGAAGTTGGCGAAGTTCCACGTCGCGCGTTCCGAGGCCCCAAAGTTGTGTCCCCCGGCTTTCACGGTGTAGTTGTCCCCACTCAGCGGATGCCGCCCCGGCCCAGTAAAGCGTCCGATGAGCGGCAACTGGCTCAACACCGGATGCTTGATCTCCACGACATAATCATCGCCCCACTTCCATTGCGTGAGGTCGGATGGAACTCCCGTCTTCTTCAGCGCATTTTCCGTGGCCGCAGTCAGCAGACTGCCGTAGTCTGAGTAGCCCGGAGGCAGCCAGCGTTCCGGCTGTTTGCTGAGCACATTTTCAAGCCACACCGTGGACATGCTCCAGCTATAGCTCTTCCAGTTGAGCGCGCCTGACGCTTTCTCGGATGCTGCGTTCGTCGTCGAACCTGCTGCCGGACTCTCCGGAGCCGCACCCAGCTTCGGCTCCAGCAGCATGCGTACCAGTTCGTGGCGCGCATTGGTTTCGATGGTCGGGGCCGGAGAGTCGGCCGACATTCGGCCATCCCAGTCGCGCAGAATGTCGGCCGCCTTCTTCGCGCGCGGGGACAGGTTCGGCGCATGATCGAGCGCGTACAGGAACTTGTCAGCGCAAAGGCGGTCAAACGTGGACGACACATCCATCTGCAGCGCCAGCATATCCACCGGCGCAAACTTCTTGCCTGATTCCAGCACCCGGTAGATGCGATCCGTGCGCCACGGCCCGTCCCATTCCGTGCTGATCGAATACTTGTAATTGTCAGGAGTGATCGTCGCGAGGATTCCCTCAGGCGGATCGTACACGCGCGGCATGTCGTCGAACGGAATATAGCCTTTCCACTCGTGCCCGTCGTCGCTGCCATTGACCGGCAGGCTGCCGTCGCCGGCGGCGCGGATCGGTATGCGGCCCGTGGCCTGGTACCCGATATTTCCGTCGATGTCGGCATACATGACGTTCTGCCCGGCCGCCGTGAAAGTCGAAAAGGGTTTGCGGAATTCGTCCCAGTTCTGCGCGCGGTCCAGATCAAAAAATGGCAGCGCCATTCCGTCGTAGACCGTCCAGCGCAGCGCGATCTTGCGAGTCTCGCCCGGAACCAGGTCGGTGATGATCGGACCGTGTCGCGTTGTTACCACGTCGAGCGTTACGTCCGGCTTGCCTTTGACGTGAATGATCTCCTGCCGGTGCTGGGGGTCCAGCCAACCCTTGGGAGTCTTGTACTGCCCCTGCGCGTTGAACTCTTCGACGTAATCGTCTTCAACGGTTGGGCCAACGTTGGTGAATCCCCATCCCATTCGCTGGTTATGTCCCACAACCACGAAAGGCACGCCCGGCAGCGTGACCCCGGCCACATCAAAGTCGGCCGCCGGGGTTGCCGCTTGAGCGCCGGCATTCGTTCCGCTTTTCGTCCCGGTTTCTGTTTTAAGCCGCGCCTCAAACCACAAGTTCGGCATCTGATGGTCAAGATGCATGTCATTCGATAGCAGCGGTTTTCCCGTGGTCGTGTGCTGGCCCGAGATTACCCAGTTGTTCGAGCCCGGCCGGAAAACATCGGTCTCGTTTTCGTGGCCGGAATTTTCTTGCCCATATTGGAGGGCGGTCCCCGCCGTTCGCCACGGCAATAGCCTTACGGGAACCGCGGAAGTGATCTTGGTGACCCCGCCCTGCGGTTCCACTTCTTCCTCATCGTCTTCATGGTCTCCGTCGACGCCGGGATCCTCATCCATGCCGCGCCGCACCTCCGTGGGAGGACGATCGCGCCACGATGAATTCACATACAGATCGGCGGTCAGCTCCGGACCGATCTTCGCCAGCACTTTCTCCCGCGTCAGGGCTCGCGCATAGCTATAGTGATTGAGTTCCTCCACCAGGAGCGCGCCGACCAGAAGGGAATCGGTGATTGTCCACGGGCGCGGCTGGTATTTCAGAATGAGGAATTCAATCGGCAAATGATCGCGGCGCGCTTCCATCAATGCGTTGACGCCGCGCGTGTAGGCCTCAAGATACGACCGGTCGCGCGCCGAGAGATTTCGCTCGCTCGCCTCGGCAACGCCCCGCAAGCCCAGAATTCGTTGCTCGCGATCCACTTTCAACGTGTCTTCGCCGATGATCTCGGAGAGTTCGCCCGCGGCCGCGCGGCGTGTGATGTCCATCTGCCAGAGCCGGTCCTGCGCGGTGACGTAGCCCTGCGCAAAGAACAGGTCTTCGAGCGTCGCGGCTTCGATGGTTGGAACTCCCAGTTCGTCGCGCAACACCCGCACCTTCGCCGAAAGCCCCGGCGCAACTATAGCTCCATCCACCTGCGGCAGCGCCGCGCGCGCGATCCAGTAAGCCCACCCTGCCGCTGCGGCAGCCAGAAGAACCACGAGCAGAACGACGATCAGGATGGACCGTCCCACCCAACTTCTCGAGTGGACCTCGGGAAACGAAGAAGTAACCGACATTGTTTTTCGATTGTAGGGGTGTGCTAGCCGAGTGACAACTGTAGGGACGCAGAATACGATTCAGTGCCCGCCCGCGTGCCGAGGCCCGTAATCCCTCCCAACCCCTGTCGGCCCGGTTGGCGTAACCCGATCTCCCCCAGTATCATTGTTTCCAATCGCAGACGTGGGATAACTCTGCCCATCTGCGCGTCCTCATGCTACAGAAACGCATCGACGATCAGCCCAGTATTTCCCGCGAGAGCTTACGCGAGGCCGAGGCGATTTTTTTGCAGCATCTCCGCCGCGTCGGCCTCAAGCAGACTGGTCAGCGAAGCACCATCCTGCGCACCTTCATTGAAACTCGGGAGCATCTTTCCACGGATGAACTGCACCGCCTGGTTAAAAAGAAAGACGCGGGCATTGGGTTTACCACCGTCTACCGTACGCTGAAACTCCTGGCTGGTTGTGGCCTCGCCAGCGAAGTCGCCTTCCATGACGGCATCGCGCGCTTCGAGCACCAGTACAATCGCCGCAGCCATCACCACATGGTGTGCACCGAATGTGGCGCATCGGTTGAATTCTTCTCCCCCGAAGTAGGAGACATCGAGCAGGAAATCGGGCACAAGCACCATTACCTGACTACTCGCCACACCTTTCAGATTTACGGGGTCTGCGATGACTGTCAAAAGGGTGGCGCGCGCAAAGCCCACTCGCGCACCTCTGACTCGGGCAAAGAAGAGACCCACAAAGAAGACTCCCGAAAGAAAACGAATGGGCGGCGAATTGTCTAGCTCCTCGACTCCGCCCGAAGCTTCTTTGGCCTGTCCGCACTGCGAGACCGCCATGCCAGTGGACTCCGCTTTCTGTCCCGCCTGCGGATGGTCGATGCGCCCGCTCCCCGAAGGCGACCGCGCCGCCGCGGCACTGGCCTACTTCACTTTTGTTCCGGCTGCAGTCTTATTACTGCTGCCCAGGTTTCGCAGCCACCGCTTCGTGCGTTTTCATGCCTGGCAAAGCGTGCTGATCTGGGCAATATTCCTGGTGCTCTCGATGATCGGGATCTCCCTTTCGATCGTGGCCCAGATCGTGCTGCTTCTGCTTTTCGGAATTCTGGCCTTGCTGGCGATGGTCTTCCTCTGGATCGTTCTCACCATCAAAGCATGGCGCGGCGAACGCTTCGAACTGCCTTTATTAGGCCCACTCGCAGCGCGGATGCCGTAAGAACCTCGCGCAGTCGAAGTATCCCTACTCTCTTGACCCCCGCCGCGCCCCGAGGAAGTTCTCTCCGAACCTTCGCTGCACACTGACTCGCGGGATCACTCACGCGGTCACGACACCAGTTATCTCCCTCTAGTTCTCTTCCATGCGCCGCATGTTTCCCGTCCGCAAATACCGGTTATGCCAGCCCAGCGATTCGGTCAGCAGGTGTGGAGTATGTTTCCCATACGAGAGTCGCTCGGCGCGCTGCAGATAATCGAGCAGCAGAGCCTTGTAGTCTCCGTTCGCGCACTTCTCGATGATCAGGTGCGCGCGCTGCCGCGGTGAAAGTCCGCGCAGGTCGGCTAATCCCTTTTCGGTGACGATGACCTGCACGTCATGCTCGGTATGGTCGACGTGCGAAACCATCGGCACAATCGTCGAGATCGTCCCTTTCTGAGCGGTCGAAGGAGCCATGAAGATCGACAGATATCC
>JBEKOW010000368.1:0-3352 GCA_049521375.1 Terriglobales bacterium
CGCAAACCTTTTCCCTACATCAACGCGCCGGGAAATCAGCAATACGCGCAGTTTTCGCCCGATGGCCATTGGGTCGCCTATTCATCGGACGAGTCGGGGCAGCTGGAAGTTTATGTGGCTCCGTTTCCTTGGACGGGCGCAAAGTGGCAGGTTTCCAATGGCGGCGGTGTTCTGCCTCGCTGGCGGCGGGACGGAAAGGAGATCTTTTTTCTGAGAATGGGAAGCGCCAGCACTTTCGCCACCGAGGTCGACGCTCACGGATCGAGTTTCGAAGTAGGCGCGATGCGCACTCTGTATAACGTCAACAATCTTTCTCCGAACACAGCGGGGCAGCAATACGCCGTGACGGCCAACGGGCAGCGTTTTTTGCAAATTACGACCGGCGATGCGGGAAAGGGCAGGCTGCCGTTGAACGTGATCCAGAACTGGCCGGCGCAGCTACAGGACAGGTAGAGGTTACAATCTACGGTCCTAGCAGTGACGAAATTCTGGCTCCGCTCGGTTCGGCGGCATGGGGGAAGTGTACCGCTTGCGACACTCGGTTCGGGCCGAGCTGACCGCGAATTGTCCCTATGCGATACTCTCCGCAGCCATCCGGCGATTGAACGTTTCATCATCCGCCGAATGGAGATCAACCCAATCCTCGTCCGACATTGACTTCCGCCATGTAATCAGTGGGAGCGCATCTGGTCCAACCGGATGCCTCAGCTGCCATGTCCCGTTTGTCGCGACCTCCAGCACTTTGGCCGCGACAACCTTCGGCGAAACGGGAGCCTTCGCGAGATTGGTCGCGAACCAACTCGCGATCCGGATCCCGTGTGCGTACAGCGAAGGCGCATTCTCGACGATGCGTCGTGCCATTGCGGTGTCAATGATGCCAGGCTCAACCAATGCAACCCGCACTCCGAACGTCTTCATCTCGCATGCCAGTCCTTCGGACAAGGCCTCCAGTGCCCACTTCGAGGCACAATACGCCGTCGCCGGGGGCTGGCAAAAGGTTCCGGCGACAGAACTGATATTAATGATGGTGCCTTTGCGACGCTCTCGCATGGAAGTAACGACCGCCTGGATGCATCGCAGCGCGCCAAAGTAATTCGTTTCCATGGACGCGCGGAACTCTTTGATCGAAAGCTCTTCGATGGACCCAAAACGCTCGATACCGGCGTTGTTCACCAACACATCGATTGGTCCATGTTTTGTAACGATTCCTCTGATCGCATCGTGGACGGAGTTATCGGAGTCAACATCCATCGCCGTAATCGTAAGCGGCAGCTTCTCGCGGGCGATTATCTCGGGCAGTGTCGGACACTGCTCCGGGTTGCGCATGGTCGCGTACACCTGGTATCCGCTGCGTGCAAACGCCAGTGCAGTCTCGTAACCGATCCCTTTGCTCGTGCCCGTGATCAAAACCGATTGCATAGCGTCTCCACCCAAGTATGTTTTCCTTGTCGGGGCGATTGTAGATTGCGCACCGGCAATCTGCAATTTCCCAGGCGTAGTCCGTAAAGAGTGTAGCGATTCAGATGGTTGTGCGAACGGCATGTCGCCGTTTCAGGCTAACCGCTCAAATGTCGAATGACGGGCTACCCTTACCTAATCCTGTAAAGGAAGGGTTGCCGACAGACCGGAAACAATCTCACGGAGCATTGCAAAATGGATCGGTTTCGGTCTTTCGTTACGTTTGCAGATGTCATCGGATCGCATAACCGCCGTCAACACGAATCGTGGTACCGGTGACGAAGTCCGAAGCGCGCGAGGCCAGGTACACGGCGGTTCCGGCGACTTCCGGACCTGGCAGTCTGCACGCCGTGTGATCTTGATTTTTCTCTTCGTTGCGGTTTTTATGCCGCGGCGACGTGAAACTCTTCTACGGCACGAAGTCCCGTCGCTCGCGATCTACGGCAAGCAGGTATGTCAGAATCTTTCGCGCTACCGCCAGGGTGGCACGATTGGCATTCCCTTTCTGTTTCTCTTTTGCGTATAGCAATGCAAGGCTAGGGTCGTATCGGGGAGCCAGCTTCGCCGCTTCCACCAGCACATGCTGAATATGTTTGTTGCGCTTCTTCGAAAGCGGTGTTCGGACCGTTTTATCGGCGGATTTTTGTTCATCACCGCACAGCCCACAGTAGCTGATGGCTTGTCGGATCGATCGGAAGCGCGAGATGTCACCCATCTCCAGGGCCCACGTCAGCGCGGTAATACGGCCCACACAAGGAACCGTCTGCAGCCGGCGTACTCTCTCGGCCAGGAGCGGGTCACGCTCAAGTGTCCGCTTTACCCGTATCTGAGCGCCTTCCCATCAAGATGTCAGCGGCGTTCATCTCTTCAAAGCTCATCGCACCATTCGACAGGGGATCTTGGGTCCTGTCGACGCGGTTGGGTGACACTGCAGTTGCTCTGGGCATCGCGTTCAAAAGACTTCAGGGGAGATGAAATAGAATGGGGCAGAGTGCCACCCCGCTGATTTTCATCCTCCATGGCGCGAAGGTCCCCGCTCAGGTCGATGGCTTTTCGGCGAGCATCGCCTCTGTCATCACCATGGCCGCGTCGGAGATCTCGACGGGCGATAACGCCATCATGATGGTCCACAACACCTCCACGGTTGTGGGCGGGGACGCGCCCGAAATGCGGAAGTTAGCCGACACCCTCGACAAGGTGAAAACCTCGATGATCACCGCCTACCGCCGCCACACGACGAAATCGGTGGAGCAGGTGGGCGCGCTGATGGACGCGGAAACTTGGATGACGGCGGAAGAAACGGTCGAGAGTGGTTTCGCCGAAAGGTCTAATACGCCCGAGGGCGATACTGCCGACTTAGCCGCCAGTTTCGGCCCGGTACTGGCGAAATTCCGCAGGGTACCCGCACAGATTGCCGCGCGCTATGCGCCTGGTGATGATGACGAGTGGCGACGACGAAAAAACCGCCTGCGCAGTATCGAAGTCCACGCAATGTAGTTGATATGCGTCGCGAAACGATGGCGGCGCGCAGCATCGAAATCGCCAATATGCGCGCCGCTGATGCAGCAGTCTCTGACGACGAACGGTACGCTACCGACGATCTTCGGCGTCGCCGCGTAATGGCGGAGCGCGAGCGGGAATTAGTCGAGTGGCGCTCTCCAACTTTGTGTATGAGGCCGGGTATGAAAATGGCATCCGTGTCGTAAGGCTGGTGGAGGCGGTCGATGGGAGCGCCGAACGGCGCCGCCTGATTGCGCAGCGCGAAATCGAACTGGGCAGGAGGAGAATGCCTAACTTTGTGGTTGGAATCCAACTGTGACGCCGACGTGCTTCATCAACCGGGAATGGACTAGAGTTCCCCGCGAAACGCCTTGTCGAGAATCGAAGGGACGAG
>JBEKOW010000369.1:0-3338 GCA_049521375.1 Terriglobales bacterium
GTGGAATCCAGCATGAAGACTTGTCTCCCGTCTGTCTGACGATTAATGGCGCGTCCATGGGGTCGCTGATCAAACGATGTGGGCCAGGATATTTTTACAACGCTCCAAGTGAAGACGACTTGCTGTCAACAGGATGGCGCTTTTTGGGTTTTGATGCCGTCGAATTGAATGGCCTAACGAGTGGCTTGAAGGGTATCGGATACAAAGAGCCATCTCTGTCCGAGTTGCGGAAGCGGTTCGGTGGCGCACTCAATGAGGTTGGCCTATTCAGCGACGAGGCGACAGCCGCCGAGTTCGCAAAAGTGCGAGGGCTAGAAATACCGGCGCACGCCCCGTTCGATGTCGTCGGTGTCCTCATTCACGATCCGATTAGCCAGTAGAGCGCGGGGCATGGGCGGCGTTCGCGGTCCATCCAGATCGTCGTCTCCGCCCTGCCATCCTGCCTTCATCCAGCATCGTGAAGAGCGCGGTGCTTTGCACCGGGAGTGACCTGACCCCATTTTCCGTCCAGTTTGGTGTATGGAATCATAACCTAGTTTTCGCCCGTTTTGCCAAGCCGCAGGTTTACAGTTGCAGCCGGCAAGCGCGAAGATGAATTCGGCTGGCGAAGCGGGCAATGCAGGAGTGCAACCCGCCGAGGAATAGTCGGCTGCGACTCATCGAGACGGTGAGAGGACCGGGGCGGAGCAGAGGAGCGCGCCGCTCCCAGCCCTGAACCCCACCGGACGATAGATCGCCGATGCCTTAGAAAACTCATCGAAGCCGTTTCCTCCAACCGAGGCTGCGGGGAGCAAACGCGGCTGGCACTGCCGCGCGAACTCGTCTGGCGTTAAGTAGCCCAGAGAACTATGCGGGCGCCGCGTGTTGTATTCCGCCTTCCACGCCGAGATCTTCCGCCGCGCATCGAATACGTTCCAGAACCAGCTCGTGTTCAGGCACTCGTCGCGCAGCTTGCCGTTGAAGCTTTCCATGCCGCCGTTCTGTGTCGGCTTACCTGGCTGGATGTGAACGATGTCGATCTTCCGTTCAATGGCCCAGGCCAGGAAGTTCCGCGAGGTCATCTCCGGCCCGTTGTCGCAGCGGATCGTCAGCGGCTTGCCATGCACGGCGATGGCGCGTTCCAGTTCGCGCGTCAGGCGCCGGCTGGGAAAACTGGTCGCGGTTTCCAGCACGTGCGATTGCCGGGTGAAGCTGTCGATCACGCCCAGTACGCGGAACCGCTGCCCTGAGGCCGTAACGTCGCTGGCAAAGTCGAGAGCCCATTCTTGGCGGGGCGCGGTCAGTATCGGCCGCGGCTCCAGCGTGCGCCGCAGATGTTTGCGCCGAGTGCGTTTCACACTCAGGCCGAGTTCGCGGTACACGCGCTGTACCTTCTTGTGGTTCACTTTCATTTCCTCACGCAGGTATAAATACAGTCGCCGGTAGCCAAAGCGCGGATGCTCGCGCGCCAGTTCTCGCAGCCGCTCCTGAATCCGGCTGTCGTCTCTGTGGCTCTGGTAGCGGCCACTCGATCTCGGCACCGTCATCAGCTCGTCCGCCGCGGCGGATGGCGCTCGCTGGCCTTGTACTCGGCCAGCAAGCGCCTCACTTCCGCCCTTCGTTCTACGAGCCCAGGGAGTTTTTTCGCATCACCGACTGCAGCATATCCTTGTCGAGACTCAGATCGGCGACCAGTTTTTTCAGCCGCGCGTTCTCGTCGCGCAGGTGCTTGACCTCTTCAGCCTCGCTCACGTCCATGCCGCCGTACTTCGCCTTCCAGGCGTAGATGGTGTGTTTGCTGACACCCTGTTCCCGCGCTACATCCTCCGCGCTACGGCCTGCCTCGACCTGCTTCAGCGCCCCGATGATCTGCGCTTCGGTGTGCTTGCTCTTGCTCATCTTCCTTCCCCTTTCCTTCGTCCAAATCGTATTCCAAATTGGACGGATTCAGGGGGTCAGGTCAATCGGTGCAGTTTTGCGACCTATGGCTCGGACTTCGACAAAGAGTGGTCACGGGGCTCCAGGGCGCGGCAAACGGCGAGATATATGCTATGGGCCAATTGAAATCAGCGGATTGTGCGCCTAGGACGTATCGCTCGCGCCCACGCTGGGTATTGGCAGTTTCGGGCGAATTGAACTAAAACACTTCGGTCAAAATCCGACGGGTTGTAACGAGCGGAAAGCGATTATCGAGCAAAAGGCAGGAAACTTGAAGGAGCCGGGCAGTCGAGTGGCGGAATGGTTCTTCTAGCACCTTGACCACAATGCCGGGTCGAGACTTTGGTATTGCTCGATACGTTCGTCTTATGGATTCGTCGTCATGCTTCTGAGAGTCTTGCCTTGGTTATTCCCAGGCTGTGACATCGAAGGGGGCTCGAAATGGGCAGCGCTAATGAATTGAAAGAGACCACGGGCGTGAGTGGAGCTGTCGCGACGAGCACACTCAATGTGAACGTTTTTACCGCCCCGGGAAAGGCTATGGTCGGGGAGCGGCCGAGGCCCTTTGGCGAAGCGCTCGGCTTCGACCCAATCACGTCGACTTTGATCTTCGGCGATTACGACGCGGTGCTGGTGGACGCAATGGGGACCGTGGCTGAGGCCGAGGCTCTCGCGGATTGGGTCGCTCTGCACAATCGCAACCTGGAAACCATTTATATAACGCATGCACACTTCGACCATTTCTACGGCCTGAGCATTCTGCTCGACCGTTTCCCGGGCGCTCGGGCGATCGCAACGCCCAAGACAGTGAACGCCATGCAGATGTCTTTCACGCCCACAGTGGAGCGGCTGGCGCGCCGGATGTTTCCCGGGCAAGTGCCCACCAAGTTGGTTTCGCCTGAGCCGTATGAGGACGAGACATTCACTCTCGAGGGTCACGAGCTGCGCATTATCGAGCAGGGCCGCACCGATAGTCCCGATTCGACCTCTCTTTACGTTCCATCGATCGGCCTGATCGTCGCCGGCGACGTTGTGTACAACGAATGCCGAATGTATGTCGGCGACACCACTCCCGAGAGCCGAAAGAATTGGATCGCGGATTTGGACCGGTTAGCTGCGCTGAACCCGGCGATCGTTGTCGCCGGCCACAAGAAGCCGGGCGCGCCCGACTCTCCCGCGGCGATCCAGGACACTAAGCATTACCTTGAGGACTTCGATCGGCTTAAGAAAACTGCGACGTCGGACCAGGAGCTATTCGATCAGATGACGGAGCTGTACCCACACTGGGTAGCCAATCAGTCGTGGTTGATGTTTGGATTCCCTGGGGCGTAAGTCACAACAACGGCGGTGGCCGGTCCTCGCGCACGCTCGGGGGAGAGACACAGCTCATGTTCGAGAGAGCAGAATTCGATTTCAAAAAG
>JBEKOW010000370.1:0-3324 GCA_049521375.1 Terriglobales bacterium
AGGCAGTCCTTCTTGTAATCAGTCGCGACCTGCTTATCAGGTGCATCCGCCTTGAAGAGTGCCCATCCCCACCCATCTCCCCACAACGGGTTGTTGGGATAGCGATTCTTATCGTCCTTGATCATCACGAACCAGACTTTGGTACCCGAGGCCCAATGCGCATCGCCAGTTGTCATTGGAGCGTGGTCGGTTCCCAGCACTTCCTTCACCAGAACCGTGCCGTCGGCGAACTTCCCGCTTTTTCGGTAATACTGGGCGGCACCAGGAGAAGCGTAAGTCACATGCATCTCTTCCCCCTTCGGATCGAGCTGAACGGTGTAGGTTCCGAGTAGCTGGTAAAGATCTCTAACATCCGCTGGCTTGCGAATGTTTCCCGCTTTGTCGACTAGATCAAAGCCGTTTTGGCCGCCACCAGCTTGGGAAGTGACAGTTTGGTGGGCTGTCAAGAAAGCGAGGGAAACGATTAGAGATGCAAGGCGAGCAGACATCTATTCATTCTCCAGTTCAAGCACCGCGCATCAAGCTGAACGGTGACGGCATTCTGCTTGTAGTGAATGTTCATTCCTCGCAGTGTGTGTCACTCGACACAGCTCATGTGAGCAAGTGATTCTCCAAACGCGTTTTGCCATCAACCATCGCGCTCCGGCAGGTCTCCATTGCTGTTATTGAGGGTTTCCGGCTCCATCGAGGAGGAAGCAATCAATCCATCCCTTGTGGTCCGGGCGTGTCGGAAGGTGCGTGAGTGACTTAATAGCGACGCATTGTGCTGCCTCGCGTTGTTATGACGACACCGCGAATTGAGTCAGGTCTCCGGTTTCCAGTGCCTTCCCTTGATGAGCATCCATTTGCGTTTCGGTCTTTCACTTGCAAACAGAAGAGTCGTAAACACAGAGGGAATCGAGATGGATAAGTCCCAACCACGTTTTCACCAACGAGCAGGTCAGATTCAAGCCTACGGAACTGTAAGCCATGCTCTTCCGCTCAAACTCGAAGAACCAGTGCGCTTGGAAATGACCGGACAACTCAACCAATTGTTAGCGGACACGATCACGCTTCGTGATCTGTATAAAAAGTCTCACTGGCAGGTTGCCGGCGCCACTTTCTATCAATTGCATTTGCTGTACGACAAGCATTACGGCGAACAAGGCGAACTTGTTGACTCAATTGCCGAAAGGATTCAGGCGCTTGGAGGTGTAAGTCTGGCAATGGCGGCAGATGTGGCGGAAACGACCCAGATTGAACGGCCACCTCGCGGTCGAGAAGAGGTGCCTGTTCAATTATCGCGCTTGATTGACGCTCATCAGGTCGTCATACGTCACGTTCGAATCCTGGCGCGGCGCGCTTCCCAAGTGGGTGATGACGGCACGAATGATCTGGTTGTGAGCGAGGTGCTTCGTGCCAATGAGCTACAGACGTGGTTCTTGAGCGAACATCTCGTTAACGTGCCCTTGGTTAAAGCTGAAGAGCCCGCTACGCGTACCGCTACTACATAAGGATGGACGGTGGCCTACGCAGGAGTGTGCTTCGAACAAGGATTCGTGTCTTGAAGTATCACGGGAGGAACACATGGTGGCATGGGACCGCGTGACCCGTCGTGATGTGTTGCGGGCGATACACGAGTACGACCGATTGGGCCCGGAGCAGTTCTTTTCTGAGCACGGTTTCGCCCCTACGACGACTTATGAGCTGGTCCTCGATGAACGCCGTTACCCGCCGAAGGCGGTCTTGGGCGCAGCGTATGAGTTCGCAACGGGGCAACAACTTCGCTCGGGTGACTTCGAGGGTGGCAAGACCGGCGCCGCAAGGATTTTGGGGAAGCTGGGATTCACTGTCGAGAAGAAACGACGACAAGCGAAGTCAAGCTGACCGGGATCTGCACTCAACAAAATCGAGATGGATGAACAATCATCGCCTCCACAAAATAATTACCACGACGGCAATGGCTTTCTAGAGGAGCAACTCCGATGAATGATCTCTGGCGCCTATCAGCAAGCGAAGTGGCTCGCCTCATAAAGACGCGCAAAGTGTCGGCCCGTGAGGTAGCCGATGCAGCGCTACAACGCCTCGATGCCGTAAACCCAAAGATCAATGCGATCGTCGACTGCCGACCGGAGTTGGTGCGAGACCAGGCTGACCGGGTGGACAGTATGCTGGCCGGCGGGAACGATCCGGGCCCACTGGCAGGTGTGCCGGTCACTATCAAAATAAATACTGACCAGGCAGGCTTCGCCACCAGCAACGGCAGCAGGTTGCAGGAAAACCTCATCGCAAAATTCAACAGCCCTGTGGTGGACAACCTGGTACGGACAGGGGCAGTGCTGCTTGGGCGCAGCAATGCGCCAACTTTTGCCCTGCGTTGGTTTACGACCAACCTGCTCTATGGTGGCACGCACACATACAACCCGCGTGATCGGGCACTGACTCCTGGCGGATCCACGGGTGGTGGAGCTGCTGCCGTTGCGACGGGTCTTGGACACATTGCTTTAGGGACGGACATTGGCGGGTCGGTGCGCTATCCCGCATATGCTTGCGGCGTTCACGGGTTGCGTCCCAGCCTTGGGCGAGTCCCTTTCTACAACGCGTCTTCTCCCGAGCCCACTATCGGGGGGCAGGTGATGCACGTGGTGGGCCCCCTGGCACGCACCGCGGAGGATCTTCGCCTTGCTCTCTCTGCCATGTCAGCTCCCGATTCACGAGACCCTTGGTGGGTTCCCGCGCCGCTGGAAGGGCGGCCCATGCCCCTTCGTGCCGCAATATGCCAGCGGCCGGCAGGGAGGAAGGTCGCTCCCGAGGTCGAGGCGGCTGTTCTGGATGCAGGGCGGCGGCTTGCCGATGCCGGATGGACTGTCGAGGAAATTGACGATACGCCGCCATTGAACGAGTCGGCTGAAGTTAACGAATGGCTGTGGCTTGGCGACGGTTTCGCACAGCTCGCGGAAGCGGTAGAGCGCGACGGCGATCCAGGCGCAATGGCATTGGTGGCAACGTTGAGACCGCGGACCAAAACGTATCCCGCCGACGCCATCGCCCGAGCGCTCGTTGAGCGCGCGACGGTGGTTCGCCAGTGGCAGGTATTTCTGAATGGATATGCGGTGTTGGTGATTCCGGTTTCGGCCGAGCTACCTTTTCCAGACGGACTTGATCTTCGGGGCGCTGAATCGTTCCAACGAGTGTGGGATTCACAGTTTCTGATGCGAGCGACCCCTGCGCTGGGTTTGCCGATACTGGCGGTCTCCACGGGGCTGGTGGGTCACAGTCCAGTGGGTGTGCAAATCGTTGCCAGCCGCTATCGCGAGGATCTGTGCCTGCGCGCGGGTGAGGCTA
>JBEKOW010000371.1:0-3299 GCA_049521375.1 Terriglobales bacterium
CCGGCGGAGAAGATTTTTCGGGTCGGGAATGTGATGATCGACTCGCTGGTGAAGCTTTTGCCCGTGGCGCGCGCGCAGAGACGCGATGGGCTGCCGGAACGGTATGCGCTGGTTACGCTGCACCGTCCGGCGAACGTAGACGACGGTGCCATGCTGAAGAGCATTCTGCAGTCGCTGCTGGAGGTGAGCCGCGATCTGGGGGTTGTGTTTCCCGCGCACCCGCGCACTCGGCAGCGGATTGCGGAGTCTGGATTCGAACTCGGGGGAGTGGCGAAGCAACTGCAACTGCTCGATCCGCTGCCGTACGTCGATTTTCTGGCCTTGCAGGCGCGGGCACAGGTGGTGATCACGGATTCGGGAGGCATACAGGAAGAGACGACGTTTCTCGGCGTGCCGTGCCTGACGCTGCGTGAGAACACGGAGCGTCCGATTACCGTCTCGATGGGTACCAATGTGCTGGTCGGACGCGATCCGGAGAAACTGCGCGCGGAACTTGCGCTGGTCCTGGCGGGCAAACAGAAGCGCGGGATGATTCCTCCTTTGTGGGATGGGCACGCCGGGGAGCGCATCGCGGGAATCGTGGCCGGCGAAGCGGTGGGCTCCGTGCTGCGGGCGACAGCGGGCACTACGTCCTAAGAATTCGGGAATGGCGCCAGCGAATTAATATGTAAATCATTTATTATCATTTAGTTACCATTGATACTTGCGTTGATAGTTGGAGGCGGCAAGCAGTGCTGTCGATGGCCTTCAGGTGACTTCGGGACCTCCGTTTTGGCGATTTCGAGTGCTTTCTTCCTGTGCCGGGTTAACATAGTTGCAGGCCGGGGTCTGGAAGAAATCTGCGTCCTGGGAACTGGCACAAGTCATCGGGAATGTCGGTTTGGTTTTCGAAACACTTAGCGTTTGAATCAGGGGAGTGAAATGCGATTTACTCTGGCAGTGATGGCGGTAGTTGTGGGCATGAGCCTGAGCGGTTTGGCGCAGAGCCAGCCCAATCAATTCAAAGTGAAATCATCGAAGGCGGACGCGGAACCAAAGAGCACCGCTCCACCCGCGAAGGCCCCGGGCGGGACGGCGACCTCGGCGACTTCGAAGGAACTGAAGAGCGTAGAGCGGGAGAATGCGAAGGGCGGCGGGGCGGCGCACACGGCGAAGAGAACGCCGCGTCCGGCCGCGATCAAAGAGGGTAAAGAGGACAAGAATCCGCCGATGAATTTTGGCGGTCAAGGCGGTCAAAAGGGAGGGCTGACCAAACAGCCGAGTCCTTATAAAGGGCGGTTAAAACAGAAGGGGCAGGGCGCGCACAGCTAGGACCGCGCTCGACGGGCGGGCCGGTTTTTACTTCGCTTGAAATTTGGGGGCCGGAGTTGCGGGGACGACCGCAGCTTCGGCCTTTCCTTCTTTGAACGAGTATTTCAGCAGGCAATAGAGGGCGCGAACGCCGTCTTTCCATCCGATTTTCTTGCCTTCCTCGTAGGTGCGCCCCGAGTAACTGATGCCCACCTCAAAGATGCGCAGCTTCAGGCGCGCGACCTTCACGGTAATTTCCGGCTCGAAGCCAAAGCGATTTTCCTCGATCGGGATCGCCTGAATGACCTCGCGGCGGAAGGCCTTGTAGCAGGTTTCCATATCCGTCAGGTTGATGTTGGTGAGGCAGTTGGAAAGCAGGGTAAGAAACGCGTTGCCCACCGAGTGCCAGAAATAAAGGACGCGATGGGCGCCTCCGCCCATGAAGCGCGAGCCGTAGACCACATCCGCCTTGCCCTGGATCAGCGGTTCGAGGACCTGGGCATATTCGGCGGGATCGTATTCGAGATCGGCATCCTGAATGATGACGAAGTCACCGGTTGCTCCCTGAATGCCGCGGCGCAACGCCGCGCCCTTGCCCATGTTGTGGGGCTGCAGGAAAACGCGCATCTGCGGATACTGCTTTTCGAGGCCGGCCAGGATGGCGGTCGACCCGTCGGTCGAGCCATCATCCACGCAGAGCAGTTCGATGTCGAGCGGCACGGAAAGAACCCTACCCACCACCTCGCGCAGGGTGGCTCGCTCGTTGTAGACGGGCATGACGACGGACAATTTCATATCTGGAAGCGCGCGATTCCTGTGAAGATCGTAACAACGCGCGGGCGGTGGCACAACGTTACTCCCGGAACGCGGATGGGTGGTCTTCTTTCACCACCGAGGCAGGGATTCACCACAGAGTCACAGAGACACGGAGACACAGAGAAAACCAAGTACATCGCAAGACCCTTCACGTTGGTTTTTCAAGGTTCATGGTTTTCTCTGTGTCTCTGTGACTCTGTGGTGAAGAAACGATCTAACGGCGTCATGACCCGGCAGCCGGAGCTATACTCGCCTGTCAATGAAAAGCAGATGAAGAGGGTGCGCAATCTTCGATTGCTGGCGGGCGCGTTGCTGTTGGTGGTTGCGCTCGGCACGGCGGGGTTTCACTACATTGAGGGATGGCCGTGGTTCGATGGTTTTTACATGGTGGTCACCACGCTCACGACGATTGGCTATCAGGAAGTACACCAGCTCTCGCATGCGGGACGCGTTTTCAACGTCGTCATTATTCTGTGCGGCGTTTCGCTGCTATTTCTGGCGATCGGGTCGGCCACGCAGGCTTTGCTAGAATTCGAGCTGCAAAGTTTCTTTGGAAGGCGCCGCATGTCGCGTGAGATTGGCCGTCTGGCGGATCACTACATTCTCTGCGGGGCGGGACGCGTAGGGCGCAGCGCGGCTCGCGAGCTGGCGCGGCGGCCCGCGCCCTTTGTGATCATCGAAAACAACGAGGCGAAGGCGCAGAAGTTCGCGTCCGAAAACTGGCTCATGCTGATTGGAGACGCCACGCAGGAGCAAGTCCTGCGGGAGGCGCAGATCGAGCATGCGCGTGGGCTGGTCGCGGCGACTACTACCGATGCAACCAATCTTTATATTGTGTTGACGGCGCGCAGCCTGAATCCGAAGCTGCGCATCATCGCGCGGGCCAGCGAGGAGATGGCGGAGAAACATCTGCTGACCGCCGGAGCCGACTCGGTGGTATCGCCTTACGTGTTTGCGGGGCAGCGGATCGCGCACTCATTTCTGCGTCCGCACGTGGTGAGTTTTCTGGATACGGCGACCACCCACCTCGGCATGGACCTGGAGATCGGCGAGGTGCCGATCACGGCCGGATGCGTGTTTGCGGGGACTACGATTGAGAACTCGCGGATCCGGCAGGATCGCGGCGTAATTATTCTTGCGATCAAACGCG
This sequence comes from Terriglobales bacterium, assembly GCA_049521375.1. Classification (GTDB taxonomy): domain Bacteria; phylum Acidobacteriota; class Terriglobia; order Terriglobales; family Acidobacteriaceae; genus Acidiflorens. Next base: position 3,257 of record JBEKOW010000371.1, read on the forward strand.
AGAGCGGGATGCACTTCAATCCGGCGCCGGACGATCGCATCGC
>JBEKOW010000372.1:0-3292 GCA_049521375.1 Terriglobales bacterium
TGGTGTGCTTTGTCAATGTAGAAAGCGTGGATCGCATCATCTACTCCATCTTCCAGAGATTCAACCTGGAATGGAAAACCCGCACCCTCGGAGTATTTACACAGGCGGCTTGACATCACCGTGGACAAAACAAGAACAAGGTGATACGTATTCCAGAGTAAGATGGAGCCGTATTATCCAGGGGCGACCTGCGTCTTACTAACTCACAGGAGCAAGGATGGAAAACGTCTCGCGGCGGCCTTCGTCGAAAGGGGAAATCCGGCCTGCCGCTTGCGTCCTGCCCGCGCTGCTAGTGGTCTTTTTTATGGCGGGCTCGTTCACGGTTGGACAGAACTGTCCATTAGCACCAGCTATTCAGCCGGTTGGGCATGAGATGAATATATTTTCCGATGCGCAGGAAGTCGACCTGGGCGACGTGATGGCGGAAAGCGTGGCCCGGGAAATCAACATCATCGACGATGACAAGCTCGATGCCTACCTGCGCGCTATCGGAGACCGACTGGTTCAGCATCTACCGCCCACCCAGATGAAATTCCGTTTCTACCTCGTGGAGCTTCCGGAGGTGAATGCATTCAGCATCGCGGGCGGGCGAGTCTATGTGGCGCGCAAGATGGTGGCGATGACGAAGAGTGACGACGAACTGGCCGGCGTCCTTGCCCACGAACTTGGACACATTGTTACCCACCAGACCGCTATCGAGATAACGAGGCGCCTGCGGGAGGTGCTGGGAGTTCGGCAAGTCGAAGACCGGGCGGACGTATTCGAGAAGTTCCACCTGCTGCTGGAAAGCCTGGGCCGTAAACCGGGGCACGGTGGGGGCGAGGAAGAAGACAAACAGTATGTGGCCGACCAGGTTGCTCTCTATGCGATGGCTCGGGCGGGATATGCGCCGCACGCATACATCGATTTCTGGGATCGCTTTCAGCAGACGCATGGCAAGACTGGCAACTGGATGTCCAATCTGTTTGGCACCACCAAGCCTTCGGAACGACGATTAGGCGTGATGCTGAAGAATATTTCCGCGCTGCCGCCGGGATGCGCTGACATTCCTCCGGGGTCGCGAACCGGGGAATTTGCGGCCTGGCAAGCGGAGGTGATCGGCTACAGCGGATTTGGAGCCAGGGAGTCGCTACCCGGACTTGTGTTCAAACAGACTCTGGCACTGCCACTACGTCCTGAGATCACCAACCTGCGCTTCAGTCCGAATGGCAAATACCTACTATCGCAGGATGAAGGCGGCATCCACGTTTTGACACGGGATCCACTCGCGGTTCTGTTCTACATTGACGCCGTCGATGCGTACGAGGCGCGGTTTACACCGGATTCCCGTGCCATTGTCTTTCACACCCGCTCGCTGCGGGTCGAGATCTGGTCGGTGGCGGATCAAATGCGGATCGCGGCTTACGAGCTTACAGTTTTGCATAGCTGTGTGCAGAGCCTGCTGTCACCCGATGGACTGACGCTGGGCTGCCTGGATTCGGAATTCAACCTCTCGTTGATCGACGTGCGGTCCAGTTCGATTCTGGTCGGCAAGAGGTATTTTGTGCCGATGGATAGTTTGAGCGTTTGCGCGGTCGAGGTCACCCTGGCGAACCGCGGCGATCCGCAATTGATCACAATGAATTTTTCGCCGGATGGGCACTATTTTGTGGCAGGGAGCAGGGCAACAGATTTTGCCTGGGATCTGAGCGCACACCGAGAGCTTTCGCTGCCAGGGTCCATTCGGGAAATCGTCAGGCAGAATTTTGCGTTTCTTGGGGCTGATCGGATTGTGGGGATCGATTTGGGCTCGCCCCAGAAATCGCCCCTCTTACGCTTTCCTTCCGGGGAGAGGTTGCAACAGATCGTGCTGGCGAATGGGATCGCGATGAGACCGGCGACCCGTGGCGACTACCTTTTCGTAGGCCCGCTCAAGAAACATCCCTTGGGTCTCTATGATCTGAGGACGGGAACGATGTTAATTGAATTCAACAGGCCGGTGGGCGACGTGTATGACGAAACGATGGTGTCGGAACAAGTACAGGGACAAATAGCTCTGCATGCCTTGGACAAGATCTCCCAATCAGCGGCACCGTCGGCCGTGGTTCAGCTTCCACAAGGGCGTCTGGGATCGTTGCGAGCAGCAGCGGTGTCCTCGGATTTCAACTGGATGGCGATCTCCCACAGCACGCGCGGCGCAGTGTGGGATGTAACGCACAACATTCGGACAATGGAATTGAGCAGCTTTCATGGTGCATGGTTCGCTCCAGATCAGTCGGTTTACGTGGACCTAGCCAAGTTTATGGAGACGGAACGCACCATTGGCCGACTCGATCCGGTGTCGGGGAAGGGGACGTTAGGGTACAAAATTGGAGACGGAGTCACCACTCAATATGGCCCGTATCTTCTGGGGATCAAGTCGAGGGCGGGGAAGACGAAGGAAGGGATTAGCCTTACGCCCGCGCAATACTGTTTCGAGGCGATGGCTCAAAATTTGAGGAATGGGGGCAAGCGCGATGATGATGTGGAGATTCGTGACGTCCGCGACGGTCACGTGCTGTGGTCGCATTATTTTCCTCATGAAGTGCCCGATCTGTCGCTGAGTTGGGGAAAGATCATGTTGCGCTGGTCGCTCAATAGCAAAGCCGGACGGGAAGAACTGGGGAAATATCCCGAGCTCAAGGGCGGCACATCTGAGACCGATTATTTGCTGGAGGTGATCGACCTGCAGAAAGATAGCGTAGTTGGAAAACTCGTGATCAGAACGAACAAGGGGTCCTTTGCCGTGAACCGCGCATTGAGTCTGGGGGACTGGGTTATAGCGTCCGCCACTGGAAATCAGGTGATCACATATTCTCTGTCCAGCGGACAGGAAAAAGGGCACTTTTTTGGAACTTATCCGATACCTTCGTGGACTGGATTACTGGCCCTGGAAAATGAGGCCGGGGAACTCAATATTTACGATATGGGCAATTCGCAACTCAAGCGACACTATGCTTTCGCTGACGCGATATCGTTCAAGACCTTCTCGCCGGACGGCAGCCGGATCTTTGTTGTCACCTCCAGCCAGACTGCTTACGTCCTCAACATCAACGAAAAAAACTAAACGAATATCCCGGTCGATCCGGAGAGGAGTGCCGGTAGTCGGAACCGGCAAGCCAGTCGGTGTTTGAGTTCACGCTCGGGGTTACGGGACGCAGACGCTGCGTTCGGCGGGCTCGAAGCGATCGGACTGGGCGTCGTGCTGGGTGCTGTAGTGTCCGTCGGGGGATTTGCCATAGAGGTCTTCGCCGGGGCAATAGTAGAGAGCGGT
>JBEKOW010000373.1:0-3283 GCA_049521375.1 Terriglobales bacterium
ATGTTGCGGGCGGATCCGAAGAAACGCTTCGGACGCTGCAGGGCGTTCGAGTCGACGCCGCCGGAGAGCACTTTGCCGGAGGGCGGAACGATGGTGTTGTAAGCACGCGCCAAACGCGTAATCGAATCAAGCAGAATCACAACGTCGCGCTTGTGCTCCACCAGTCTTTTCGCTTTTTCAATCACCATTTCCGCGACCTGCACGTGGCGGGCGGCGGGCTCGTCGAAGGTGCTTGAGATAACCTCGCCTTTTACCGAGCGCTGCATGTCAGTAACTTCTTCCGGGCGCTCGTCGATCAGAAGGACCATCAATACGACTTCAGGATGGTTGGTGGTGATCGAGTTGGCTACGTTCTGCAGGAGCATGGTTTTGCCGGCGCGCGGCGGAGACACGATCAGTCCGCGTTGTCCTTTGCCGAGCGGGGTAAGCAGGTCCATAACGCGGGCGCTGATGTTCTCGCGGACGGTTTCGAGTTTCAACCGCTCCTGCGGGTACAGCGGCGTCAGGTTATCGAACAGGATCTTGTTGCGGGCCTCATCGGGCGACTCGAAGTTGACAGCTTCGATCTTGACGAGCGCGAAATACTTTTCGCCTTCGTGGGGCGGGCGCACCTGGCCGCTGATGGTGTCGCCGGTTTTGAGGTCGAACTTGCGGATCTGCGACGGCGACACATAAATGTCGTCGGGCCCGGGGAGATAGTTGTAATCGGGCGAGCGCAGGAAGCCGTAGCCGTCAGGGAGGATCTCCAGCACACCTTCGGCGAAGATGTGTCCTTCTTTTTCACTTTGCGCCTGGAGGATCTTGAAGATGAGGTCCTGTTTGCGGAGACCGCTGGCGCCGGGGAGTTCCAGAGATCGGGCGATCTTGGTCAGCTCCGTAATATTCTTTTCTTTCAGTTCTGCGATGGTCATATTCACCTACGGTTGGATTTTTCGGGAGGGATTCTCTCGGGGAAGTTTTGCCGCCGTGTGGGCACACGGCGGGGCCGCTTAAGCAGCCCGCCGTTGTGCTTCGGCAAAGTTTTCTGGTTCACTCAAAATGTCATGACGCTCGGCAACGGCAATTTTGTCGAAAACGTCATTCATGGTTTCCTGAATGCGGGTATTCGGTCGATGGAACTTCCGGGTTGCCTTCGAGGCAAGCTGGCAGAGCATATACCGGTTCCGCAAAGTATGGAGCGCGTCAAAAACACGATCAGAGCGCATTCTGGGTGGTTCTCCTTCTAGGAAAAATATCGGGCTCAAAATCCCATCGTTCATCCGCAGGGCGGTATTCGCCAACAGACTTGGCAAACTGCAACTCGGGCTGGATGAGACGGATCTGCCAGAACTACTAAAATAGATGCCCCGCCATACCCGAAAGTTGCTCAAATCTTTGGACTTGCAACTACGGGAGTCGCAACCACGCGGGCGGAGATTCATCCGGATGTTCGGAAATCAATACCTGTCCGGGAACGGGCTTAGTATAGCAAACGACAAAAGCGGGTCAAGAACAATTTGGGCATAGCCCGATAACCCGTCGGATACCTCGAAAATCAGCCTATTTAAGGGCGTTTAGACGGGTCGACAGCCGGGACTTGTACCGGGAAGCGGTATTTTCGTGCAAAACACCCTTCTGGATCGCCTTGTCGAGCGCGGAAACGGTCTCGCGGTAAGTCTGGGAGGCTGCTGCTTTGTCGCCCTTTTCCAGGCTCTCGCGCATGCTCCGAAGGGAGGTGCGCAGAGTCGACGTATTCTGCCGGTTTCGGGCGGTTCGCTTGGTGGTCTGACGGGCGCGCTTCAGCGCCGAAAAATGATTCGCCATGTGGCTTGATTACCTTTGTTGTCCTGGATCGTGCCAGGGAGATGTTCGGGGTAGACCGAACCTGTATTCTACGGGAGCAAGTCGCATCGGGTCAAATAGATATGAATGCGCTCGAACGCCTGACGGTTCTCATCAATTCCTCGACGCCGATTGTGGTGATGGAAACAGTGGAGGAAGTGCGCGCCGTTTCTCTGGTCCGGCAGGCCTGCTCGGAGTTGAATATGGCCATCTTCGAGTGGACGATTGCGGACGGGCTGGTGCGCTGCGGAGGCGGCGCGGCCGTGCCTCCGGTGTCGGTGCAGGCGATGCGCGGAGAAGCCGCCGGGCCGAAGACGGCCGTCTATAACACGACGGACCCGGTGCAGGCGCTGGCGAACATGGAGTCCATGACGGTCGAGGCGGTATTTGTGCTGAAGGATTTTCACCGGCACATGGATAATCCAGTGGTTGTGCGTCGGCTGCGCGATGTGGGGCAGAAGTTTTCTGCGAACCGGCGGACGCTGGTCCTGACGGCTCCATCGATCGAGATGCCGGCCGAGTTGGCCAGCCTGGTTGAGTTTCTGGATCTGCCTCTGCCCGATTTCGAGCGCCTGCGGGAGATTATCCGGGAGACCTACACGCGTATGTCGGGCTCGCACACGCTCAAACTCCAACTGGATGCGCAGGGGGTCGATGCGATGGCGGCGAACCTGCGCGGGCTGACAGAGGAGGAAGCGGAGCGGGCGATTTCGCAAACTCTGGTGGGACGGCTTGCGCTTTCGGCGGACTGCGTGACGGATGTCCTCGAGGCCAAGAAGGCTCTGCTGAAGCGGTCGGAGATGTTGGAGTTCGTCGATGCCTCGGACACGATGGCGAGCATCGGAGGACTGGAAAATCTGAAGAACTGGCTGGCGCAGCGGCGGAATTCATGGGACGATTCCGCGCGCGAGTTTGGCCTAGAAGCGCCGAAAGGCGTGATCATCATGGGCGTCCAGGGTTGCGGCAAAAGCCTGTGCGCGCGGGCGGTTGCGGGCGAGTGGAAACTGCCGCTCGTCAAGTTCGACACGGCCGCGATCTACGACAAATATATTGGCGAGACGGAAAAGCGGATCCAAAAAGTGTTTCGCGTGGCCGAGGGGCTGTCGCCCTGCGTGTTGTGGATTGACGAACTGGAGAAAGTCTTCGCCGGAAGCGGGCCGGATTCGGCGTCGGCGGATGCGGGGGTGTCGTCGCGGCTGCTGGCGTCGTTTCTGTGCTGGATGCAGGACCGGAAGGCTCCCGTGTTCGTGGCGGCTACGTGCAACAACGTGAGCGCGCTGCCTCCGGAACTGATTCGCAAGGGGCGGTTTGACGAGCTGTTTTTTGTCGACTTGCCGAACACGGCGGAGCGCAAACAGATTTTCGCGATCCAACTGACAAAGAGAAAACGCAAGCCGGAAGACTACGACCTGGACCGCATAGCCGAAGCCGCCAAAGGCTTCTCCGGAGCCGAAATCGAATC
>JBEKOW010000374.1:0-3591 GCA_049521375.1 Terriglobales bacterium
ACCGACTGGGTCACTCTCCGCTCCAGTTCCATGCTCCCAGCCGTAAAAGCCACCGCCGCCGACGCCATGTAATCCCGAAGGATCAGGCTCGGGATCCACGATCAGGATCGCGATCACGAACACACCGAGTCCCCTCGTAGAATGCCCGCGCAAGAATCGATGTCTTCCTGAGCGGACCGGAGCCTCACGCAGTGAGGCTCCGGCGTAGTCGAAGGACCCCTGCTGCCTCCCCAATTTGACCCACGACCTTCGGCGTCCCCACAGAAGATAAGAACCTGCAACTAATCCGCCGAATCCGGGTTCCAATACCCCAAGGGCAGGCTCACGTCCGCCCCCAGTCGCGTCGAATCATTGATAATCAATCCGAGGCCCTTATGAATCCATCCCGCACGCTACGGATCGCCGCTATGGCGGCGGCTCTGACGTACTCCGCTTCATCCCAGACCACGCCCCCAATCAGGGGCGCTTCAGTCCAACCCGCAGCCGCAACCCTGGACCCCGCAGGCCATGAACTCCCTCCGCCAAAGCGCGTCTTCCAAAACCGAGTTCACGCTCGATCACGAGATGCTCATCCTCGCCTCGAAACTCGATCCCAACAACGAAGACCTCCGCCGAGTGATCGCCGGCATCAGTGGAATCTCTGTTCGCAACTACCGCTATTCCAAGCCGTGGAGCTACGACCCCGAAGCGCTCGAATCTTTGAAAGAAGAGTACCGGCAGGCAGGCTGGAAGCAGCTGATGGCCCGCCACGATAGGAACGGCAGCGCCGGAGTGACCGACCTCTGGGTCCGCCTCGACAACAACGCCATCAGCAACGCAGCGATTCTCGTTGCGAAAGCCACCGAGGTAGATTTCTTCGTAGTAACCGGATCGATCAGCCCGGTAGACATCTCTCACCTGGGAGGCCACTTCGGCATCCCCCCCATAGAAGGCGGAGTAGTAATCCCCAACAAGCAACCCTAACAGGCTACCGAAAAAATCGCTTCTGAATGCCGAAGCAATGCGATCAAGCTCCTCTTTTCACGGCGGGCTAAACAAGTTGCTGAAACACGTGCCTTCAGGTGGCGCAGCGGATCACCGACGCGATAGGTCGTCTGCTTTGATTTGGCTTTTAAAGTGCACATGGGAACTAAATCCTGCGATATGCGGTCGAACAAATTACTGTTGTTGCCGCCCCGGAGGGGCGACTGACAATAGCCCGGCGCTTTCAGCGCCGGGAAAATGGAGTCTGATATTAAAGTCCCCGAGGGACGAATGAGTACTCATGCCCACTTGTAGCCTCTAAGGTCCGATGTGTCGAGTTCCAGCGAACGATTTGACCCCCGCTAATCGTCCCTGCGCATCCACTCGCTCAAAACGCGACATCACCGCGAGCGCGGCGCCGGAGCCACCTTCCGCAACCGGTCCCGGGCCTGCGCCGCCTCGGTACTCTTCGGATACCTCTGCATCACCCGCTTCAACTCCTGCACTCCGTCTGCCTGTTTCCCAATCTCAATCAGCGCGAATCCCTTCTTCAACTGCGCCGAAGCCGCCTTCGTCCCGCTCGGAAAATTCTGCAGCACCAGGTCGTAATTCGCGACCGCCTTCGGATAATCCCCCGCCTTGTACTCCATCTCGGCCAAATAAAAGTAAGCGTTCCCCGCGAGATCCGTGTCCGGATAAAACTTGATGTAGTCGTCGAACTCCTTCGTTGCCAGGTCGTTGTTCGCCCCGTTGTAATCGCGCAACGCGTTGTTATAAAGCACGTCCGGAGGAGGCGCCGCCGCCATCGCCTGCTGTTGCTGCTGTGTCTGTGACTGCGCCGCCGCCAGCGATTGCTGCGCCGCCTGCATGTCCTCGAACTGCTTGCTGAGCTTCGCCAGGCGCACCTTCAACTCGTCCATGGTGTCGTTCAGCGCCTGGATCTGTCCCGAAATCTGTTCCACCTGCGCCGCGCGATCCTGCTGCTGCTTGTTGAGCGAGGTCTGCAGCCCCTCGATCGCCGCCGTTACTTTATTGGCCGCGTCCGTATTCTGTTCCAGCAGGTTCTTCATCACGCCCATGCGCTCGTCGAATGACTGCTTCATCTGCGTCATCGCCTGCTGCAGTTGATCGACCTGCGTCTGCAATTGCACGATGTCCCGGTTCGCCGCCCATGCGGAGGAAGGCGCGAACGAAACCGCAAAAATAAGAACAAGCGAAAGCGCGAGCCAATTGGATTTCATATTTGCCATAGTAACCGACCTATTCTTCCTCGCAGTGTTCAAACCGTCCCGGCAATATCCCGACAGCACCCGAGGTGCGTCCCGCACTATCCGGTATGTCATCCCGGAATGCCCGAATCGCCCGGCACAATCCGGACGTAATCCCCGAATGCCCGAATGGCCCAGCACAATCCCGACGCCAACCCAAATTCCCAAATAGTTCCAGCCATGTCCGGCTCGGCCCCGCTGCCAAAATCGTCCCGGCGATGTGCAAATCGTCGCGGCCCTAGGTCCAAATCGTCTCGGAGGGACGTCCGCCAATAGCCCGGCGCTTCAGCGCCCGGTACCCATTCACAATCTGGACAAAGTCCCGGAGGGACGACTGGCTTCAACGTCGACGCGTCCGCACAACCGTCCTCCGTGCCGCGACGTCGCCTACTTTTCGTACACCAGATGCCCGCGCCGGTTCTGCTGCCAGCAGCTTTCATTCGACTCCGTGCAGAACGGCTTCTCCTTGCCGTAGCTGTAAATCTTCAGCCGGTCCCCGCCCACCCCCGCCTGGATCAGCGCATTCTTCACCGCATCCGCGCGATTGGTCCCGAGCGCCAGGTTGTATTCCGTCGACCCGCGTTCGTCGCAGTGTCCCTCGATGGTCACGTGAATCCCCGCATGCTGTTGCAGGAACCGCGCATCTCCCTGAATCGTCGCCTGCTCCGCCGGACGAATATCCGCCTTGTCGTAATCGAAATAGATATCCTTGACGTTCTGCGCAAACAGTTCCTCTTCCGTCGCCGAGCCAGTCGTGTTCGTGGGCGGAGGCGCCGGCGCAGCGTTTACCGTAACCCGTGCCGTGGCGTCCTGCGTACCTCCCGAGCCCTTGGCCACCAGGTGATACGTGGTCGAGTCGGCGGGCGTGACCTGCTTCGACCCGCTCGTGTTCACCGCCCCGATCCCATCAATGCTCACATCCGAGGCATTCGTCGTCTGCCACGTCAGCGTCGTCGACTCGCCCTGGTTAATCGTGTTCGGACTCGCCGACAGCGAAGCCGTAGGCGCAGTAGGCGCGGGTGGTGGTGGTGGCGGCGGTGGAGCGGCTTTCTTCGCGCACGCTCCCAGCAGCATCAGTGCTCCCAATGCGGCCGCCAGCCCCGCACATCTCATCGTGTTTCTCATAATCTTCATTCCTCTTCCTCCTGAAGTTTTCCTGCGCTCGCGATCTGCATCGACCGTTCCAACAAGCTGCCGGTCTTCTCTGTGTTTCTGTGACTCTGTGGTGAACAACCAATCCGCCAACATCCCTCGGTGAATCTTTCTACTTCCAACTCCAGTTGGGCTGGGTGTTGTTGCCTTTCACTGTCAACTGCTTCACATTCGATCCATCTGCCAGCATCGTCCAGATCTGGTCCGT
>JBEKOW010000375.1:0-5487 GCA_049521375.1 Terriglobales bacterium
TCGATGGAACGTCCGATGAACGCCACGCGGTTCAGACGAAATCACTGCAGCGCGCCCCGATCGTGCTCGACGCTGATCTTGGGGCTGTGATCGGCGCGCTGGATGCCGCCGAGAGAAATTCGTAGCACTCTGCTCGACAATCGTGTATAAGACACAATTTCGATGTCTTTTCGGTCCGGAGCAGCTCGGTGGCGCGGGGAGCCTTATAAAGCCTTTTATTTCTTTTGTTTCAGAGGCTCGGACCCATAAGAGTCGCCTGGTAATCAGCATCCATTATGCCCTCACGTCCCATATCTGCAGACCGTTCGCTGCGTCTGGCGCTGCCTGCGACCTCCGCCAACCTTGGCCCGGCTTTTGATGCCGCCGCCCTCGCGCTGGATTTCTACCTCCGGCTTCGCGCCGAGCGTGCCCCGGACTTTTTCGTGACTGCGCAGGGCCGCGACGCCGAGATTTGCAGCCGGATGGAAAACCACCTGATCGTCACCACCTACTGCGAAGTGCTCGAGTCGGAGAATCGCAAGATTGCGCCGCTGCGCATCCATATCGAGAACGATATTCCCATCGGCAAAGGATGCGGATCGTCCGCGGCAGCCAGGCTGGCCGGCATCGCGCTGGCGGTGCATTTCGGACATCTGCGCTGGAAGGATGACCGGATCGTGGGCGAGGCCTCGATGCGTGAGCACCATCCGGATAACGCCTCGGCCTGCTGGATGGGCGCGCTTACCGTTGCGCGCATGGCCAACCAGGTGCAGGCGCAGGTGGTCGAGGTAAAGCCTAAAGGGAAGTGGCCGCTGTTGCTGGCGGTTCCCGACGCGCCACTATCGACGGAGCAAGCCCGCCGCGTGCTGCCTTTCCAGTACTCGCGCGCCGACGCAGTCACCAACATTCAGAATTCAATGCTGCTGCTGTCCGCCTTCGCGAATGATCGTCCCGACCTGCTGCCGGCCGCGCTGGAAGATCGCATTCACCAGCCTTACCGGGCGCCGCTTTGCCCGCTGCTGCCCGCGCTCAAGGAGTTGACGGGAGAGTCGGGCATCTTCGGCGCCGCCCTCAGTGGAGCCGGACCCTCAGTGCTCGTTTTCCTCGACCCGAAGGTTCCGGTGAAACGGGTGAAGCAGAGAATCGCCGCTCACCTTTTGAAGCGGCGCCTGCCGGCCGAACTCCTGCTCACCGAGATCGCCATGCATGGCGGACGCGACGGCGCAGACTGGCGCAAGCACTATCCCGGCCCAAAAAAATAGAGTGTAGTGACGGAGCTTGGCTCCGTGAAAGCCGGAGAGAGTTACGCCACCACACGATCCCGACCGCCACACTACCTTAGCGGCTGGCGGGCGGAACGATTCCGTTCATTCGTAAATATTCCACCATCTGCCCGTAGTGATCGAATCCATGCAGGGCGAACATGGTTGCCAGTCCGAGCCGCGTCGACTTGCCGGGCCCGAATGGACTCTTGACCTGTCCTGTGGCATTTTCGGCGGTGATCGTGGCCACGGCTTTGTGCGCATACGCGAACGAGTCTCTCGCGAACTCGATAATGTCCGCCTTGGACCTGATCCTGTCGGGACCGTTTTCGCCGCCAATATCCAGCGGCGGCTTTTCGCCGAGAATTGCCGCTGCCACCATGTAGTTCACGGCCGCCACGTGTTTTACCTGTTCCGCGAATGTGCGCACGCCCTTGAATTCACCCGCAGTGGGCGCGAAGCTGTATTTATCCTCCGGCATCGCTTCGGCGGCGGGCACGAACTCGCTTTCGATACCCTTCACTCCGCCATCCAGGATCTGCGAAATAGTTTTTGGTTCGTCCTTCGCCTGCGCTACGCAGAACGCGCAGAGCGTTAACAGCATGGCCAACGCAAACAACTTCTTCATGTATGCCTCCTGGCAGATGAGCTTGTGTTCAGCAGTTCAAATTCGGCACTTCAGTGATGGTCGTGTCGCGGATGATCGTCCTGATTATGCCGCCACTTCCAGTATTCCTCCTGGTCATCGGGAGAGAGCTTGCGAATATCGCGGTCTGGATCGCGATGGGTCTCGCGAGCCCAGCGCTGGTAGTAATCGATCTCGTGATCGTTCCATCGATGATAGTCGTTGTAATAGGCGTCATAGACCCGGTGGGAATGATGAACGCAACCCACACCCGCCGCAGAACATGCCAACGCCGCGCCCAGGCACATTGCGCGGAAAACCCCATAACTCCGCTGCATTGACTGGAACCTCCTGAGAGATATCAGGACGATGCTAATGCAAACGCGAATCTCGTGGCTAGGCTTTCGGTTCTCTGTTTCAGGCTTTGGGCGCCTCGGCTGTACGCAGGCTGGAGCCTGGCCTAAAGACCAGAGCCGATCGCCGAGTCCCGAAACGGCCACTCCCCTTGCCGCCACGCACGCACCAGGTAGATCGCGAGACCCACCACCAGAATCACGCCGGCATAGCGAACTTCGCGCAGAAAGTTTCGCCGCGAAACAAGGATGAAAATAAAACTGGCCGCGGCAATCAAGGCCGGCAAGGGGTACAGCCACATGCGAAACGGCCGCGGCATCTCCGGCTGCCGGATGCGCAGGATGATCACTCCGATGCTCTGCACGAGAAATTGCAACACGATGCGGATGACGATCAGGGACGCAATCAGGTCGGCGAGCCGCAGGAAGCAGAACAAGGCTGCGACTCCAGCGAGCGCCAGCACCGACACATAAGGAATCCGGTGTACCGGGTGGACGCGCGCGAAGATTCGAAAATAGTTGCCGTCGAGCGCCGCCGCATATGGCACGCGTGAATAGCCCAGGGTCAACGAGAACACCGAGGCGAAGGCCGTCCACATCACCAGCACCGAAATCAGAGAAGCTGCGCGCTGCCCGTAGATGCGCTGCATCATGGTGGAGACGACATACAGCTTGCTGTTCGAGGCTCCCGATTGTGCCAGTTCGCGCCACGGGATGACTCCGAGAATGCTGATGTTCATCACGATGTAGAGAAAGGCAACCGCCAGGATGGAGAGCAGCAAAGCGCGCGGAATGTTTTTCTCCGGATCCTTGACCTCGTCGCCGAGAAAGCAAACGTTGTAGTACCCGCCGATGTCATAGGAGGCGATCAGCATTGCGCCGCCCAGCCCGCTAAAAAAGTCGCGCGAAAACGTGAAGGCGCCCGGAGGCAGATCAAATGCCTGATGCGCATTGAAATGCGTCAGTCCCGTAAAGATGATCCACCCGATCGTCCCCATGACACCCAGCCAGAGCAGTTTGGTAAGTCGAGAGATCGCGCGCACAGATGCCAATCGCCACGAGCGTGGCCGGCATGGCGACCCACGTGAGTTGCAGTGTTCCGACAACCGGGAGGTTGAGATTGCCGGTGCGGGTGGACCAGACGTGCTCCAGCCCCGGCCAGAAAAAGGCGGCGTACTGTGACAGTCCAATCGCTCCCGAGGCGATCGAGAGCGGCGCGCTGAATGAAAGTTGCCAGATGAAGAGAAAAGAAATCAGCCGTCCCAACTTCTGCGGGCCGTAAATTTCTTTCAGGTATCGGTACGAGCCGCCCGAGCCCGGCATGGCCGCGCCCAACTCGGCCCACACGAGGCCGTCGCAGATGGCGAGAAATGCGCCCAGCACCCATCCCAGCATGGCTTGCGGGCCGCCCATGGCGGAGACGATCAGCGGGATCGTGATAAACGGTCCCACGCCGATCATGTCAATCATGTTCAGCGCGGTCGCGGAAGTAAGGCTGATGCCGCGCACGAGGGGTGTTTTGCCATCGGCGTCCGTTATGGGAGAAATGGTCACGGAGTTGTCGGAGACCGTCGTTCGTCGTTGGTCGTTGGTCGTTCGTCGTTCGGAGGGCGCATACGATGCACGGCTTTGGATTCGGCCTCAGTGATGCGCGAAATCAATCCAGACGGCAACAAACCACACTGCGGCGCTCAACAGCCAAAAGTAACCGTTTCGCCACTTTCTGCTGAGGAGAATGTGTGCCCCCCAAGTGAGGTTCAATGGAAGGAAGACGGTAACGACCGGCACAACGCCAGCAAACCAAACAAATGGTTCACCGGTAATCGGCACAAGCCCGTGCTCTTGCGGAATTGCCCAGCTTGGCGAGGTCCTAACCAAGCAAATAATGGTGCCGATCATGTTGGCTATTAACAAAATGAGACCCAATCGACGCACAAAGAAGTGCTGTTGCTGTGTATGGTGCATAACGGATTCCAGACTGCGACGACCAGACAGCGACCAACGACAAACGACTAGCGACGGCCGACTACTGACCACTCACCAGGTTCACAAACAATCTCACCGCCCCCGGCACACCCGCCGGCAACTGCCGGAAGAATGCATATCCCGTGTAGATGTAGGTTCCCTTGCCATAGTGCGCAACCAGCAGGCCGCCCTTCCTTTCGGGCTCGCCCGGATCATGCGACTCGAGCAAGGGCGTAAACTTCGGATCCCACTCCGACATAAAGTACAGCCCGCGTTCCTGTACCCAGCCGTCGAAGTCCTTCGCCGCAATTTCATTCGGGTAGTGAAAAATCTGATTCGACGGATCGAGAATCTTTACCGGCGCTTCCTCGACGGAAACGCGCGCACGGCTGAGCGTTGCCGGATAGGGCGTGTATTTGCCGGAATTGAAATCGATGGGCACGCCGAATGAGCCCATGGTGTTGTACTGCACCACCAGCCGTCCGCCGGCCTCGACATAATCCAGCAGCCGCTTGTTGTTGGCGATCACATCTTTCTGGGTGTCGTACGCCCGAATGCCGAGCACGATTGTCTGATACCTGGTCAAATCTTCCGAGGCAAGTTTGTCAGCGGGAATCATCGTGACATTCATTCCGATCTGTTCGAGCACGGTCGGAATGTCATCGCCCGCGCCCATGACGTAGCCGACCTTCAAATCTTTCGGCACTTTCACATCGACGATCGAGACGCGCTGGACCGCCTGCTGGTAGTAGTAAGCTGCGCCCAGATCCTCACGCGTAATCAGGGTGTAGCCCTCGCTATACGTCTTGCCGCCCGCGTCGAGTTGAGCGCGAATCTCGACGCGCCCTTCATGCAGGCCGCTCGGCACTACCTTGAATGTAAAGTTGCGCTTGTCGCCGCGTTCGGCTAGTGCAACCGTCTGCCGTTCCGGATCCGACTTCCAACCTGCGGGCAATTCCAACCGCAGGTTTCCAGAGGGAACTCCCGAGAGATTCGAACGCACGCCGACGTTGACTGAAATTTCGCGAACGTCTTGCACGCGAAGGACCTGCTCGTCTGGTTCGAGACTCAGCGAAAATGCTGGGGCGATAGCGAGCGGTGTCCGGTAGTGTGCACCACTTTCATCGAGGAAGGGTACAAAGACGGTTGCCGAAATTTCTCCCGAGGGCGCATCCTTTTTTCCGCCGTGCCCCCGCATCAAATCGGGCGCGGGCGAATGCCTTCCCGTGTGCTCGATCACCTCGTATCGCACTCGCACTCCCAGCGGCGGAGGGGGGAAGGGAAGCGTGCGATACCTCTCATC
>JBEKOW010000376.1:0-3242 GCA_049521375.1 Terriglobales bacterium
ACTATCACCACCGATTGCCTTTGGTCCGGCTTCACACGCGCAGCATACCTTATATTGATGTTATGGCGAAATCTTCCAGGTCACCGCAAGCGCGCGTTCTCTCTTCCCGCATCGCATATAAAGGACCCGTCTTCTCCGTCACTACCGACGAAGTCGCTGAACCCGGCGGAGTGCGCGCCCGCCGCGACGTCATCCGCCATTCCGGTTCCATTGTCATCCTCGCCGTCGACGATGGCACGCTCATTGATCTGGCCACGAGCAACCAGCGCTCGCCGCGAAAAAAAACTTCCCGGGGAAAACACAGGCCTGCGGAACCTCGCATTCTTCTCGAGTGCCAGTATCGCCATGCCGCCCAATCCATGATGTGGGAATTGCCCGCCGGCCGCATCGACGAAGGAGAGCTCCCGCTCGCCGCCGCCAGGCGTGAACTACTCGAGGAAACCGGCTACACCGCCAGACACTGGAAGAAGATCCTGCACTTCTACGTCAGCCCCGGCTTCCTCGACGAAACCATGACCATCTATCTCGCCCGCGGCCTGCGAGCGGGCGAAGCGCAACCCGAAGCCGACGAGAGAATCGCTACTCGTTTCTTCCCCTTATCGGAGGCCCGGGAGATGGCTCTCAACGGCCGCATTCGCGATGCCAAGACCATCAGCGGCATCCTTTGGCTGTCCGCCGCCCACGAGCCCACATCGCGGATACTGAAATAACTCCGAGGTCTTCCTGAGCGGAGCCACCGCCCCATGAAGTGAGGCTCGGGCGGAGTCGAAGGCCGACTTGTACCCTCCCACGACTTTCAGGGACACGGGCAGCCCCTTTTCTGCACGCGACTTCTCCACCATTCTGCCCTCCGCCTCAGCCTCTCCCAACGCAGGTATTCCCGCGGTACACGCGCTTGTGATGCACGTCCTTGACACGATTTCCCCACAGAATCACAATGGCCCCACATTTTGGCAGAGCCTTGCATTTTCGTTCTTGGGGCTCTCCAAAAGGAGGAATACGCACGTGGAACGTTTGAAAGGCACCGTCAAGTGGTTCAATAACGCAAAGGGATACGGGTTCCTCGGCCGCGACGATGGCCCCGACGTATTCATCCACTACAGTTCCATCGCCAGCGAAGGCTACAAGAGCCTTCAGGAGGGCGACAAAGTCGAGTTCGAAATCGTCCAGGGACAGAAAGGCCCGCAAGCAGCTAACGTCACCAAGTCCGCCTGATCGAAAACCCGCCCGTTCTTCCGTGGAAGAACCGTCTTCCGCGTCCCCGCGCGGAGTAAACCCGACCGAATTAGGCGATCCTGTGCCCGATATGTTGCCTTGCCAGACATCCCCATTGTTGCGAAGTGGAGAGACCACCCTAGAAGTTGGTGGAGTCTTTTTGCGTCAGGATGACGCGTTCAAGCGAAAGTTCGTTGCCCACGAAGATAAAGTTGTAATGCGACCCGTTGAGCAAGGCCCCCAGCACCTCGCGTGCCGGAGCCGGCCCCAGATCGGCCATCACTTCCTCCCGCTCAGCGCCCGCAGGAATCGCAATTTCCGCCTGGGTGCGGAGATGCACCTCAAAGAGAACCTGCGCCAGAGTCGCTTTCTCCGCATGAATACTGAGCAGTCCACTTTGATACGTCACGCTCATCGGCTTGGGTGCGGCTGCAGGAGTGGCCAGCGGAACCACCGCCGGCGCGACCGTGGAGCGCGCCATTGCGGAACCCGGCAAATTGGCACTGGGGATGTTCGCGCTCGCCAAATTTCCATGCGACAGATTCGCGTGCGAAAGATTCGCTAACGCAGCCGCCGCAGGACTGACTGTGCCGCTCGAAAGACTGGCCGGTGCCAGATGCGGCGTCGCAGCGCCCTGAGCAGAAGCGGGCGAGACGCTCTCCCGCACCCGTGGGCTCACTGTCGGGTTCGCCGCCACCACCGGCTTCCCCGCCGCAGGGGCCGCGCCAAGTTTCACCACAATTTTGTTTCCGGCGCTCGAAACCTGGTACGACCGAGGTTCCAGCAGGTCCAGCACGATCCGGGTAATAGGAGGGTTGTTGAAGAATAATCCCGATCGAATGCCCTTGAGCACACCCTTATTCACATTCAGCGCGCGCAACGTGGAGGCCGGCAGCGTCCCGGGAAAATCGACGACAATCCGATCAGGCCCGCTAATAGCCTGCGTATCGGGAGATACCGGCGTCCCCGAAGTCTGGATCTCGACCTCGATATCGTCGCCACTGTTGCGCAGCGCCACGCGCTCAACCATCCCGTGCCGGGTGCTGGTTTTATCCTGAGCGGCCAAACTCTGCGCCAGCAAAGTAGCGCACAGCAGGACACCGACATAGGACACTCGTGACATTGGTATTCTGGCCAAAGTCTAACAGTTTGACGAGAGGTCCGGATTACTCGGAAGTAGTAGTACTAATCCCACGGCGTAGCCCCCAGTTTCACGCTTCGCCGTCCCCATCCGGCCCCCGCCCTATTGCCAACTCGTACTATGCCGTGCCAACCACCAGCAGGGGGTGTTCCAGTTCGACGCCGCATACTGCGGTAACAGGCTGTGCGAGCAATTCTGATTCGCCGTTCCCAGGTAGTCGTACTCCGCCTTATTGCCCTTGAGGGTCGTTGCCAGAAACTGGTCCACGGGCATGCTTCCCATCCCCGTTCCCTTCATTCGCCGGGCCTCGAACACGCTCCAGTCCAGCGCGTACAGGATAGCCAGGCTGATCACGAGATATTTCGCCGCATCTCCAAGAATTCGCAAGAGCCGCCGCCAGACAGATATTTCAATCCCAAAGCACGGTTAGAAGTTAGAAGTCAGAAGTCAGATTGCAGAAGTTAAGTCAAAACCTTTCGTACTAGAGGGTTTACTTCTTCAATCTGACTTCTGACTTCTCACTTCTGAGTTCATTTTTCCATCGTCCTCTGATCGGCAGGCGGCCTTTTCGACACCTGGGACGCCGTTGGCAGTTGCGAAACATCCCACCCGCCGCCCAGCGCTTCCACCAGCAACACCGCGCCAGTCATCTGTTGCGTATTCAGGTTGGTGACCGTTTCCTGCGTGCTCAGCAAAGCAGTCTGGGTCGTCAGCAGATTCAGGTAAGGATCGATGCCGGTCTCGTAGCGCGCCTTCTCCAGATCGTAAGCCTTCTGCGCCGCATCCACTGCGGCCTGCGCCTGCTCGATCTCGGTCCACGTCAGGCGCGTCTGCGCCAGGTAGTCTTCCACCTGCTGAAAAGCGGTCAGCACGGTTTGCCGGTAGT
>JBEKOW010000377.1:0-7366 GCA_049521375.1 Terriglobales bacterium
AACCAACCAGTACTTGCAGGCAACGTCGAACATCAAGCGTCTCGCCCAGGGGAAGCTAGTCGACGCGATCGTGCCGAGCGGATCGCTGTCTGCAAGCAAATCAAGCCTGATTCAGTAAATTCTCCAGAACAGATACGTCTCGCAGGTCGACAACGATCTGCGAACGATGCTTGTTTTGGAGTGGGAGCCCTTATTGGACCCAAATGGACCCAGATTTGTAGAAGGGGTCCAGGGCAACTGCTTGAAAGAAATGGTAGGCACGAGGAGACTCGAACTCCTGACCTCTACCGTGTCAAGGTAGCGCTCTAACCAACTGAGCTACGCGCCTACGTACCGATACTGACTTGCAGCGGTCGCCACAATATTTGCGGCGAGACATATAATAGTTTACCACGCGGCTTTCGGCGGCACTCATGTTGTCCGATCGCAAAACGAGCGGCTCTCCGTGATCATGCAAGAGCGTTGATTTCTTGTCGGATGTGACATGCATGTTCAGAACGAGGGGCTGAACGCCTCATAAAACCGAGGGACCTTAAAAGGACGGTGACCATGACTTTGGAAACGAATACTCTGGTGGCGGGCGATGCCGTCGTTGCGGATCATGCATCCGCGAGAATTCTGACGAATTTCGTGGGCGGCCGCTGGGTGGCGGCGCAGGCCTCCGGATGTCTTGATGTGACGAATCCCGCCAATGGCCAGGTACTGGCGCGGGTGCCTTTATCAAACGCCGCCGATGTTGAAGCGGCCGTGGCTGCGGCCGCCGCCGCATTGCCCGACTGGCGCGGACGATCGGTGGGCGAGCGGACGGAATTCATCTTTGCTTTGCGCGAGAAGTTTCGCCAGCGCATTGACGAATTGGCGGACTCGGTCACGCGCGAGTCGGGGAAAGTTCTGTCCGACGCCCGCGCCGAGATCACTCGCTCCATCGAAGTGCTGGAGGTCGCCTGCGCTTCTCCCATGACAATGCAGGGTCGCATTCTGGAAGGCGTGGCGCGCGGCATCAATAGCGAGACGATCCGGCAACCCGTCGGGGTCTGCGCCGCCATTACTCCTTTTAATTTTCCCGCGATGGTGCCAATGTGGTTTCTGCCATTTGCCATCGTGTGTGGCAACACATTCGTTCTGAAACCTTCGGAGCAGGTTCCCCTGACCTCGGAATTGATCTGTCACATTCTGGAAGAAATTGGTCTGCCCAAGGGCGTGGTCAATCTTGTCCATGGCGCGCACGATGTCGTGAATGCGATTCTCGATAATCCCCGGATCAATGCGGTTTCGTTTGTAGGTTCGGTCAACACGGCCAAGTACATTTACCGGCGCGCGGCGGAAAAAGGAAAGCGAGTGCAGGCTTTGGGCGGCGCCAAGAATTACATGGTCGTGATGCCCGACGCAGTAGTGGATAAGACAGTATCGAACGTTCTGGGCAGCGCATTCGGCAACGCCGGCCAGCGCTGCATGGCAGGGTCGGTGCTGGTTACGGTCGGATCGGCACAAGGGGCCATCATGAGCCGATTAAAAGAAGAGGCGGAAAAACTCGTCGCTGGCGATGGCCGCGATCCGAAGGCGAGCCTGGGGCCGGTAATTTCGCACGCGGCGTGCGAGCGCGTTCACGACGCAATTGAAGTGGGCATAAAAGAGGGAGCCGAATTGCTGGTGGATGGCCGCCGTCCGAAGACTGCTCCGGCGGGCGGCAACTTTGTTGGCCCCACGATCCTGAACAATGTGAAGCCGGAAATGAAAGCCGCGCGCGAGGAGATTTTCGGCCCCGTGCTGTCGGTGATGCATGTGAACACTCTCGACGAAGCGATCGCGCTTGTGAATAACGATCCGCGCGGGAATGGCACTTCAATTTTCACCGAGGATGGCGCCGCCGTGCGCGAATACAGCAGGCGAGTCGAGGTAGGCATGGTGGGCGTCAATATCGGTGTGGCGGCATCGCCGGCGTATTTTCCGTTTTCCGGCTGGAAGGATTCCTTCTTCGGCGACCTGCACGTGCATGGATGGGATGCAGTTGAGTTCTTTACGCGGAAGAAGACCGTGACGTCGCGCTATTTTTCCTCCGGGACCAGCGGCAAGTTCTTTACCGAACAGGGAGACAAACACTAGAACTGGTGCTCTTCTGGAAACTAGACCAGCAATTAGCATAGCCGCGGAGTACGGGGCCTGACGTAAGCTGAATCAAAGCTTCTCTACGGTTGCGTGTAGAGCGCGCGCTTCAGAAATTCTCCCGCGCCGGCGCGTCCCTCGAACTTGTTCGCGTTCACCACCACGCGCCCGCGCGACAGCACCACGTCGGGCATGCCAGTCACTTCGATTCCTTCGAACATCGAATAGTCGACGCGCATGTGGTGGGTCTTCACGCTGATGGTATGTTTGCGGTCCGGATCGAAGATCACGAGATCGGCATCGCTGCCGACCGCAATCGTTCCCTTCCGCGGATAGAGGCCAAACAACTTTGCCGGCGTAGTGGAAACCAGTTCGACAAAACGGTTGACGCTGAAGCGTCCCGCGGCGACGCCGCCGGAATAGATCAGGCTCATGCGGTGCTCGATTCCGGGTCCACCGTTGGGAATTTTGGTGAAATCGTCCTTCCCCAGTTCCTTCTGTTCCTTGAAGCAGAAAGGACAGTGGTCGGTGGACACAACCTGAAGATGATCCCGCTTCAATCCGTTCCAGAGTTTTTCCTGGTTCCACTTTTCGCGCAACGGCGGAGTGAATACATACTTCGCGCCCTCGAATCCGGGCGCATCCATGTTCTCCAGCGACAGATATAGATACTGCGGACAGGTTTCCGCGTAAACCGGCAGGCCGCGATCGCGCGCCTCGCGCACTTTTTCGAGCGCCTCGTTACAGCTCAGGTGCACGATGTACACGGGCGCTCCGGCCATCTCGGCCAGCGCAATCGCGCGCGATACCGCTTCGGCTTCCGCGGTTGTCGGCCGCGTCAGAGCGTGGTACTTGGGCGCCTTCTTCCCTTCCGCCAGAGCCTGCTGCACGATCACGTCAATCGCATTTCCGTTTTCCGCATGCATACAGACGAGGCCGCCGTTTTTCGCGGTTGCGCGGAAGGCCTTGAAAATACTGGCGTCGTCGAGCATGAATACGCCCGGGTAGGCCATGAACAACTTGAAGCTGGTGACGCCCTCGCGCACCAATGCTTGTGCATCCGCCAGTTCGGTGATGATGCAATGGAACGCATAATCGCAAACGGCGCGTCCCGAAGCCTTTTTCATCCACGCATCGAAGGCGGTACGCAGCGTCTGGCCTTTGTACTGGATGGCAAAATCGATCAGCGTGGTCGTGCCGCCGAAAGCGGCGGCGCGCGTGCCGGTCTCGAAATCATCGGCGCTGGTCGTACCACCGAAAGGCATGTCGAGGTGCGTGTGCACGTCGATGCCGCCCGGCAGCACGTATTTGCCCGCGGCGTCGATGATCTTGCCGGCATTTTCGCGAGGCAGGCTTTGGCCCAGCGCGGCAATCTTGCCGTCCTTGATGGCAATATCGCCCGCGAAAGTGTCCGTCGCGGTGGCTATGCGTCCGTTGACGATGATGGTGTCAAACGCCATTTGTGCTTGTGCTCCTTCGTCTTTACAGCACGAATTCTATGCTAAACTGCCGACCTCCGCCCATCGTTGCAGGCGGTTCGGGATAACGCAAAAAAAACCGGATTTGCCCAGGGGAACCCGCACACTTAGGAGACGACATGCGTTTTGGAATCACCTTTAAACCCGATATGACGGTGGAGCGCATTCTCGCGCTCACTCGCCAGGCGGAGACCTCCGGCTTTGAGTATGGGTGGATCTTCGACTCGCACGTCCTCTGGCTCGAACCCTATCCCATGCTCACGCTGATGGCGACCAACACAAAGAAGATGCGCCTCGGCACATGTGTCACGAATCCCGCCACGCGCGACATTACAGTCACGGCGAGTCTCTTTGCGACACTGAACCTGATTTCCGGCGGCCGTATGCAACTGGGCATTGGACGCGGCGACAGTTCTCGCCGTGTGCTGGGAAAAAAGCCCGTCTCGCCGGCGGAACTCGAGCAGGCTGTAAAAGCGTTCCGCGATCTGACCGGCATGAAAGAGATTGACTATGAGGGGCGCCCGACGCGCCTTACGTGGGCGACCGGCGGCGTTCCGCCCGTATGGGTTGCGGGATACGGGCCGAAAGTGCTCGAGATGGCGGGCCGGACCGCCGATGGCGTGATTCTCCAGTTCGCCGATCCCGATCTGATTGCGTGGTGCGTGAGCTTCGTGAAGAAAGGCGCAGAGGCTGCGGGACGCGATCCCGGCAAGATTGAGATCATGGCCGCGGCGCCCGTTTGGGTGTCTGACGATCTCAAGGTTGGACGCGACCACGTCCGGTGGTTTCCTGCACTGGTGTCAAACCATGTGGTGGACCTCGTTTCGAAATACAAACCGGAAGACCTTCCACCCGCGCTCACCTCTTATATACGCGATCGCGGGCAGTACGATTACCTTCATCATTGCGAAGTGGACAGCAGCAACGCGGACTTCGTAACGGATGACGTCACCGACCGTTTCTGTTTGCTCGGACCCGCGGAGGCACAAATCGAAAAACTCCATGCGCTCGAGCGGGCGGGAGTTACGCAGTTCAATATCTATCTGATGTGCGGGGACGAGGAGGATACGCTGGAGAAGTACAAGGCTGAAGTGCTGCCGGCGTTTGGGAAGTAGGCTTTCGGCTTTAGGCTGTAGGCTCTTGGCTTGGGGATATTCGGATTTTCTCCCTCGCGGCGCGAGTCGCTCCGGTTTCGCTAGATTGTCCGCCAGTCCCGATCACGAGCTTAGGCGATTCTCCCGAATCCAAATCGCGCTCTCGGTCCGCGGACGTAAAGCTTCAGGAACCGCGACTCCCCGCATCCAGACCAGGCGGCCGTCTTCGTCTGTCGCAACCGGCCAGAGTTTCTTGACGGTCCCTGTCGCATGGAGGCCGCCAAGCAATTCCTTAACCTTCTTTTCCGCGGATGTGTGGGCCGGCCAGTAGCGATCGCCCGCTTTCCAGTTGCGAATCACCAGGTGCAGACCCAGCTCTTGTGGATCCAGTAACGCTTCCCGTTCACGATCCAGAACATCTCCAGCATTCACCAGAAGCGCCTCGATACGCGTCCCCAATTCCGTAATCGTGACTTCGCCGGGCAGCGCCAATTTGTATTGATAAACTCGCGGCTCGTTTCCATCTTCCCGTTCGAACACAAGTTCGTTGCCGCGCCGCCGCAGGTTGACGCCCTAATTGCAGAGTTTTCCCTGACTGCGCGCACGCCAGCTCAAGAATCTCCTCAATCAGCCGAAATGAAACACTCACCTCGGGAGTGTTCGCCTCGAGCCAGGCTCGTACAAGCCGGCGCTGGACTGCGAGGGGCGACTCCAGCAGCCGCTG
The DNA here is from genome assembly GCA_049521375.1 of Terriglobales bacterium. Classification (GTDB taxonomy): domain Bacteria; phylum Acidobacteriota; class Terriglobia; order Terriglobales; family Acidobacteriaceae; genus Acidiflorens. Next base: position 5,400 of record JBEKOW010000377.1, read on the forward strand.
CACGTCAAGGCTGGGTCCTGACAGCGCCGGTTCCGCCAGCCTGGCTTTGCTTAAATCTTTTGAGCACCACTCTTCTTCCGCGCGCGCAATTTCGGCTAGTTCTGCAATGTGTTCGATCGCAGCCGCGCCGTATTCGTCGGCAATGATCGGCAGCAACTGCTTGCGCACGCGATTCCTGAGAAACCTCATGTCTTCGTTCGATGAATCCTCGCGCCATTCCTGACCACGCGCCTGCAAATAGTCCCGCAACTCCGCTCTTCGCAAGCCAAGCAGAGGCCGCACCACCTTCGGCGCGCCCGGAATCCTCATCGGTTGATCATCCGCCCGCGACCCTTCATGAGACATCGTCGCGGGATCCGCCGATTCGTCGTCCCGCGGCCCACGCAGGCAAAAGCGAGGGTGAACACCCGCCAGGCCGCGAATCCCCGTGCCCCGAAAGATACGCAGCAGTACCGTCTCTGCCTGATCGTCGAGCGTGTGAGCTGTGGCAATGCGGCTCAGGCTTTCCCGGCGCGCCAGGTGACCGAAAAAGTCGTAGCGCAGTTTGCGCGCCGACGCCTCCACACCCGAATCCGCAACGGCATCACCCTCAGTCGGCTGTCTCTTGTTAACAGGCGCATCTACGGCGTGAAAGTCCAAACTGTGCGCCCCCGCGAGTTCCCTGACGAATTGTTCGTCCTGGTCCGACTCGGCGCCTCGCAGTTTGTGATTTACATGCGCCACCGAAAGCACGATGCCCAAGTCTGGTCGCAGCTCTTCGAACAGGCAAAGGAGCGCGACCGAGTCGGCGCCCCCAGAAACCGCTACGGCGACGCGGTCTCCGGCATGCAGGAGGTCCTGCTTTCGAATTGTTCTAAGCAGCCGGGTTGCCAGTTCGTGCATGGTGAGAATGGTATCGCAGACGATGCCGGGACAGCGGAAACCAAAATAAACCGCCGAGACGCAGGGTTCGCCGAGAAGAGCAGAAGGGGAGCTCCTGGGTGCACTGCGAATTTGAGAAATGACAGGGCTGGACTGCTAGCCAGCCAGCAACGAACGCTGCTATGATGTCCGGCATCTCATTTGGGGTAGACGCGTATTTTGTGTGGGGCATCTGACGCGCGGACGACCATGAGGAATGTCACCGCTGCATCTCGCGCCATGGCCGGCTTTCTTATGCTGGTCATGCTCGGCCCGGCGTTCGGGCCGTTTGCGATGGCTGAGATTGCTCCGCCCGCGGGCATGCGCTGCATGCGGCGGCCAATGGCGGAAGTTCCTGCCGCAGCGCCCGCGATGCGCTGCCACCATGAGGATGCAGATCGTACAGCTTCACGAAATTCCGAGTCGCAGCACGCGGCGTCGTCTCCCGAAGCTTCTTTCCGCTCACTCGATTGCTGCTGCGGACATTGCAATTACGATTGCTGCTGCCGCACGGTAAGGACTTCCGGCTGGGCCAAGCCGGCCAGCAACCATCTTTCTCCAGTCAGCCTGCCGATCGAAAATGCGCTACCGTCCCCGCTGGTTGACGACAGCTCTGCCGTCCTTCTCGGTCCCGATTCGGCGCGCGCTCCTCCTCGCCGCTAACCTCCTGCTCACACGCTGATATCGCGAGTCTCGTCCGCCGTTCTTAAGTTCGCGGACGGCTGGCCGTGCCGTCTGTCCATCGCCTGCAGACGTCGCTATTGTGCGCTGTATTCTGCGCGCACTCACGAAGCAGCCGGGTTCTGACCTGGCCATGAAAACATCGAGGGGAATATGACGCGCTTTCAACTCATCTTGATTTCCGCCGTTCTGCTCATTACGTCCGTCGCTCATGCGACGATCTTTGGTTCTGTTCGGGGCGTCGTTCATGATCCGCAGCACCGACCCATTCAAGGTGCGCACGTTACGCTGAAGGCTCAAAACTCGGACTGGACCCAGTCCCATGACTCCCGCGACAGCGGAGGATTTGATTTCACCTCCGTGCCGCTCGGCAATTACACCGTCAC
>JBEKOW010000378.1:0-3120 GCA_049521375.1 Terriglobales bacterium
AGGCGCTCGGCATCACTCCGCTGGCGCGTTACGTCTCCTTCGCCACCGCCGGATACAAGCCGGAAGAAATGGGGATCGGCCCGGTATTTGCGATTCCCAAGGCGCTAAAGCTGGCCGGCCTGGAGCTCGCGGATATCGACGTCATCGAACTGAATGAAGCCTTCGCGGCGCAGGCGCTGGCGGTAATCAAAGAAGCAGGACTCGACCCGGAGCGCGTAAATCCCAATGGCGGCGCCATCGCCCTTGGGCATCCTCTGGGATGCACGGGCGCCAAGCTGACGGCGAGCGTGATCCGGGAACTGAAGCGCCGCAAAGCGCGCTACGGCATGGTCACCATGTGCGTAGGCGGAGGCATGGGCGCGGCCGGAATCTTCGAGAATCTCTCGTGATTACCGAACTTTGCGTAACAGGTATGTTCGCCGGGGCAATTTAGCGGTAACCTCTAGGGTGTCAGGGAACGTCAAAGTAAGCAGGACGGCAAGGATCTTGACCGGCGCATCTGAGCCGGTCTGGAGGTGCTTTATGCGACTCTCCGCGCTTGTCATCGTCATCGTGGGCATTCTGCTTTTTTCATTAACTGTAACTGCGGCGCCCGCAGGCAGCTCCACCAGCACAGGAAGCTCCGCGAGTTCCGCCTCCCACGGGAGTTCTTCGGCCAATCCCGGTTCTTCCGCAAGCGTTCACAGCTCGAGCAGTCCGGCGTTTCATGCGGCCGGCGGCGGGCATTCCGCCGGGATGGGCGCAACGTCCTCAAGCAAGGGTGTGCCATCGTTCAAGGTGCCATCCCCGGACAAAAAAGCGGCCAATGAAAAGCCAACTCGCGGATTCTGGCACCCTTTCAGAAGGCCGCAGCCGGCAAAAGCCGAATTCCACTTTCCGGTGAAATGTGTAAAAGAGCCGTGCACCGTCTGCCCACCGGGATCGCGGTATGGTGCCTGTTTGGTGGCAAACAACTTCTGTCCCGGCGGAGAGTCGTGGAATGGAGTCGGTTGCAGTCCGCAATATTTGTTTCACGATTGCAGTTCGCTGGCCCGCCAGCTCGAGGCGCAACGCCGTCAGATGCGCGGCCGGAACGATCCCGGGCAGAGCCTGATCTACCAGACGTTGCTCAGCCAGTATCAGCAGTGCATGGCGCGTTACGGGCTGCAACCCTTCGGCTCCTTCGCCTTTAACGAGCGCATGGCCGACCTGATGCCTTGAGCGCGGCGGCTCTCCCCGCTCACAGATTGGACGGGAAGCTTGTCGTCTTAATTAATTCCGGACCGGGGCGTTAAAATAGTTAAGGGCCGTTTGATTTTCGGGCGGCCTTCCGGCAGTTTCTTAATTCAAGATTCAGATTGAAATCGACGATCTTTGTCGCAACAATCGCGCCAACAATCGTCCTCCGAGGAATGGATCCATGGCTACCACTGCGATTCCGAAGACCAAAATTCTTGGCGGCGGCTTTCTGCTGGAAGAGCGGCAGACCTCCGAAGTGTTCACTCCCGAAGATTTCACCGATCAGCACCAGATGATCGGCCAAACGACCGAAGAGTTTGCCGTCAACGAGATCCTGCCGAACGCCGAGAAGATCGAGCGCAAGGATTTCTCCATCTCGCGCGACCTGTTGAAAAAGGCAGGCGAACTGGGCCTGAGTGGAGTTGAAATTCCCGAAGCTTACGGCGGCCTGGAAATGGATAAGGTTACGGCTGCCGTCATCGCCGACCACATCGCCAAGTACGCAGGTTTCGCGACCACCTGGGGCGCGCACAGCGGCATCGGCATGCTGCCCATCGTTTACTTTGGCACGGAAGAGCAGAAGCAGAAATATCTGCCGCGCCTGGCCGCTGGTGAAATCGTCGGCGCATATGCCTTGTCGGAAGCCTCGTCTGGTTCCGATGCGCTCAATTGCCGCGCCCGCGCCGAGCTTTCGAGCGATGGCAAACACTACATCCTGAACGGCGAGAAGATGTGGATCACCAACGCCGGCTTCGCCGACCTGTTCACCGTATTCGCGAAGATCAACGGCGAAAAATTCTCGGCGTTTCTCGTGGAAAGAAACTTTCCCGGATTTTCCGTGGGTGCGGAAGAGCACAAGATGGGCATTCGCGGATCGTCGACTTGCCCCATCATCCTGAACGACTGCAAGGTGCCGGTGGAGAATCTGCTCGGCGAAATCGGCAAAGGCGCGACCATCGCTTTCAACATCCTGAACATCGGACGCTTCAAACTTGGCGCCATGTGCGTCGGCGGCGCTCGTGTTTCGGTCGAGCACGCGGTGGCGTATGCCAAGCAGCGCAAGGCGTTCGGCAAGACAATTGGCGACTTCGGCCTGGTGCGCGAAAAGATCGCGAATATGGCCGCTCTGATTTATGTCGGCGAATCGCTCGTCTACCGCACGGTCGGCCTCATGGATACGCTGCTGTCGGAGATCGACAAAGCCAGTCCGGAGGCGTCCAAAGAAACGCGCAAGGCCATCGAGGAATACGCGGTCGAGTGTTCGATCCTGAAGGTCTGGGGCTCGGAGATGATCGACTACGTGGTCGACGAGACTATGCAGATTTATGCCGGCTACGGATTCGTCGAAGAATATCCAGCGGAACGCGCTTATCGCGACGCGCGCATCAACCGCATCTTCGAAGGCACCAACGAAATTAACCGGCTCATCATTACGGGTTTCCTGTTGAAGCGCGCGATGAGCGGCCAGTTGCCGCTCATGCCGGCCATCAAGAAGCTCATGGACGAAGTGTTGAGCGGACCCTCGATGGGAGAGGAAATCGAAGGACCGCTGGCCGAAGAGCGCAAGCTGGTGGCGAATGCCAAAAAGCTCGGGCTGTTTGTCTCGGGTGCGGCGACGCAGAAATATATGGCGACCATCCAGGATCAGCAGGAAGTGATGGGGGCAATCGCCGATATGACGATCGAGATTTACGCCATGGAGTCGGCAGTATTGCGCGCGCAAAAGCTCGTTGAATCCAAAGGCGAGACAGCGGCCGCCATGGCGATTGCGATGACCCGCGTCTATATGACGCAGGCGCTGGACAAGATCGAAGCGGCTGCGAAGAAGGTTATTGCCGATGTGGCCGAAGGCGACATGCTGAGGACGCAACTGGCAATCGTGCGCCGCCTGGCCAAGCACGA
>JBEKOW010000379.1:0-3063 GCA_049521375.1 Terriglobales bacterium
CGCACCGCGCGATGCGCGATCAGAGTCTCAACAATGGCCGAGGCGCGGGCGGCGTCGTGCGTGAGAACGTTGACCACGCCATGATCGAGTCCCGCTTCGCGGAGCACGGTGCCGATCAGCCGATGCGTGGCTGGGCAGATTTCGGATGCCTTGAGCACCACGGTGTTTCCGCAGGCGAGCGGCACGGCGATGGCGCGGACTCCGAGGATTACCGGGGCGTTCCAAGGCGCGATGCCGAGCACCACTCCTACTGGTTGACGAATGGAAAACGCCAGGCTGCCGGGAATCTCGGAGGGAATTGTCTCGCCGGAAACCTGGGTGGTCATGGAAGCGGCTTCGCGCAGCATTTGCGCGCCGAGATACACGTTGAAGCCGGCCCAGGGAGCGGTGGCGCCGATCTCGTCCATCATGAGGGAAATGAAATCGGGGGTGCGCGCTTCGAGCAAGTCGGCGGCGCGCAGCATTTTCTTGCGGCGCTCGTGAGGACCGAGAGCAGACCAGGCGGGGAAAGCCTCGGCGGCGGCTTCGGCGGCGGCAATGGCGTCATCGACGCCGGCATTGGCGGCGCGCGTGGCGACCTCACCGGAAACGGGATTCTCCCGCACAAATGTGGCCGCGTCAGCCGCGTCGGTGTCTCGATTTCCAATCAGAAGTTGCGCCTCGGTGACTGTCATTTCCGTTTCCTCTTTTTCGATTTCGACTTTGCGATCCGGTCTATTTCTTCGAAAACTTCCGCCGCCAGATGGAAAGCGGAGTTCGCGGCGGGCACACCGCAGTAGATCGCGCTTTGCAGCAGCACCTCTTTGATCTGGTCGCGCGTAACTCCGTTATTGACGGCGGCGCGAACATGCAGACGAAATTCGTCGGCGCGATTGAGCGCCACCATCATCGCCAAGGTCAGCAGACTGCGCGTGTGACGGGGCAATCCGGGACGCATCCAGATGTCTCCCCAAGCGTTACGAGTAATGAAATCCTGAAAATCGCGGTTGAAGACGGTGGTCGCCGCGAGCGCGCGATCCACGTGCGCGTCTCCCAACACCGCCCGCCGGACTTTCATGCCTTGCTCGTAGCGCTTCGCGTCATCCATAAATCGTGCAAGTCCTCACTGAGAGAGAAAAGAAATCACGGCTGCGGTGAAGGCGTCCGGTTGTTCAACATTGGAAAGGTGGGCGGCATGAAGCTCCTGTTTCACCGATCCGACAATATGGTCGTTCAGAAATTGCGCATCTGACGGCGGCGTGACCGGATCCTTCGCGCCATAGATTATCAAAGCCGGGGACGCGATGCGGGCGATGGTGTCGCGCTGATCCATGTCGCGAATGGCGGCGCAACACGCGGCATAGCCTGCGGGCGGCGCGGCTTCAAGCATGGCTTGCGCCCTGGCCACGGGCTCCGGGAAGGCGGCGCGGAATTCTGGAGTGAACCAACGCTCGATCACAGCCGCAGCGACCGGCTTCATGCCAAGCTTGCGGACAGTTTCGATGCGAGCATTCCAGGTCTCTGCATTCCCGATGCGAGCGGCCGTGTTGCACAGCACCAACCGGTGCAACCGGTCGGGTGCATTCGCGCCCAGCCAGATTCCGATCATGCCTCCCATCGACAAACCGCAGAAGTGCACGCGGTCCAGTTTCAGAACATCGAGGAGGTCCAGAACGTCGCGACCCAACTGGTCGATGGTGTAATCGCCCACGGTCGCAGTGGACTGTCCGTGTCCGCGCGTGTCATAGCGGAGAACGCGGAAATGCCGCGGCAGTTGCGACATTTGAGGATCCCACATGGACAAGTCAGTGCCCAGCGAATTGGAAAACACCAGGACCGGACCTTTGTCACCGGTTAGTTCGTATCGTGTCCGCAATTCTCCGGATTGGACAAACGGCATGGCAATTCCTCTTTGCTACTTTAATGGGCTGCTCCACGCTGTGGTTATGTGCGACCGTAATTTCTTCAAGCTTTCAGCATGCCACTCGCGGCGATCACGCGATCGATGAATTCTTCCGCCGCTCCGAGATAATTTTCGGGAGCGAAGAGCCGGTCCAAATCTTCCGGTTTCAGATGCTCCATGACCGAGCTGGTCTTATTTAGTACTTCGTGAAGATGCTCTCCCGAGGAGCGAGCCTGCTGGCTGGCCGCTCCTATTAACGTGTGCGCCTGCGATTTGCCGACGTGGACGGCGAGAGCCATGGCTATGCCTTCCGCATAAATCAATCCCTGCGTCGCGTCGAGATTGCGCCGCATACGTTCGGTATCAATCTCCAGACGGGGAACGATTGCGGCCATCTGGTGAAGCGCTCCGCCTGCGAGGCGGAAAATCTGGGGAAGCGTCTCCCATTCGGCGTGCCAGTTGCCAAGTCCGCGCTCGTCCTCCTGAGCCATCGCGCTCAACATCGTGCCCACCAAGCCCGGTACGCGAGTGGCTGCCGAGAGTACCACGCCCGCGGTTACGGGATTGCGTTTATGCGGCATGGTGGAAGATCCACCACGGCCCTGGCCCGCAGGCTCGAAGAGCTCCGCAACCTCGGTTTGCATGTGCAGAGAGATATCGCGGGCGATCTTGCCCAGAGTGCCAGCGCACAGACCCAAGACTGCGGCGACTTCCGCGACGCGGTCACGGTGGGCGTGCCAGGGTGCAGGAGGAAGTTCCAACTGCAGCTCTTCGGCAAGCGCCTGCGCTACTCGCAAACCTTTTTCCCGTAGCGCGGCCAACGTTCCAACAGCACCACCGAACTGCAAGACCAGTGTCCGCATTCGAGTTTGCGCAAGACGTTCGCGATGGCGATTCACGGCGTCCAACCAGCCCGCCACCTTTACTCCAAAGGTGGTCGGCAGCGCATGTTGCATAAGGGTGCGTCCGGCAATGGGCGTGGACCGATATTTCTGAGCCATGTGGGTGAAACTTGCACACAACGAGTTCAGATCGGCGTCGAGCAGGACGAAAGCCTGCCGCATCTGCAAGACCAGACCGGTGTCATTTACGTCCTGACTCGTTGCACCCAAATGAACGAAGCGCGCAGCCTCCGCATCGGCATTCGCGACCAACGCAGTCAATTGCTTGACCAGGGGAAT
>JBEKOW010000380.1:0-3032 GCA_049521375.1 Terriglobales bacterium
TCGGATGCGGAACTTGGCCTCAACCCGCAGCAGGCCGAGGGGCGTAAGCTCTACGACAACTATTGCGACCGATGCCACGAACCGTATTCTTCGCGCGGCAAGAAAGGTCCGAGCCTGAAGGGCGTATTCAAACGCCAGTATCTTGAGCTCAGCGGGTTGCCGGCGAACGATGACCGCGTGACCGATATCGTCAAGTTCGGACGCGCCAAGATGGAAGGCTTCGGGCAGGTTATGACCGACCAGCAGATCAAGGACCTGCTCGCCTACCTGCACACGCTTTAGGCGCAAGCGCGCGAGCCGCTGGACAGGAAGAGGCTGTCCAGGCCAGGGTTGCCGGGTTTGCTAGAATTGTTGGGAGATCGTGTCTACATCCTCACAATTCGCAGCTTCCGACCTGGTCCAGATTGAGCTTGGGCCCAGGATTCCCAGTCCCAAGCCGTCGTGGCTGAAGGCAAGGGCTCCGGTCGGCGATAACTTTCATGATCTGAAAAAGCTGGCGCGCGGGCTTGGACTGCACACGGTTTGCGAGTCGGCACAGTGTCCCAACATCGGGGAATGCTGGAATCACAAGACGGCGACGTTCATGCTGCTGGGCGACATCTGCACGCGGCGCTGCGGGTTTTGCGCGGTGCCGAAGGGGCGTCCGGAGCCGATCGATTGGGACGAGCCGCGGCGCGTGGCCGAGGCGGTTGCTACGCTTGAGCTGCGTCATGCCGTCGTAACCAGCGTGAACCGCGATGATGACAACGTCGGCGGCGCGAAGATTTTTGCCGAGACGATCCGCCAGATTCGCGAACTGGTTCCGGGCTGCCGGGTTGAAGTGCTGATTCCAGACTTTCAGGGGCTCGAAGAACCGCTGCGCATTGTTCTCGAAGCCAAGCCGGACGTGCTGAATCACAATACCGAGACGGTGCCGAGGCTTTATCGGGCGGTGCGATCGGGGGCGCGCTACGAGCGGACGCTCGATCTCTTGTCGAATGCCAAGAAATTGGCTCCCGCCACTGTGACCAAAAGCGGGGTGATGGTCGGCATTGGAGAATCGCAGGAAGAGCTGTTGGAAGTCTTTCGCGACCTGGGCGGGCGAGGTGTCGACATATTGACGATCGGGCAGTATCTGCGGCCGTCGAAGGATCATCTGCCGATGACGCGCTTCTACAAGCCGGCGGAGTTCGCGTTTCATAAAGAGGGAGCATTGAAGTTCGGTTTCCGGCATGTCGAGTCCGGGCCGCTGGTGCGCTCAAGCTACCACGCGCATGAACAGGCTGATGTGGCGGCGCGGTAGCGACTGGTTCGTCAGGGGGGAGGGGGCCTTGCGACTGCCGGCGGGGCGCCGGCGCTACTTCTCCGAGTCGGTTTATCAAATCAAAAGGCCAGGCGATTTCGCCCGGCCTTCGAACCGAGAAACCGTCCCAAAGCCTGGTTGAGCCGGGTCAGCTTCTGCTTAACGTCTTCTGGTTAAGGTCGCTCTGTGTTCGATACTGTCTATCTTCCCCTGATTGCCTCGTCCTGTCTTCGCCCCTCACAAGGCCCCTACATCACAAGCGCAAGACCCTCGAGCTCGCGCTCCAGCACGGGCAGAGAGCAGCCGGCCATTTCAACTCTTCCCGCAGCGTCAAAGGCTGCCTGGGGAGAAACGCCGTAGCCGCGGCCCATCAGGAAAACCTGCAAGACCTCGGCTGCTTCGCGCAAGTCCAGATTGGCGCCCTGCAGCAGGTCGTTGCGCAAGACCGATAACTCCGTCACCGAAAATTTGTCTCTCATGGCCGCCCTCACCTTCCGCTCTTGACTCATTAGACTCATCGGCATTCATCTTCGTTGCATGCAATCGTATTGCCGTAACGTTGGTACCCCAGCCAAGGTCATTGTCCAGTTCTCTTAATGATTTGAACCCGATAGTTTGCAGATAGTTGCGGGGAACTGGCGCGGGTAGGTCGCGTTAATCGTTCTTTGGCAGATGAGGCCAAAATGACACGATGTGGCGTTCTGTCCCGCCCGAAAATGGGTCTGAGAGACGATTGAGCGGAGGCGAGGCGCCTCCACTACTAACGGCAGGACCTCGACGGCACGGGCCTGGGATCCGATTACTCGGACCCGATCTTTTCCACCTCGAAGCTGGCGGCATCGACCAGCATGATGGGGATGTCGTCCTGAATAGGGTAGACGCGCCGGCATTCAGGGCATTTCAGGTTGGTGCCAGCTTGGTTCAGCGCGACTGGCTTCTTGCAAACCGGGCACACCAGCATGTCGAGCAAATCCTGGGGAACCATGGCCCATTATTGTAGCGTGAAGAGCGCTTTCGAGCCGCGGCCCAGAAACGCGAATTCGAAATGGAGATCGACGATCCACCGTTGACGATGAGATAAAATCGCTGTTCTTCTCCTGATGTCTTTTATCCGAGGAAGATCAGAAAAGAGAGGTTGAATGCCGGCCAGAATTCTTGACGGCGCCAGACTGGCGAGTGAAATCCGCGCAGAAGTGGCTGGCGAAGTGAAAGCGCTGGCGGAGGGCGGAGTGCGGCCGGGGCTGGCCGTGGTGCTGGTGGGGCACAATCCCGCATCGGAGGTTTATGTGCGGGGCAAAGTAAAGAGCTCGCAGGAGGTGGGACTTTACAGCGAGCAGCACTCGCCCGCCGAATCGGCTACTACCGAGGAGTTGCTGGCTCTGATCGAGTCACTCAATGGGCGCGACGAGATCGATGGCATCCTGGTGCAACTGCCGCTGCCGGCGCATGTGGATGCGAAGAAAATTCTGCTGGCCGTCGATCCCGCCAAAGATGTGGACGGATTCCATCCGATGAACGTCGGCTACCTTTCGACGCAGCGGCCGGGGCTGGTGCCGTGCACGCCGGCCGGAGTCATGGAAATTCTGCGCCGGAGTTCGATTGCGGTTGCCGGGCAGGAAGCGGTGGTAGTCGGGCGGAGCGATATTGTCGGCAAGCCGGTGGCGATGCTTCTGCTCAACCAGAATGCGACGGTTACGGTATGCCACTCGAAAACACGCGACCTGCCGGGCGTCTGCCGCCGCGCGGATAT
>JBEKOW010000381.1:0-2997 GCA_049521375.1 Terriglobales bacterium
AAGAACCCGGACGTACGCGTGTGGCAGGAAAACGAAAGTCCCTTTGCACGAGTCGCGCAAGGACTCAGCGACCGCGGGATTTCGAGCGGCACCATCGGGTTCGAGGAGACCACCAAATTTGTCTTCACGGACAACATCAGGAAAGCGGCAGCTGGCGCGACTTTTGTGAGCGCGACTCCGGTTACGGCCGGATGCCGGATGATCAAGAGCGCGCACGAAATCGAACTGATGAGGCTGGCATCGAAGGCCACACTTACTGCCTACCAGGCAACCTATCGGGCGCTGCGAGTCGGGATGACTCATGAGGAAGTGGCGGACCTGGTCATTGAGGCGCATCGGCGGCTGGGCTTTGAAGGGGAGGCGCTGGTGCTTTTCGATGAATATTCCGCGTTCCCGCACGGCTCGGTGACTCCGCAGGTTATCCATGAGGGGACCATTATTCTGATCGATGGCGGGTGCACGGTGGAGGGATATGCCTCCGACATTACGCGCATGTTTGTGCTGGGCAAGCCGAGCGACAAGATGAAGCAGGTGTTTGAGATTGTCCATCGCGCGCAGAGCGCGGCGCTGGCGGCGGCCAAACCGGGGGTTGAAGCTGGATCGGTGGACGCCGCGGCGCGCAAGGTGATTACCGACGCCGGGTATGGTCCGGACTACAAATACTTCACGCACCGGGTGGGACACGGCATGGGAATGGATGGGCATGAGTGGACGTACCTGGTGCGCGGCAATACGACCAGACTCCAGCCGCATATGACTTTCAGCGATGAGCCGGGAATTTATATACGCGGAGAATTCGGGATTCGGCTGGAAGACGATATGCACATCCTGGACGATGGGGCGGAGTTATTTACGCCGCAGAGTGCTTCGCTCGAGGAGCCGTTCGGGAAGAGCTAGAGAGACTCTGAATCACTGTCGAGGACAGGTTTTTCGGACACGGTTCCGCGGGGCGGCGCAGCACCGAGGTTGAGAAATTCTGGCGGGTTTGCTCGTGGGAGTAGGGATCCTTCGACTTCGCGGGGCGCGCTTCGCTTACCCCGCTGCGCTCAGGATGACATCTTGTTCTGGTCGACCCGGGGGCGAGGGCGCCCTCGGAACGGCCAGCGGGTCGCCGGCACTACGGTCGGAAAGTGTTCCTGCGTTTGCAGGTTTTAAACTTGCTCGGAATTATTTCGCATTCAGCACATTATTTCGCGCTCCGCATTAAGTCACTCAGAGCGTGGATGTCGGAGGGGCTGGCGTCGCCGACTACCACGTAGCGCAGCCCAGCATCGCTCCATGTCTCTACGTTAAAGGCCAGTTCGCGCGTAGACGTTCCGACGGTTGAAAGCGGCATCATTGCGGGCTGATCTTGCAGAATAAAGACTGAGAACTCATGACTGCGAATCTGAAATAGCAACTGGGCTCCGGGGCTATGCTCAAAATATGTGACCTTGCCGCCCAGCAGTTTGAACGGGGAGTTCTGCAACTCGGGGAGGTTGAAGGTGAATGGCAGCTTTCCCTGGAACCAGGGCTTGACGGTATGGCGATCGGTAGAAACTACATCGACCGGATTCGCACTTGCTAATGTCGCTACGTGCAGGTCGAGCAACTCCGCAACGGCTTGTTCACTCGCGGCGTGCCGCATCCATGCTGCGAGGCCCAGAACGAGGAGCAGCAAGGCAACCGCGGCCAGGGCGAGCCCGGGCATCCACGGGAATGACCACCTCAATTTGGGCTTGGGTTGAATTCTCTTTTCGATGCGGAGCCGGAACTCGGGCGAGGGCGAGTATCTTGTTGCGGCTGCTCGCGTCATGCGTTTCATCTGCAGGCGGGACAGGGCCTCGGCGGCGCAGGAAGGGCAGGCGCGGAAGTGTTCTTCCAGGCTCGCGAGTTCTTCCGGCGAGCAAGCAGAATCCGCGTAAGCGTCGAGGCGGTCGCGACACAGATCACAGGTCATCGTTGAGCCCCTTGTAATTTCGCCGCCAGCAATTCGCGCATGACTTTTCGCGCACGAGAGAGACGGGACATCACGGTTCCCCTGGGAATCGCCAGCGTTTCAGCGATTTCCTGATAGCTCATTTCTTCGACGTCACAAAGCAGGATGATCTCGCGAAAGCGCACTGGCAACTCTTCCAGTGCTTCCTGGATGGTTTCTTGTTCGACCCGCGCTAGAAGAAGCGATTCCGGAGTATGGGCCGCCGCCGGGTCTGCGACCTTCTCGTCATCGTCATCGAGCGAGACAGAAGCCTTCAGTCCGGTTTGCGACGTCAAAAATGTGTTGCGGAGGATCTTGTACATCCAGGCGCGGAAGTTTGTCCCTTGCTGAAAGGAGGAGAATCCTCGAAGCGCCTTCATGTATGTTTCCTGCACCAGGTCTTCAGCGAGGGCGCGGTCTTGCGTGAGCCAGTGGGCAAAGTTGTAGAGGCGAGCAAAAAGCGGCAGCGCCAGTTGTTCGAAGGATCCGAAATCGCCCACACGATCAGCCACAGGCCAACAGTGTAACGCGGCCCGTGGCTGTATCGCGCGGTCGCTTCAATTGCCTTGCCCATGTGAAATTTTCGCGACATTGGCCGGCGACCAGGCTGGGATCGTCTTCGGCTGCGACCGCTCCGGGGCCACACTTTTTCTCCATTTACGCTGCAGCACGGCGTCCAGCGACCATTGGCCAGGCCCGTTTACCAGCAGGAAGAACGATGTCAATATCTGCGCGTAGTCGGACCGGATCTCGTGCAAGACCGCCCAGAAACCTATCTGCGGAGGCGCGGGAGGCAAGGGGAGCGGGGACGTTCCGAAGTATAGAGAAATTTTTGTGGAGAGGATGGCCACGATCATCTCGATAACAAACGGGATCGCGATGAGCCGGGTGAGAAGGCCGGAGAGCAAAAGCAGTCCGCCAAAGATCTCAAGGCAGGCGACGAAGGGCGCGCTGACGTGGGGAAACGGAATGCCCAATTTGGTGAAGCGTCCGACGCCCTGGTTCACATAGACAAATTTCAGAATCCCTTCCCAGAAGAA
>JBEKOW010000382.1:0-4405 GCA_049521375.1 Terriglobales bacterium
CAGCACAAACTCCATCGCCGCCTCACGCGAAGTGAGGCGTCCTTCCAGTTGCGCATCCTCCACCGCCGAAAGAATCTCTTTGAAGACCGAACCGGGCTTATATCCCTCCGCGATCAAATCGCCTCCCGTAATCAGAGGTCGTGGACGCATCGCCTGGGCTGGAATCGAGCGCAACTGCTCGTCCACATAGTTGTACGCATCGAGCAGGCCATGGCTGGAGAGGCAATCGATGCGGTGCAACTCCATGTGCTCTTCGAAGGCGGGCAGGCGAAGAAATCTCTTCAGCGTGGATTGCTTCATCCGCATCACATCGCCGAAGCGCATATGATTGTCGACCAGCGCCAGAATCTGCTCGGTTTCGTCATTCGAGAAACGCAAGCGCCGGCAGATTTCGGCGGCCATCCTGACTCCGATTTCGACATGCCCGTCGAAGCGGATGCGATCGGGCGCAACGCGAAAGGTCGGTGGCTTGCCGACATCGTGCAGCAACGCTCCCCACGCAAGGGTCTTTGACGAGCCAGCGGGCAACTTGTCGAGGAGCAACAACGTGTGCACAAACACGTCTCCCTCCGGGTGAAATTGTGGCGGCTGCTCGACTCCCTTCATCGCAGAAATTTCAGGGAGAACTTCGCGCAGCAGACCGCTCTGATCCAGAAGCTGAAACGCTCGCCGAGCGCGGCCTTCGGTGAGCATCCTGGTGAGTTCGTCGCGCACGCGCTCGTGCGAGACCTGGCGGATTTGCGGCGCAAGATGTTGGATGGCCGAGAATGTTGCAGGATCGATCCGGTAGTCGAAGCGCGCGGCGAACCTCACACCCCGCAACATGCGCAGTTTGTCTTCCGAGAAACGCCGCTCCGGGTCGCCGATCGCGCGGATGATTCCGGCCATGAGATCCTTGCGCCCACCAACGAAATCCAGAATTCCGTTGGTCATCGGATCGGCGACGAGGGGATCGAGCAGCATGCCATTGATGGTGAAATCGCGGCGCTGTACATCCTCGCGAGGGTCTTTGGTGAAGCGGACCTCGTCGGGATGCCGGCCGTCCGAGTAGCCGACATCGGAACGAAAGGTTGCGACTTCGACGGCGTCGGGGCCGCGACTGGCGTCCTCGCCCGTGGAAGCCGGGTCAGAGGGCGAAAAGGGAACGAGAACAACTCCGAATTGCTCGCCGACGGCAAGCGTGCGCGGGAAGATCTTCAAGACCTCCCGGGGAGTGGCGTCGGTCGCCACATCGTAATCGGCAGGCTCGCGCCCCAGCAGCAGGTCGCGGACGCATCCGCCGTTGAAGTAGGCCTGATAACCGAGCTCACGCAGCGTGCGAACGATTGCGGTGGCGTGTTGCTTGGCGTCCGGCAAAAAGCGCGACCTCCTTCGTTTAGACTAGCAGTTGCAATACGCACGGGGCGCGGCAGCTTTAATCACAGAGTACAACCGGGATCCCAGATTTTATTTAGCCCATTATGCCTGACGCCATCATCCTCGGCATCGAAAGCTCCTGCGACGAGACAGGAGCGGCGGTGGTGCGCGCGGGCGAACAAATCCTCTCCAATGTGGTTGCCTCACAAATCGCGACGCACGCACCAGCCTTATGGTGGAGTCGTGCCGGAACTGGCGTCCCGCGAGCATCTGCGAGCGATTGTTCCAGTGGTGCGGCAGGCAGTTGCGGAGGCGGGGCACACGTATGATTCCATCGATGCCATCGCCGTCACGCAAGGGCCGGGACTGGCGGGCGCTTTGCTCGTCGGCATAAGCTTTGCCAAGGCGCTTTCATTCGCCCTCGGCAAGCCGCTCATCGCCGTCAACCACCTTGAAGGACATGTGCACGCCGTTTTGCTTGAGCTGCGGCGAAGCGATAACGCGGGTCTTGAGTTTCCGGTCCTCGCCCTGGTTGTTTCCGGAGGCCACACGCATCTTTACCTCGCGGAGGTTCATGAGAACCTCTGGACCTACGCCAACATCGGCCACACCCGTGACGACGCCGCTGGTGAAGCCTTCGACAAAGTAGCCAAGCTGCTGGGGCTGGGCTATCCCGGCGGCCCGATCATCGACCGGCTCGCGCCGCATGGCGATCCGCACGCCGTAAAATTCCAGATCGCGCAGATCAAGCATCGCGACCGCAATGAGCGTGCGCGATCGACGACCCCGTCTGAGGATGCACGTCCCCATTTCGATTTTTCATACAGCGGAATCAAGACGGCGGTTTTGCGCTACGTGGAGACGCATGATCTGGAAGCATCGATTGAGGAACGCCGCCGAGCGCTTGCGGAGATTGCAGGGCGGCGCTTGCCTGCGATAGAAACCGGTCGAAAGGGGCAGGCGAAGCCCACTCAACCCAGCCTCGACGACTACCTTCGCGTGTGTGATCGCCAGACTCTTAACCTGATTTCTTCTTTCCAGACCGCCATGGTCACTGATCTGGTTACGAAGACGCTGGCCGCCGCCCGCGAATACGATGTCCGCACGCTGTTCGTCAGTGGCGGTGTGGCCGCCAATCACGAGCTGCGCGCCACCTTCCAGAGCGAATTGGAAATGGAGGGCTTGCCGGTGTTCTTCCCGTCGCATCCTCTATCCACAGACAACGCGGCCATGATTGCGGCTGCCGCCTTTCCGAAATTTCTGCGCGGCGATTTCGCAGCGCTGGATTTTTCGGCGGAGGCTGGGATGGCTCTGCGTTAAACAAAGTTCAGACCTGGTACGCAGCATTCAAGATTCGCGAACGGGAGCTCACGTCTAGTCTTGTTACGAAACTGTTACATTTCCCAGCTACAATGGTGCCCGTGAAACCGACGATCTTTGTAGTGGAAGATGACCCGGATATTTCCCGCCTCGTGCGCCATCACCTGGAGGCCGCCGGCTTTAACGTCCGTCTTTATTCGACCGGGAACGTGGTTGTGACCGACGCGGAGCGCCAGCGCCCGGCGATGTTTTTGCTCGACATCATGGTGCCGGGAAAAGATGGTCTGGAACTTTGCCGGCAAATACGGCAATCGGTGTCGCTGGCTCCGGTGCCGGTAATTTTTCTGACCGCCAAGAGCGGCGAGGCGGATCGCATTCTGGGGCTCGAACTGGGCGCCGACGACTACATCCCCAAACCCTTCAGCCCGCGCGAACTCGTGGCCCGCGTCAAGGCCGTGCTGCGACGCTTCGAGCGCCCACTCCCCCCCCTGCCCACGAAGATTGAAGAGGTTCACATCGACCCGGCAGCCATGACTTTGACGGTTCGCGGCAAGCAGGTTCCGACCACGGCCACCGAATTTCGCCTGCTCGATTACCTGATGCGGCACGCGGGGCGCGTTTTCACACGTGATCAGTTGCTTGATTCCGTCTGGAGAGACACTGCGTATGTCACGCCCCGCTCCGTGGACGTCTATGTGCGCCGCATCCGAGAGAAGATCGAACCTGATCCTGAGAATCCGCGCTACCTGAAAACCGTGCGGGGAGCTGGTTATCGCTTTGAGGTTCCGCATTGAGAAGTCGCATCTTCGTCAAGTTGATGTTTGTTTTTCTGCTAGTGATTTCTGTTACCGCGATCTCCCTGCAGTGGACGGTGCGCAACGTCTGGGAACGCGCCCTCCACGATCAGATCGAACGCGATCTCAAGCAGAAGACCCTGATGTTCTCGTACCGGGTCGAGAACGACCGGCAGCATTCCCTCGCTGACATTACGTCGCAAGAGGGTCAGGCAGCGGGGGCGCGGGCAACCGTGATCGACCCGACGGGTAAAGTCCTGGCCGATTCCGAAGCCGATCCCGCCAGTATGGAAAACCACGCGCAGCGCAAGGAGTTTGCCGCGGCCCTGGGCGGCCAGGTGGGTGTCGATGAACGCAGCAGTCAAAGTTTGGGAGTTCCGTTCCTCTACGTGGCCGCGCCGGTCTCGGGAGGCGCAGTGCGCCTGGCTTATCCCCTGCCCGAGATCGAAGCTACCAATCGGCCTTTGGGGAGGGCCCTCTTTTGGGGTTCGCTGACCGCATTTCTTATTGCACTCGTTATTGCGGCCGCGACCTCTCAATATCTGGGCTGGCGTCTCAGCCGTATTGTAAGTTTCGCGGAGCAGGTTGCGGCCGGGGATCTCACCGCCCGCATCGCCTCCTCTTCGACCGACGAGATTGGCCAGGTGGCCGCCGCTCTCGACAAGACCGCTCGCCGGGTCGAGGAGAGTTTTGTGCGCGTGCAGACCAGCCAGCGTGAACTCGAGACGCTGCTCAACAGCATGCAGGATGCCGTGGTTGCGGTAGGTCCGGATGGCCGAGTGCAGTGGGCCAATCGTGGCATGGACCGGCTGATCCACCACTCTCCGCGCCTGAATGCGCCTTTGATCGACAGCGTGCGCGATCCCGATTTTCTGGCCGCAATTCAGGAGGCAGCCCGCGACCATGTGGTTACATCCGCGCGCTCCAACACCATC
>JBEKOW010000383.1:0-2857 GCA_049521375.1 Terriglobales bacterium
CGAAGAGTGCGATTCCGGTCCCGACCGCCTTCACCCCGAAATACTTGAGTTGGCTGAATATTGAGACTGTGAAGAGTCCAAGGACAATGGCAGAACCAAATTGAAGAAACGCGCATGCGAGGACGGCTGTCGGTCTCGCGACGAAGAACGTCTGCATGGTGCTTACGGATTCTGTGGGGCCTGGGAAGCGGGGTGTTCCTCCAATATGGATACTGTTGGCGAATTCAGACCGCCCGCTGCACCATGTGGTGAAAATGCCTGCTTCCGACCCTCTGCTCCCAGAACAGATCAGAACGTTTATGGAAACTTGTTGAAATGTGGTGATAATAAGTGCTTTCGATTGAGTTGCTTGCCATTTTTTCTACTGATCCCTGTTGATCTTGGTGGCTCTTGAGTGATTTGGCAGTTGCAATTTAGAGTACAGGGGGGTTGCCCCAGAGTTTTTCATGCGGTGGAATAATGGGAGAAGCGCGTCAGTCGCTGCCGGCCGGGCCCCGCATCCATTTGTCGGGCATTTTGCGCTTTGGCTCCGAGATAGTGGAGCGAACATTCACTTATTCCGAGATTCCATCAAGAACAAGCCAAGGCGATTTTCCGCTAGGATGGCATGTCGAGTCGGCCCGGGGAGTCTCACCCCAGGCCTCTCACGGAACCGTACGTGAGCCTCTCGGCTCATACGGCTCTTACCGGCCAGCCGTTGGTCTCAACCCCAGGCTCCAGTGGTAGAACAGATTGCTATTGCGAGAGGCGACCGCCCCCAGCCAGCAATATGCTTTGCCCCATCTGCGCCGGAATCGTTTGTATTTCCGCATTGCCCATCTCACCAAGGATTCGGTGAGGTAGTGGCCCAGAACATCCAGACACTTCGAGCGATAGAAACGCCCGTAGTAAGCCACCCATCCGCGGACTGCCGGATTGAGCCGCTCCGCCACGTCGGCCAGCGCCAGCGAGGTTCCCCACGCCCTTCGCCGCCAGTCCCGAACTGTCTCTTTGATCTGCTTGACCGCCTTATTACTGATCGCCGGCAGAAAGCCCACGAACGGCCTTCGGCCCTGTACGCAGCTTGTTCGCGGCCGGAAGGTGTACCCCAGGAAGTCGAACTCATGCGCGCTGAAGCCGCCCCGGCGCCGGTCGTCCTTACAGTAGACGATCCGGGTTTTCTCCGGATGTAACTCCAGCTTGCAGTCCTTCAACCTACGGCGTACGGCCTCCAAGACGAACCCGGCTTGCTTTTGGCTCACGCAGTGGATCACGACATCGTCGGCGTAGCGCTCGAACGGAACCTGCGGAAACTTGCGCCGCATCCATTCGTCGAACGTGTAGTGCATGTAGAGATTGGCCAGCAGCGGACTAATAACACCGCCCTGGGGTGTGCCGCTCACGCGTGGCTCCAACGAGCCATCTTCCCGTTGCAACGGCGCTTTCAGCCACCGTTCCGCGTAAAGATGAACCCACTGCACCTCCGTGCGATGCCGCAACGCCTTCATCATCAGCTCGTGATCCAGACTCCCGAAGAAGTCCCGGATATCGAGATCGATAACCCAATCCATCTCCAGGCAACGCTTGCGCCCCTGGCCTACAGCATCCAATGCCGACTTATTCGGGCGATAGCCAAAGGAATCAGGATGGAACACAGGTTCCAGCAACGGCTCCAAGACCATCTTCGCCACTGTTTGCGCCACGCGATCGGCGACCGTGGGTATTCCCAATGGACGTAACTTGCCATCGCCTTTGGGTATCTCCACCAGCCGCACCGGGGAAGGAAAGTAACTCCCCGACGACATCCGGTTCCAGATCTTATAGAGATTTTTCTTCAGATCCTTCTCGAAGATCGCCAGAGATTCGCCGTCCACCCCGGCAGCGCCACGGTTGGCTCGCACCAGCCGCCACGCTTCCAGCACAAGGTGTTTGGAAATACTGTACGGCTTTGCCTCAGTCAAGAACTCCTCCCCTCGCGGGTTGATCCACGTCTGAGACGGGCCGGGCCGATCCCTTCACTCCACCCGTGTTACCGGCCTTCCTCGCTACTACGAATCGGTCCGCCCCTGCGCTCCGCCTCGGTACTCGAACCCTTGCGGGGTCTCCGCTCGAGTCACTCCCTTTGCATCGGAGCGCCAAGTTCCCATGTTCCGCATGAAAGCCTGTGCCAGGCTCGCGCCGCTTATCTGCCGGTCACCGTCCAGCCAATCGACAGGCTCTCGCTGGACTTGTCCCAGGCTGCCAAATCGGCCTGGTTTCGATGACGGTTGGGTCTCTTTCGACAGAACATCCGCGGTTCACTTTCGTTCGCCTTCCTGGCCCGCACCTGACGAGTCAAGCTCGCCTTTTCCCGGTCCGTTCACCACCTGGGAGCTTATCCCCACGCAGCGCCGGGTGGTTTGGGGGCTGATCCTGCAACCCGCCCCCGAAGGGCCTGCCTCCATCTTCCATGCAGCAAGGCTGCTGCATTCGGTCTACATTCCTACCTCCTGCTTCTGCCGTCATGGCACACTTTGGCGAGGCACAGGTCATCCTCTCGGTTGTTGTGGGCTACTTTCTCCACCTTCATGCCATGAACGACCGAATTTACTCACTGGACTTTTGATATAGCCTGTTTCAAATCCCCCGTGAAACGGTCACTCCGTTCTTTAATTTCAAACTGTGCAAGCCATGGAAAGAGCAGTCTTTCCGCGTCACTTGTACCATGCATTCCATCCCTAACTAATGTCAGTTCTGACAATGGGCTGATTTTCTTCAAATCGCTGAAAAAGTCGTTCTAAATTTCCATGGGCGGTTCGTAGTCGAATTCGCCTTGAAAGATGTGCACTGGAACGGAAGACAGACTGTTCATCTGCGAAAATACGCCAGAATGAAGATC
>JBEKOW010000384.1:0-2830 GCA_049521375.1 Terriglobales bacterium
GCGCCGTTCGTCAACTGGCACTTGAACAGATTCACCGCTCCGGCATAGAGGTCGGTCGCCTGGCCGTCAGGCACGGAGGTGATTCTCAGGTTGTAGTATCCCCGCTCGACGCCGCACCCGTTGTTGCCGGGATCGCCGCAGTTCGCGATTCCCGTTTCGTCGATCTGGCTCCAGGAATTGCCGGCGTCGGTGGAACGCCAGATGCCGCCATCGACAACGTCCTCGCCTCCACCATCGGCCACCAGGCTGATGAACCAGAAGTACATCTCTTGTCGTCCGGGGACCACCGACAGTTGGCCGCGGTAGATCGGACACGTCGATCCGCCAAGCGGAATCTGCGCGGGACAGTTTGCCGTACTCAGGTTCGTGGGATTGGGCTGGTTCGCGAGCCGGGTCCAGTTCTGGCCGTTAGGCGATGAGTAGAGCCCGTGATAGCGGATGGCGGCAAAGAACAATCCCGCCGCCGCGTTGTAGACAACGTCCGTCGCCGAAATAGACGCGGGACTGATGGGCACACCTGCATCCAGAGGCAACTGGAAAGACCACGTCTGGCCGCTGTCACTCGAGTAATACAAGCCGCGATTCGTCGAAGTGGTGATGTCTCCGTCATCGAAGCCCCGCGTCGTGGTCGCGGTCGCGGCCACCACCGTAGTCGGAGGTGCGGTGCTCCAGGCAAAGTTGGAGAACCCGAGGCCGGCAAATGAGAGAGCGGGATTATTTCCGGTTGCACTCGAAATCAAGGACCAACTGCTTCCCTGATTGGTGGAGCGCAGGATTCCCACACCGTAGTAGCTATCGATGGCATTGTCAGGCTCGCCCGTGCCTACCAGAACGACGCTGCCGTCCGGCTTCACCGACACTGCGCCATTCACAAGCGAGGGTTGCTGATCGGTCAAGGGCGTCCAGGCCACGCTCGCAGCGGGCACACTGGCTGCGTTGGTGGATTTCCAGACGCCTGCTGAAGCGCCAGCCACATAAACCGTGTTGCCCGTGGCATCGGACGGGTCGATCGCCACCGAGGTGGCGCGTCCCGAGACCGCGCCATAAGAGCCCTGATCTGAAATCAGCGGAGCTGGCCCCAAGGGCACCCATGGGGTCGCGGCTTGGGCGGCGAATCGATTTCGCGCGGCGCGCGCGGCCATCTTCTGCTGGTGTGCTCTCAGGCGCAGCGCAGCCGGTGACTGGCCAGCGGGCGCGGCTCTTCCACGCATCATCCATCGATTGCGGCCCTTATCTTCTGTTGTCTCTTTCTTCGCGGCTTCAGGCTCGTGCGTGGAGTTGCGAACGGAGTTCTGAGCGAAAGCGGGCGCGAGTCCGCCGATGTTGCCCAACAGGAGAATTGCTGCGCCGAGTCCAGCCAGAGAGAAACCAGGAGGCGTGCGGGACTGTTTTTTCATACCGGAAAACCACCTTGCGCGAAGCTAGCAAACTGGGCGGGGTGGGGACTGTGATTCGCGACGGAAGTTGCGTCTACCTTGGTGGGGGCGTAGTTAGTAGGCTTACGCTGCGTGCGGTGACTAATTGAGCTTCTTGGTTGATTTAGTGATTTCGCATTGCCCTTCCTTCTCGCCGGCCGTCCTCGCCCGCCGGGGCGAGGGCGAGACGCCGGCGCTACACCTGGGTTCGCCGCCCTGGCAGCTCAGCGCCTGGTGACTACGGTGCAACGTCCATAGTCGTTGGAACGATTTGCGGCCTGTAAAATAGATGAAATTGACGCGGTTTCGCGTCGTCTCGGAATAACGTCCCGAGCGGCTTGGACTCAGGTCCGCAACACTCAGGGAGGCACGATGGGAAAGGTGGGGATCATTTGCCTGATACTGGCCCTCCCTCTCGTAGCGCATAGCCAAGCCAATCGTGGTGAATTGCGGCTTACAGTCACCGATCCCGCGGGACTGGGAGTTCGCACCGCGGTGCAGATCGTCAGCGAGGCCAACCGCTATCGAAACACACTCAGCACCGACGCTGAGGGGAGCCTGGTTGCACAGCGTCTTCCCTACGGCGTTTACAACATTGAGATTCACGAACCGGGCTTTGCAAGGGTCTCGCAAACCATCAACGTTCGGTCTTCGGTGCCGCTGGAGTACAAACTTAAGTTAAAGCTGTCGGCAGTGGGCGAGGTGGTAAACGTTAATGCTGCCAATACGCTGGTCAATCCCGAGCAGGCAGGCGCGGTCAGCCAGATCGGTTCTGAGGAAATTCAGGACCGTGTGACATCGGTGCCGGGACGCTCGATGGAGGATCTGGTCAACGATCAGCCGGGATGGCTTTACGAAGGCAACGCCGTTCTGCATCCGCGAGGCTCCGAGTATCAAACGCAATTCGTGGTTGATGGAATCCCGCTGACCGATAACCGCTCCCCCGGATTCGGGCCTGAATTGGAAGCCGACGACGTCCAGTCCGTAAGCATTTACACGGCGGGGATTCCAGCGGAATATGGCCGCAAAATGGGCGGAGTGGTCGAAGTGAACACCTTGCAGGACGTGCAGGCGGGTTTTCACGGGAATGTAGCGCTATCCGGTGGGAGCTTTGATTCGGCCGGCGGATTTGCGCAAGGTCAATACGTGTGGGGCAAGAACGCCGTGGGCGCAAGCGCCAGCGGCAGCAGGAGCGACCACTACCTGAATCCGGTGGTGCCCCAAAACTTCACGAACGCGGGCACGCTGGGCGATTTTTCGCTCCACTATGAACGCGATCTTACGCCCCGAGACCGTCTGAATCTGATCGTGCGGCACGAGTTGGCGCGCTACGAACTTCCAAACGAGCAGGTGCAGGAGGCTCCCCACCTCGATACCCTCGATCCTTCCCTGCCCTTGGGATCTCAACTGGAAAC
>JBEKOW010000385.1:0-2827 GCA_049521375.1 Terriglobales bacterium
TTGCATCCCATGGGACAACCCACGGAAGGAATAATGGTGGCCGCCGTCTGACCTCTCTTTTCCGGAAGATTGAACCCCATGATGCGCGTCTTGAGGCCTGAAATAATCTCTGGATGTTTGATGGGCGCATCCACGTCCTCGCCCAGAAAGCGGCGCATCCAGGCGATACCTTCCCCGCGCACGATGTGGTCGGCATCGATCATGTCTTCGAGCCCTGGAGTCGCGGCGACGTGCCCGCCGATCACGATCGTCGAATGCGGCGAGAGCTCGCGCACCATGCGGCACATCTCGCGCACCTTGCCCAGGTTCACAATGATCGACGAAATCCCCACGATGTCGTATTTGTTTGCTTTCAGTTCACGGGCAAAATCCTCGCGCGTGGGAAAATCCAGCACCGTGCAGGGCGCGGAAATATTCTGCTGGATCATCATGATTCCCCATGACCGGTGAAACATGCGCAGCGAAAATCCGCCTTGCGCGCGCGTAACCTGGTTGTGGTAAAGCTCCATCGGATTAATGGCGCGGGAGCCATATTCATCGTCCTGCGCATATGGCCCAAACACCGAACTCAACAGCACACGCGCGTGCTTGCCCTTGGGATGAACTTCGTCTCGCAAAACAGTTAGCATGCTTTGAAACTAGCGGAGCGCCGCGGCAGGATTCAGTGAGAAGTGACGGGTAATACAAAACTTTTACACGAAATACAAAAGTCTTACATAAGATGTCGGTTTCGGTGTCTAATGTGGCACGAACACCATATCTCGACGTACCGAACGCAGTCTTGGAATCCGGAGACGCCATGCATGTGCGAAATACCTGGACCCGTACCGCAAGCCTGACCTTTCTCTGTATCTCGCTGGCAGCCCCAACATGGTGCCAGACGTTCGGCGGCATTGAACGAGATCGCGCCCAATCGATGTTGCGTGAGATTGCCGCCGACGTGAAAAAACATTACTACGATCCGAAGTATCACGGCCTCGATTGGGACAGCAAGGTACGCGAGACAAAGCAACTCATTGACCAGGCCGACTCTACAAACAAGGCGCTGTCGCTGATCGCGGCTCTTCTCGACTCGCTCAACGATTCCCATACCTTCTTTCTGCCGCCGCGACATACCTCCCTTCCGGATTACGGATGGAAAGCGCAGATGATCGGAGACCACTGCTATGTGACTCACGTTCGTCCGGGCAGCGATGCTGAGTCCAAAGGCCTGAAGGCCGGCGACGAGATCCTGGCCCTCAATGGTTACCGTCCGACCAGAGAAAACTTCTGGACGATGGAGTACGTCCTTGACACGCTGCGTCCGCAACCGGCATTGCGATTGAATCTGCGCGACCCTTCGGGCAAGCAACGCACGCTCGATATTGCTACCAGGTTTAAGGAATTGAAGCACGTCCTCGATTTCACCGGGGGCGGCTCAGGCGGTGATATCTGGGATTGGGTCCGCGAAAGTGAAAATGACGAACATTGGGAACGCGTCCGAGCCGTTGAGATGGGCGACGAATTAATGATTCTAAAAGTCCCCGGTTTCAATTCCACCGACTCGGAAATCGACTCCATGATCGGCAAGGCTCGCAAACACAAGACACTCATCGTCGACCTCCGGGAGAATGGAGGCGGCGACGTAGATACGCTGAAATACCTGCTGGGTGGAATGTTCGAGAAGGAAATCAAGATTGGCGATCGTGTAGGCAGAAGCGAGCGCAAGCCCGTGATCGCCAAGAGGCGCGGTTCGCGCTTCGAAGGGAAACTGGTCGTGCTGGTGGACAGCCAGTCTGCGTCTGCGTCGGAGGTCTTTGCCCGGGTCGTGCAGATCGAACAACGCGCAATTGTTCTCGGGGACCTGAGCTCCGGCAGCGTGATGGAAGCAAGGCATTACAGCTACAAGGCTGGCGTGGACAGAGTGGTATTTTACGGAGCGTCAATCACCGACGCGGACATCATCATGACCGACGGCAAAAGTCTCGAGCACGCCGGCGTCACTCCCGATGAAGTCCTTTTGCCAACAGCCGGGGATATTGCCAACAACCGCGACCCCGTCCTGGCCCTTGCCGCCGATCTAGCGGGCGTCAAGCTCAGCCCCGAAGCCGCCGGCAAGCTGTTCCCCTATGAGTGGCCTCCGCAGTAAAACACAAGGGGTTCGATCGACCAGTTAACTGGTCTTGTCGCGCGCGGACGGGGCTTTGCACCGTACTGCCGGGCGCGGCCTCGCCACAGAACAAAACCGTCGCGCTAGACGACGTCCCCGAAGAATACGTTGCGCAGAGCCACCGCCGTGGCAAAGATCGCGGGCATTGCAAAGTACAGGACGATGAGCGTCATAGATATTCTCCTCGCTTGATCAGTCGGGCAATTGGCCGTCAACCTTCGCCCCCCGGCGTCTGAACCGGGCCCCGTCTCGGGTACCGGTCTCCGTCGTGAACGAAAGTACATCGGCTGCCATGTCCAAATCCTACGCGAATGCTGGAGTTTGGACAGGTCCCGTCCGGACAATTCCGCTCGTAATCAAAGTAACGTCACCAAAGAAACCCGGGCCGCAAGGAAGGTCGCGCCCGCGTCAGAGAGGATTCTGCTTTGAGGGTACCGCCGGTAAGCTGCTGCAGGAGTTGGAGGCGCGGGTCGGAATCGAACCGACGAATAGAGGTTTTGCAGACCTCTGCCTTACCACTTGGCTACCGCGCCCTCGCCGCAAACGAAAAGCCCTCACGGGCTCGGGGGAAATGAAATCTGGAGCGGGAGACGGGATTTGAACCCGCGACTTCGACCTTGGCAAGGTCGCACTCTACCACTGAGTTACTCCCGCCCGACGTGCTCGATTATAGCGGGG
>JBEKOW010000386.1:0-2752 GCA_049521375.1 Terriglobales bacterium
CTGGCCATGTCGATCCAGGTTGACTCCGCCTTCGTAGTGCCCAGCGAAACTCCCGATCTTCCCAATGTGATCAACCTGATCACCCGCATCACCCATGACGATCCGCGCGTCCTGCTCGCCGATTGTCAGGCGCACAAAACTTTTTGCTGGGTGGCGAGAAAAGCCGACGCGGAAACCGCCGCCCGCATCCGTACCCTGAATCTTCAGGGCATCCATTTCCAGAAAGAGCCTAAGCGCTTTTACCCCAAGCGGGAGCTGGCGGCTCAAGTGCTCGGTTATGTCGGCACCGAAGACCAGGGCCTGAGCGGCCTAGAGCGCCAGTACAATCGCCAACTCGAGGGCAAGCCCGGAAAACTGATGATCTCCGTCGATGCCCACCGGCATTGGTTTGCCAGCGTCGAGCAGGAATCGAAGCCGGGAAATAATCTTGTCCTCACCATCGATCAGAACATTCAGGCTATCGCCGAGCGCGAACTCGAGCGTGGCATGGAAGAAACGAGGGCCATCGCCGGCACGGTGATCGTTGAAAATCCGCACACCGGAGAAATCCTCGCCCTCACCAACCGTCCCACCTTCAATCCCAATAACAGGAAGGAAATCCGTCCCGAATCCCTCAAAGACCGCGCCGTCAGCGACATCTACGAGCCCGGCTCGACTTTCAAGATCGTTACTATCTCCGCCGGCCTCGAAGAAAAAGTAACCCGCCCCGAGGAGATGTTCGACTGCCAGATGGGTTCGATCGTCGTCAACGGCATGCGCATCCGTGACAGCAAACCCCACGGAGTCCTCTCCGTCGCCGACATCATCGCCGAGTCCAGCGACGTAGGCGCCATCAAAGTAGCCATGCGGCTCGGCAACGACCGCTTCTACAAATACATCCGCGCCTTCGGATTCGGCCAGCACACCGGCATCGAACTCCCCGGCGAAACCCGAGGCATGACCAAACCGGTGGAACGCTGGTCCAAGGTTTCCTTTGCGGCGATTTCCATGGGCCAGGAAATCGGTATCTCTGCGGTCCAGCTCACCTCTCTGATCTCGACCATCGCCAACGACGGCATTCGCGTCCCGCCGCGAATTGTCGCCGGAACCATCGCGCCCCAGAACGCTCCGCAGACCATCGCCTTCCAGTCCGTCGAAGGCACACGCGTCATCTCATCCCTAACCGCCGCGCAAATGCGCCAGATGCTGCAAGGCGTCGTTCTCCACGGCACCGGCCGCAAAGCTCTCCTGGAGGGATACACTTCGGCGGGCAAAACCGGCACCGCGCAGAAAGTAGATCCCGCCACCGGAGCCTACTCCAAGACAAAATATGTTGGCTCCTTCGCCGGATTCGCTCCCATCAATAATCCCCAAATTGCAGTTGTAGTAATTCTCGATTCCGCCGTCGGCCTTCACCAAGGAGGCCAGGTTTCCGCGCCCATCTTTCAGCGCATCGTGCAGCAGGTGCTCGAATACCAGCACATCCCGCACGATGTAGAACTCCCGCCCAGCCGTCAGGTGCTTCTCGCGAGACGCAATGTCCCGGATAAAAATCTGGAAGAGAACTCACCCGATCATTTCGGCGCCAGCCTCGACCCGACCGATGCAGCGACCGAAGCGCTTTTCGCAGACGCCTCCGCGCAACCGAACCCCGCGCCCACATCCGCATCAATCGACAAGTCATCGACGACCCCCGCTCCGGCCCAGCGAGCCGCGACCAAGCCCGAGGTTGCCGAGAATGCCAAGGGTGCCCCACTCAAGCCGCAGGGTGCCCCACAGCCGCAGGGTGCCCCACAGCCGCAGGGTGCCCCACAGCCGCAGGGTGCCCCACTCAAGCCGTCCTTTGGCTTGAGTGGGAATACCACAAGCCAGTCAGCCGCAACCGCCAATCCCCACGCGGCGAGCGCGCCCGCAAAATCCCCACCCGGCACTCCCATAATCCTTGACGTAGAAGAAGGAGGAATAGAAATCCCTTCCTTCATAGGAAAAAACGTTCGCACCGCGCTAGAAGCCGCCGAAGCCGCCGGCCTCGACCTGGACGCAATCGGCAGCGGAGTAGCCCACGAACAATCCCCGCAACCGGGCGCGCACGTCGCCGCTGGAGCGAGAGTTACTGTGCGGTTCGGAAGATAATTGAAGCCTATACGGACGTCATGCCCGGAGGAACACGCTTTTACCGCCCTCGGAGTCCGATAACCATTGCAGCGTTGCTAGTGCTTATATCCGTCATAATCTGGGTTGCCTTATCGCAACTCGGCTGGCTACGGTAGATGTCGAGCAACTTCTCTGGGTAATCGCCTCAAGCTCTGCAATCTGACCTCTTACCCCTGACCTCGATTCTGTCTCAGGTCCTTCAGGTCGCTGGCGCGGCCGAGAGCGCGTTTGTTCGCCACCAGATCGTCGAAGGAAATGAAATGTACCGGCACACCGAAGAACGTGCTCGCGACCTTTTTTCCCCAGGCGTCAGCGAACTTAACCCCGGTAATTTCCGTCAGAAGGTCAATGCGGACGGGAGCAATCCCAATCTGATAAACCACCTGTTTTTCGGCGAATGTCTCCGGAGTGATGCCGTCTTGCTCGAGCGGCGCTCCAAAACGCTTGAGCGCCTCGACCACCCTTTCGGAATTCCGGGCTGAATTGTCGACCCAGAGGTCGAGGTCTTTCGTGTAACGCGGCTCGCCATACTTCATCACCGCGAAGCCGCCCACGATCAAGTATTCAACGTGAAATTCGTTTAAGAGTTGTAGCAGTTCTTTGTAGTGTGGGTTTTCTG
>JBEKOW010000387.1:0-3872 GCA_049521375.1 Terriglobales bacterium
CGGGTGAGCAGGGTACGCACTTTCTGCGCTTTCAGATAGTAGGCATCGTAATAGCCCGCGCTGAGCGCGTAGGTTCCGAGCATGATGCGGCGCTTGACTTCCATGCCGAAGCCGCCGTCGCGCGTCTCGCGATACATTTCCGCCAGCGTCTTTGCGCCCTTCGCCCGGAATCCGTAGCGGACGCCGTCGAAACGCGCCAGGTTGGCGGAGGCTTCGGCCGTCGCGACAATGTAGTACGCCGGAATCGCGTACTCGGTGTTCGGCAACGTGACTGGCACGATTTCACATCCGAGGGCAGCCAGTTTCTGGATGGCGGCCTCGACCGCGGCGCGTACTTCGGCATCCAGGCCCGAGCCGAAATATTCCTTCGCGACTCCGACCTTGAGGCCTTGAACCGGCTTCTCCAACTCGCCTACGTAATCGGGAACGGGAAGGTCGGCCGAAGTTGAATCCATGGGATCGCGTCCGGCGATGGTGCGCAGCATGAGCGCCGCATCTTTCACCGTGTTCGCGAACGGACCGATGTGATCGAGCGAGGAAGCGAAAGCGATCAATCCGTAGCGCGACACGCGGCCGTAGGTTGGCTTCAGCCCCACAACCCCGCAAAAAGAAGCGGGCTGGCGGATCGATCCGCCCGTGTCGGACCCGAGCGTGGCGACCGCCATCCCCGCCGCGACTGCAGCCGCCGAACCGCCTGACGACCCTCCGGGCACGCGCGTTCTATCTCTGGGATTGTGGACCGGATGGTATGCCGAGTTCTCGGTGGAAGAGCCCATCGCAAACTCATCGCAATTGAGCTTACCGAGCACGACCGCGCCTGCGGCTTCGAGTCGCGCGACGGCGGTGCAATCGTAAGGCGGAACAAAATTCTCCAGTATCTTCGAACCAGCGGTAGTGCACACTCCGCGCGTGACCATGACATCTTTGATCGCGATGGGAACTCCGGCGAGCGGCGGGAGCGGCTGGCCATCCGCGGCCAGTTTGTCGATTCGCTCGGCCTGCGCGCGCGCGCGATCTTCCGACAACGTCAGAAACGCCCCGATCTCCGGATCCTCCTTGCGGATGCGCGCATAGAAATCGTCGACCAACGCAGCGGCAGTTGTTTTGCGCTGCTCCACCGCCAAACGCACTTCATCAATGGT
This sequence comes from Terriglobales bacterium, assembly GCA_049521375.1. GTDB lineage: Bacteria > Acidobacteriota > Terriglobia > Terriglobales > Acidobacteriaceae > Acidiflorens. The sequence goes on from JBEKOW010000387.1 coordinate 1,143, forward strand.
GAGAGAGATCGGATTCACTTACTGGCCCTTTAACTTGAAACAACGCTCTCTTGGATCCCAAACCACTTCGCTCCCATACTGATCCCACAGTCTTTGCCACTTTGCCTGAAGAGCTTTTCTGCCGTATTTCCGAGTGAAGCGATGCAGTTGTTCCCACGAGGGCAGATCACCAGCCGAACCCAACATGTCATCCCATCCAGCCCCTGGCAGTGTCGTCTTCGTCCAATCGGAGTTCAGAAACAAATCCTCCAACGTGCAAAAAGCGATATCGCCGATGGTCATCTGTCCCCAAAAGCAAATAATCGGTTCTTCAGTCTTCGCCGCCTCTTCGTCGGTAAGCATTCCGATCAAAGCTGGCACGGACTTCGGTCCTGCCTCGATGATCTGATCCATAACTTTCGAAGGGTAGTCCTGCAGTCGTCCTTTGTCCTCGCATATTTGATGCCCATCGAACACAGAGCCAATTTTAGAGACATCGAAACGAAGCGCTCGGCCAGTTCCTGATTGCGCATCACAGACGGCACTGAGCAGCAGGCAAAATACGACCAGAAATGCCCTTATCACAGAGGTCTCATCTCTCAATCACCTTCGGCACCTCGAAGAACGTTCCGTCGGTCTCGGGCGCGTTCTGCATGGCCTCTTCGTGCGGCAAGGATGGGCGCAAGCCTTCTTTAAGATCGGCGCGCGCCGCGTAGGCGAAGCGCTCGCTTCCCTGCTTCGACTGGTCGACGCCGTAGCGGTCGGAAACCTGGGCCATCGGCTCGACCGCGTCAGTATTCAACTCGTTCAGGAGATCGACATATCCGAGAATCGAATTGAGATCCCGCAACATGCGGACGCGCTCGTCAGCCGTCAGTTCGAGATTGGCCAGGTCCGCAACGTAGCCGACGTCTTTTTCGGTAACTTTCATGATGTGGACTTCCAACTTACAGTGTGCTCACAGCGGCTACGAGACTACGGAAAAAGACGCGATACGAAACCGGCCGTTGGCAAGCCGTCAAGCTTTCACCACGAATTCGATACGCCTCACGGTGGTGCCCGAATAGCGATTGATGGCCGCCACGTACCGCGGAGCCAGCGCCATCAACTCGCGCTGCCAACTTTTATCCGCCACTTCGACGCGCAGAATACCTTCGGAGACATTGAGAGCGCGGGTGCGGTCGGCGACCGCGCTGCCACACGCTACCGGCCACGCCAGGAGCGCGCTCTGATCGGCGGGCGCGCAGTGAAGCGACTTCGCGACAATCGATTCCAACCCGGCAGCAGCGCGATTCAAGTCATTGCTCCAGCATCGAGAACGAGCGTCATGCAGAGAAAACGGAAAGATCAGGAAGGATTGATTGTAACAAGCGGAATTGGAAGCGGCACGCGCAAACGCGCCGCTGGGATCAGACACCGGTAGTCCTAGTTAGGTGTGCCGACTCCACCTGAGCCTCACTCCGTGAGGCTCGGGCTACGCTCAGGAAGACCTCGGAGGAGGTTCAAATGGCGTTCGCGCCTGTCGCCGCAGCAGGGGTAGCGGCGGCGGCCTTCTCACGCTTTTTCCTGAGCTTTCTCAAATGCGAGGAGGAATACAGGCTGCCGCGACAGCGCCTCGTTCCGCAGCGGCAAGGCGCCTCATCTTCGCCATCGTACAGGTTGTAGTCGTAGGTCAACTCCTCGCCGGGCTCGATGTCGCGCAGCGCGATGACCCACATCTTGCCGCCGATCTGGTCGGTTTCGCAGTTCGGCTTGCAGGAGTGGTTGACGAAGGCGGCCACTCCATAGCCATCGAGGATGACCTTGCCTCCGTCGAGTCCAAACAGGTATGTGTTGGGAAAGTCGTCGTAGAGATCGTCGGCCTCTTCGGGGGTCAGGGGCACGCCGGTGTACTCGACAATGAGGGTGCCCTTGCGGATTGGTTTCGTGGCATAGCAGCCGTAGCAATGAATGCGCGACTGTCGAATCACGAGAGTCATATCTGCCTTCTATGTTTAGCATACCCGGCACCCGGTCCGGCAAGAGCGAATGTGAAATGCAGGCCCCATGCGTACTAGACCCACGGATGAACCGCGGCTTTGCAGCCCTTTGCGTTGTTCTCCCGCCTGGCGCCTGCGAGCTGCGTGCACAGTACCTTGCGCAGCGCGCCCTCCAACCCCTACACTCCGGCACAGTGCGAGAACGGATTGAATACGCCCTGCTCTGGCCGTGGATCAAACTCCTCGGAGCGCTTCCCCGTCCAATGGCGCGGGCGATCGGCATTGCGATCGGATTGACCATTTACCGTCTCCACGCGCGCCTGCGTACCGTCGGGATGCGTAACCTTGCCCTCGCCTTTCCCGAGATGCCGGTTCCAGACCGCCGCCGGCTTTTGCGGGGAGAATTCGTTTCCCTCGGACGCCAGCTTGCCGAGTTCTGTCTCTTTCCGACCTACACCCTGCAGAACGTTTCGCAGGTCGTAATTTATGACGGACTGGAAAACTACGAACGTGCGTTGGCCCGTGGAAAAGGCGTTTTGTTTCTTACGGGACATTTGGGGGCGTGGGAACTTTCAGCCTTCGCGCACTCGCTGTACGGAAATCCACTGTCGATCGTGATGCGGCCGCTGGATAATCCTTACATCGACGGGCTGGTGCGACGCTACCGCACTAAGCATGGGAACCGGACGGTCAGCAAAGATGATTTCATCCGCGGGTTGCTCGCCGCGATGCGTGCCGGGCAAGCGGTGGGCATACTCATGGATACCAACAT
>JBEKOW010000388.1:0-3482 GCA_049521375.1 Terriglobales bacterium
TCCGTCCCGGTAGGCCACCACCACGTCGCGGTAATCCGCGCTCGTCACCAGTTGGTCGTTCGAGTCAATCTGGTAGTCCTGCCGCGGACCATCGAAATTTCCCTTGGCCGCATTCACGCTCGTCTGCGTCAGCGCGGTCCGCACCGATTCCAGATCGATGCCATACGACGCCAGTGCCACCGGATTCGCTTGGATGCGCACCGCGGGTTTCTGTCCGCCGCTGATGCTTACCAGTCCCACGCCGCTCAACTGCGAAATCTTCGGCGCCAGCCGCGTATCCACCAGGTCTTCCACCCGCGAAAGCGGCATCGTGTCCGACGTCACCGCCAGCGTCAGCACCGGAGCATCCGCCGGATTCGTCTTGCTGTAGATGGGCGGCGCTGGCAGGTTCGCCGGCAACAGGCTCTGCGCCGCGTTGATCGCCGATTGCACTTCTTCCTCGGCCACGTCGATCGGCAGCGTCAGCACAAACTGCAGCACGATGACCGACACCCCGCCCGAACTGGTCGAGGTCATCTGGCTCAGGCCTTGCAACTGCCCAAATTGTCTTTCAAGAGGAGCCGTGACCGTCGTCGCCGACACGTCGGGGCTCGAGCCCGGATAAAACGTCAGCACCTGAATGGTCGGATAGTCGACCTGCGGCAACGCGGAGACGGGCAACTGGAAATAAGCCACGATCCCCGCCAGCAGGATTGCGGCCATCAGCAACGAGGTCGCCACCGGCCGTAAAATAAATGGCCGAGACGGGCTCAAGGCGCTTTGCTCCCACTCTGCGACGGCGCCGGCGGATTCGCTCCCGCGCCCGCCGCCCCCGGCTGCTTCGTCGCACCTTGACCCTGTCCAGCCTGGCCCGGCGTCTGCTGCTTTACAACATTGATCTTGGAGCCGTTTTGCAGTTTCTCAAAGCTGCTGTCCGCCACCACTTCGCCGGGATTCAAGCCCGTCACCTGCGTCTGGTTGTTGTCGGTCGTCCCGGTTGTCACATTACGAATCTGCGCCGCGCCGTTCTGAATGACCCAGACAAAAGCCTGCGTGCCGTTGTGTTGAATCGCCGATGAGTCCACCAGCGTAACGTCGTGCAGCGTGTCCACAAGCAGGCGCGTGTTCACGAACTGGTTCGGAAACAGCGTGTTCCCTTTGTTATCGAACACCGCGCGCATCTTGATCGTTCCCGTCGTCGTGTCGATCAGGTTGTCGGTCGTCAGCAGCTTGCCCTTGGCAATCATCTTCGATTGGCCTCGGTCCAGCGCCTGCACTTCCAGCGCTTGTTTCTTGTGCAGTTGCGCCAGCACCTGCTGCAGGCTGTCTTCCGAAATCGTGAACACCACCGTGATCGGCTGCAGTTGCGTGATCACCGCAAGCGTAGTCCCGCCACCGGACGTCACCACGTTGCCGGGATCAATCAACCGCAGTCCGACCCGTCCCGTAATCGGCGAGTCGATATGGCAGAATCCCACCTGCACTCGGTCGTAGTCGACCATGCCCTGGTCTAGTTTCACCGTCCCTTGGTCCTGCAGCACCAGCTTTTCCTGATCCTCCTCTTGCTGTCGAGCGATCGCGTTCCGCTCCAATGCGGCCTTATAGCGCGCCAGGTCCATCTGTGCCTGCTCCAGCAAGTGCGTGTCGCGCTCCAGCGTTCCTTCTGCCTGTTTCAACGTGGCTTCATAAGGACGCGGATCGATCTCCACCAGCGGATCGCCCTTTTTCACCAGCTGGCCTTCGCGATAATGCACAGCCACCACCTGACCGGTCACCTGGCTCACAATCGAAGCGGTATAAACGGGCGTCACCGTCCCGATCGCCGTCAGATAAACGCCGATATCGCCCTTCACGGCCGTAGCTTCGGTTGCTGTAACTGGACCGCCCATTCCTCCGCGGCCAACTGGACCGGCTGCGGGCGCGTTATTGCGATGGAGAACCCAATAGAACACGAGCCCGAAAACCAGCAACACAACGATCCAGACCCAGGCGCGATGGTGAACCTTCTTTTCGGGAAGAGCTGTTTCGGGACGAGTCCCCGGCGGGGGAAGCGCCGGTGGGGTAGGTGTGTGCGAGACTTGATCGGTCATCGTAGGATTAGACGGTCGGAACTCGTATTCTGCCAAAAAAATGCCGGCAACCGAACGTTAACTACCCCGATCGGAAAATCGCCGAACTCTATTATGGCCCATCGGGGCAGGGCTAGACGTAAAGTCCTGTAAACATTTCCGCGCGCGCGCGCAATTTGTTAATGTTTCGCCGCGGACCCTGCGGGACAAAACGACATATTGGATCAGGCTTCGCGACCCAAGCTGCATTCCCTATTACTCGTTAGCGAGTTGTTGCCGCGCTTCCGCCAGTTCCTTCTTCTGCGCCCCACTCACCTTGGGATATTTCAGATCCATCTTCTTCAGCACATCCACAATCACTTGCGCGACCACCAGCCGCGTAAACCACTTGTGATCTGCCGGAACCACGTACCAGGGAGCATGCTCGCTCGCCGTGTTCCGGATCGCATCCTCGTAAGCCTGCTGGTAGTCGTCCCAGAACTCCCGTCCCTCACATCCGCCGCGGAAAATTTCCAGTTCTTCTCGGGCTGGTCGAGCCGCTCCAGAAACCTCCGCTTCTGCTCTTTCTTCGACAGATGCAAAAAGAATTTCACCACTGTGATTCCGTTCCGCGTGAGATAGCGTTCGAAATCGTGAATATCCTGGTAGCGTTCCTGCCAGATCTGTTTTGTCACCAGTTGCTTGGGCAGCTTCTCATTTTCCAGCACCTGGGGATGCACCCGCACGATCAGCACTTCCTCATAGTACGAGCGGTTGAAGATCCCGATCGTCCCGCGCGGCGGAGCATGCTGGCTGGTTCGCCACAGATAACCATGCCGCATTTCTTCTTCCGTCGGAGTCTTGAACGATGTGACCTGCACCCCCTCCGGATTTACTCCCGACATCACGTGCTTGATCGTCCCATCTTTCCCCGCCGCGTCCATGGCCTGCAGAATGATCAGCACTCCCCACCGGTCCTGTGCCGCCAGCACATCCTGCAACTGGCTCAACTCCTGCACTCCGCCCGCCAGCAACTCTTTCGCCGCCGGTTTGAACTCCGAATCCAGCCCGTGGGTATCCTCGGGATCGTGATCCTTAAGGTGAAAGTGCTTGCCATCCTCGACTCGATATCGTTTCAGCATCTTTTCAATTTTCATATGGAGATTGCCTCTCGCCGCCCATATAGAGAGTAAAGCAACGCTCAGCGAGATCGGAAGGGGAGGTCAACCCTCAGGCCACGAAAACCCCTTTTCATGCCAGAGAGCGAATGCGACGCGGAATCTGCAATTGCCGCTCCTGGAAAACCAAGCCTCACTGCCTGGTATAAATCGAACCGTCCGGAGTCGCCTGGTCGTAATCCCGCCCATACTTGTTCTTGTGCGCCATGCGATGCCCGTTCGCCTCCGGCACGCGAATCACGCCCAGCGAAGTGGCATTCTCCCCAACCGTGATCTC
>JBEKOW010000389.1:0-2507 GCA_049521375.1 Terriglobales bacterium
TTTCTTTCATGATGAGAGGGTTTCCGATAACCAGACGGACCATTTTGGATGTGTGGTGCTCTGTGCCTTTGCGAATAACCATCCCGTGATCGAACTCGAAGAATTCCATCAGACCAGTCTTGCCCAGGTTCGGTTGTATGGCTGCATCTAGCTCGGCGGCAGTTGTGGCTCGCTGCGCTGCTTGCCAGAACTCTGCCATGCTTGGGTGACCGACCGATGCCTTGATGGCTGCAACGACCTCGTCGAATGGTTTCGACGAGGTCACCGAAAACCGTTCCATCTCCACTTTTCTGATCATTCTGGCTCCCTAGCCTTCGTTTGCAATGCTGAGCGAAGGCGTTTTGGCTGAAGATAACGGAGCTACCGCCGATCGACCGAGTAGTTTCCCTAAGAGCTTCGGGCAGTCATCGCAAATGGCGATTTAGGAATTCACTCGTCCGACCGCTGGCAAGGTGAGCCGCGGCGGCGTTGTAGTGCTTTCCGTTATGGCGGGAGAATGCGTGACTCTGCCCCGGGTAGCTGTAAACCGATGCGTTCGACTTCTTTTCAACTGTCGCTTTAATCTCCGCTTGCGCAGCCTTGGAAATGAACTCATCCTCCTCGGCCAGATGCATGAGAATGGGCGCATGAAGCCCATCGACCTCTCCCAGATATTTCTCCGTATCACCGCCGTGATACCAAACAGCGGCGTCGATGCCGTCGTTGCGCACGGCTGTCATGAAGACCATCAGCGCGCCGAGGCAATAGCCGAGCAAGGCAACCTTGCCATTGCACTCAGAAAGGCCACGTACTGCGTCGATGGTGTCCTTGATGTCCTTGACGCCGGCATCTCTGTCATAAGCCTGATAGAGGCGAAGGCCGTGTTGCCAGTCGGCTTCGGAGGTGACGTTCAGGTCGACGCCCGGCTCCTGCCGCCAGAACAGGTCTGGAGCGACCGCAAGGAAACCTTGATCCGCCAATTCATCGCAGTGCTTGCGGATGTCGGCGTTCACGCCGAACAGTTCCTGCAGAACGACAACAGCCGGAGCCGGCGAGGTCTTCGGCCTTGCGATATAGGCGGTGAACGTGCCGCTCTGTCCAGTTACGGTGATGTGATCCATTATTTCGCCCTCCTGAGGTGGGTATATCCATACGGAATCTTCGCCGACCCTAATCGGATCGGCGAAGATCATTTTGTCTGAGAGTGTATCGCTACTCATGGACCTATGCAGAGGTGGCAGCCTCTTCGATGAGCTTGGCTGTTTCTTTCGGAAAAGACATATATGCCACATGGCTCGCCTTCACTTCGACAGTCTTGGCCTTGGCGCGCTTCGCCATCATCCGCTCCTGGTCCGGATTGATCGATCGGTCTTCAGTGGCCACCATGTACCAGGTGGGCTTGTGTCTCCAGGCAGGATTCTTAACCTGATGGGTGAACGAGTCGGTGGAGATCGGGACCTGCGATATCGCCATGAATTCCGCCTTCTCCCGTGGAATGTCCGCTGCGAAGTCCGCCGCGAAATGTGCCTCCTCTATCCACCAGAGCCCGTTGCTGTCCGGTTTGAACGCTTTGGACGCTTGCGGCAGGGCCGTTTCGATGGACGCACAGCTCTCACCTTCATCGAGAGCAAATGCGGCAATATAAACGAGCGCCGCAACGTTTGGATGATTGCCGGCCTCGGTGATTATAGACCCGCCGTAGCTGTGACCGACCAGAACCACTGGACCGCCGATGGCGTCGATTGCGGCCTTCGTGTACTTTTGGTCCTCGGCGTAGGAGGTCTCGGGGGGCTGCGCCACCGACACCTTGTACCCATCATTCTTGAGGATGTTAGCGACGGCTTCCCAACCGGAGCCATCGGCGAATGCACCGTGCACCAGAACCACGTTCTTGATGCTATGTTTCGATTCCATGTTGCCTCCTTTGATTTGACTCTGAATTATTGGACCCCTTGATTTCATTCACCGCCGTAATTCGGTGACAGATTCACCCTATCAGCAACGATCACGACAGTATTGAAAACATGGACCACTTTTGAAGATTCCTGCTTCAAATGCGGAGTGAAGGCGGGCGAAAAGACTACTGCCGGCTTGAGTTCAGCACGAAGACTCTAGGCCCAATCTCAAATCGGCGAGGTTTGCATCTTAGAGGGAGAGTCCATGCAACGCCGTCACCGGAACGGTGGGCTTGAGGATGGAATCTATTCTTGTGGTTGAAGGGATTGGCGTTTGGAAATGTCGACCAAAATACCGTGTCGCGAGTGTTCACGCCTCCATTTTCCCGGAGTCGCACCAACTACGTTTGCGAACGTCCGAGTAAGGGCGGCTTGATCGGAAAATCCTGTCTGCGCGGCAATTTCCACGAGCGAGCTATTCATTTCCGACAAAAGAGCTTTCGCGATCTCAATGCGGTGCAGAATCAGGTAACGATGCGCGGAGGTCCCAAACGATCTCCTGAACGATCGCGCAAAATGGCTGACTGAAAGCCTGCATTCCTCGGCAAGTGTTTCCAGTTTTACCTCGCCGTC
>JBEKOW010000390.1:0-4295 GCA_049521375.1 Terriglobales bacterium
GACTGTTATCCAACTGCACGCGGCGGTTGGCCACATTCAGCGCCGTCAGCGAAACTGTGTATTTTTCCGCAAAGCTCTTACCCAGAGCAAGGTCGAAGGTAGTGTGGCTGGGCAGATAATTTCCCGGATACTGCACTCCGGGCAGCCCGTTCGTGAACCCCGAGCCGTAGTAGATATTTGTCGAGGCGTAGCTATGCCACGGCAAACTGGTGTTGTAACCGAAGTTCAATGTGTTTCTCTGATCGTGATCCACGGGCCCAAGTCCGGGCGGGATGTCGAAGATCAAGCCTCCTGTAATGGGTGAGGTTGCCTGCGCGATCTGGTTGGCATAGGCGAGATGAAATTGTCCGCCCTGCCAGAGGCGCGGCGAGCGTAAAGTCGTCTCCCACCCTTGAATGAGTGCGTAATCCCACGTGATGGGCCAGAAGATGTTCGACGCGCCGATGTTGTTGTGATCGAGCCAATTGTGGGCAAATGTCTGGTAGGTGTCGGCGTCGAGGATCCAACCATGCACCGGAATCGTGACCCCGTACTGCCATTCCCGGTCCTTTTCTCCGTGCAAGGGGGCGAAAGTGCCGAACTGCAAGCCCTGCAACGCGCTGGTCGCAGTCGAAAGGGGCGGCGCCTGGTAGTAGTAGCCGTAAAAGCCGCGAAAGACCCAGTTCAGCCGTGGAATCCGAATGGCCACTCCAAAGCGAGGGTCGGCGTCCGTTTCCGAAACCGGCTGAGTTACCGCCGAAATGGGTGCGCCGGAACTGAACTCTGTCACTCGCACTCCGGCGATTAGAGTCAGCCACGAAGTCACTTTGAATTTGTCGTTGATGAACTCGGCGGCAACCCCTCCGTTCACGCCGATGGAGGAGGGTTGAATGGTCGGGAAAACATACGTGTTGCCCATGTTGACGTAGTTGCTCCCGAGTTGAGCGAAATAGTTGTACTGGTGCTGATAAAACCCATAGACGCCGGCCTGGATGTCGTTCTTCCAGACGCTCGAACTTACGGCCACCTGCCCGCCGGCATAATTGGCGGTCTGCGTCACGTTGGAGGTGACGATTTCGTTGGCTCCGCCGATGTAGTCCGCTCCGTTGTAGTGATAAAACGGTGAAACCGTAAGCAGTGTATTGGGGTTGAAGGTGTGCACCCACGAGAAGGTCACGTAGCCGTCGGGCTCGCGCTCGGCATCGTGCTGCCCGTTGCTCGGCGGCGCGCCGGAGCCGAGCAGGGATTGATTTCCAATTGAGTTAGGATCGGGATCGATCGGAATCTGGTAATAGTCGCGCCGCAACTGCGTGACCAGCCGAAACTGGTTTTTGGGCGTTGGCCGCATCGCTGACCACCTGCCCAATCGGGGTCTGTAGTCCGTATTGACTTCGATTTCCGTTCACGCTGGCGTAGTAGGCAAAACGCTGGGTGTGGCCTCCGCAACTGATCTGGTCGTTGGTCTGATAGAAATTTCCGGCGGTGACGACCAGGTCGCATTCCCGATAACGCTCGAAGCCGGTGCGTGGCACGACGTTGAAGACCCCATAGGTGCGGTCTCCGTAGTCGGCGTCATAGCTGCCGCGCTGAACTTCGAGGTAATCGATATCCTTCGGATCGATCTGCGGTCCCAGATTGTTGGCGATATTCGTGTTGGGAATAGGGACGCCGTCAATCAGCCAGTCGACCTGGTGGCCCCCGCGCATGTGCAGCATATCGTGCGTCACGTAGGCGGCCGGCACATAATCCGTGATCATCTCCATGCCGTTGGTCCGGTCCGCTCCAGGAGTTTGTTGAATGTCGATGCGGTTCACCGTCGTCGTGGGTGTCACACTCTCAGTCGTCGCCTCCACCGAAGTTTCGGGCACGATGACTGTTTCCTTTGCGCTCGCGATTGTCAGTTCGAAATGCAACACCGGGTTGGTATCCGATTGCACGATGACATCCTGATGCATCTCCCGAAAGCCCTTCGAGGAGACCGTGACGGTGTAATTGCCGAGCGGCACGGAGGTGAAATCAAATCCTCCGCTGTCGCGGGAGTCATGGGACTGGGTCCAGTCCGAGTTTTGAGCCTTCAGCGTAACGTGCGCACCTTGAATGGGCCGAGTTTTGAGCCTTCAGCGTAACGTGCGCACCTTGAATGGGCCGGTGCTGCGGATCATGAACGACGCCGCGAACGGAACCAAAGATCGTCGCATGGGCGACGGGTGAAATGAGCATAACGGCGGAAATCAAGATGAGTTGGAAGCGTGTCATATTCCCCTCGATGTTTTCAGGCCAGGTCAGAAACGGCTGCTTCGCGCGTGCGCGCAGATACAGCGCACCATAACGACGTCTGCAGGCGATGGGCAGACGGCAAGCCATCCACGAGCTTAAGAACGACGGATGACACTCGCGATATCAGCGTGTGAGCGGGAGGTTAGCGGCGCGGAGGAGCGCGGGCTGAATCGGGACCGATGAGAACAGCCGAGATCCGGTCAACCAGCGGTGAAGGAGGGCCGACCTCGATCGACAGGCGGACCGACGTTAGATGATTGCTAGCCGGCCTGGCCCAGCCGAAAGTCCTTACCGTCCGGCAGCAGCAATCGTAATTGCAATGCCCGCAGCAGCAATCGAGCGAACGGAGAGAGACTTCGGGCACGGCTGAAGTCCGCGACTCGGAATCTCGTGAGCCCGTGCTTTGCGATGCGCCGTGGCAGCGCATCGGCGGTCCCGATTGCGGGGACGTAGCTGGCCGTGACTCCCCGGAGGCTTCCGCCATCGGCCGCCGCATGCAGTGCATGCCCGCGGAGGGAGCCAGGCTGGCCATCGCGAGCGGTCCAAAGGCCGGGGCGAGCATGACCAGCAATAGAATGCCGGAGGTTGCGCGAAATGTAACCGCATTCTTCATGGTCGAGCACGGTGCCGCATCGGAGCCATACTGCGAACTGACCTCAAAACTTAGTCGCGCCCTTCGATGCCCCACCTACAGTACGAGGGTGTCCCAAATCGGATGGCCAAGATCATAGCAGCGTAGGTCGGGATCGGCCAGTCTTGCATTTTTGTTATCTGTGTTTTTCCGGCGGATCCGGATTTCTATTGCCAACTGCAATCGGCGGACTACGATACCATTTCCTCAATGAACACGCTGGCGGCGAGACTGCTTGGGACGATTCGAAAGAAAGAACTATTGCGCGCAGGGGAGCGCGTCGCGGTGGCGGTTTCCGGGGGAGCAGACTCGGTCGCGTTGCTTTGCCTGCTGCAAGAGTTACGAGGCGAACTGGGGATCGTGCTTTCGGTGGCGCATGTAAACCACAAACTGCGAGGCGCCGAGTCGGACCGGGACGAGCAATTCGTCCGGGAACTCGCGGCGGCGCACAGTCTGGACTTCCATGCAATCGATGCGCCGATTCACAGCAAACGGCTGAACGAGGGTGATGTGCCTGCGAATTCGGGAGTGGAGGCGGCGGCGCGCGAGCTGCGCTACAACTTTTTCGGTCAACTGGCGCGGCGGGAAAACCTGGCAAAGATTGCGACAGCGCATACGCTCGACGATCAGGCAGAGACGGTGCTGCTGAGGATGTTTCGGGGCACGGGGATTCGCGGCCTGGCAGGCGTCCACCCTCGCTTTCGGCTGGGTGGCCGGGGGGATGACGAATCGGCGATTCCCGAGATTATGTCTCATGAAGGCTCGCGGGCAGACAATCAACCGGGAATCGCCGGCGCGCCGGAGGTGGTGCGGCCTCTGCTTGGCTTGCGGAGGGCCGTGTTGCGGGACTACTTGCAGGCGCGCGGACAGGAATGGCGCGAGGATTCATCGAACGAAGACATGAAGTTTCTGAGGAATCGCGTGCGCAAGCAGTTGCTGCCGATCATTGCCGACGAATACGGCGCGGCTACGATCGAACACATCGCAGAGCTGGCCGAAATTGCGCGCGCAGAAGAAGAGTGGTGCTCAAAAGAGTTAGGCAAAGCCGACCTGGCGGAACTGGCGCTGCGCGGTCCAAGGCTTGACCTGCAGCGACTGGTGGAGTCGCCGCTTGCAGTGCGGCGCCGGATTGTACGAGCCTGGCTCGAGGGGAATGCTCCCGAGGTTAGTATTTCGTTTCGGTTGATTGAGGAAATTCTGGACCTGGCGTGCGGGCAATCAGGGAAAACTCTGCAGTTAGGGCGTGCCGCCGGTGCGGAGGAACGTCCGAAGAATGCCGTCGGGACCGTCAACCTGCGGCGGCGCGGCAACGAACTTGTGTTCGAACGGGAAGATGGAAACGAGCCGCGAGTTTATCAATACAAATTGGCGCTGCCCGGCGAAGTCACGATTACGGAATTGGGGACGC
>JBEKOW010000391.1:0-4632 GCA_049521375.1 Terriglobales bacterium
TGTATTGCGAAATCACGACTGGTGCGAACTTTATGATTGAGTGATGGGTGTCGCCGAGCTAAACAATCGGCTCCGAGTCTTTATGCCGTTGCCTGTTCGAGGAATACCGTGCCACTTTTGCCGGGGGTCGCGCGAAGTCATTTCGTTAATAGATGCGGCTCGGCGCCAAAGAGAGCCAAGCGCGAGCAGATTCTTTGGGGATCAAGAGACGCGAAATGCCTAGTCTGTGACCATACCGCCCGTAACCTCATAGAGCCGTGCAATCCGGTGCGCGCGGCAGTAGGTTGTCAATTCTTCGACCAGTGTCTCGGTTGCCACGGGATCAAAATAACTTGCCGTCCCGACCTGCACTGCGGTTGCTCCTGCCAGCATGAACTCGATTACGTCAACGGGGGTGGCGATTCCTCCCATGCCAATCACCGGAATCTTCACAGCATGCGCGGCGTCGTACACCATGCGCAGCGCAATGGGCTTGATGGCCGGTCCAGACAGGCCAGCCGTCACATTGGCGATGCGCGGCCGCCGTGTTTCCGCATCGATCGCCATGGCAAGAAATGTATTCACCAGCGAGATGGCATCGGCTCCCGCCTCTTCGGCGACACGCGCCATCAGGGCAATCGAGGTCACATTCGGCGATAGCTTCACGATCAGAGGCCGTCTCGCAGCGCGTTTCGCTGTGCGTACGATTTCATCCAACGACTGCGGATCGCTGCCGAACTGAATGCCTCCATGGGCGGTGTTCGGGCAGGAGACGTTCAGTTCATAAGCCGCAATGCCTTCGCCTTCGTTGAGAATTCCGATCGTGCGCTCATAGTCGGCGCGCGTGTAGCCGAAGACATTGGCGAACACAACCACGTTTTTCTTGGCGCGCAGCGCAGGAAGCTTCTCATCGAGGAAAGCGCGCGCGCCGATATTCTGCAGCCCGATGGCATTCAGCATTCCAGCGGCGGTCTCAAACAGGCGCGGAGGAGGATTTCCCGTCATCGGCTCGACCGAAAGGCCTTTGACCACGAGCCCGCCCAGCCGGTCGAGGTGAACGATGTCCTCAAACTCGACTCCATATCCGAATGTGCCGGAAGCGGCGATGATCGGGTTTTTAAGCTCAATACCGGCGAAGTTGACGCGCAAATCCGGCCCGCTGGGGGCGTATTGCCAGACGGACTGCCGGGGGTCATTGCGAGCCTCCGGCGGCAGACGGAGTGGCCAGGCGATGCGTTGGCGCCAGCGCTTCGGTCAATACTCTTCCCGTGGCTTGCGCCGGAGCGTTAATCCCGAGCAGCGAGGACAGGGTAACCGCGAGATCGACCGGCTCCGCATGCATGCGGTAGATTCCCGGCTGGAATGCTAGACCATAAAACGCGAGTGGCACATGAGTATCGTACGAAAACGGCGTAGCATGATCGGTGCCTTTGAGGATTCCCACCTGAAAGGGGTTGGGGATGCCCATCACATACCATCCGCCTTCGGGCGAGTAGCTGTGAGCGTAGCGGCGGCCCATTTCGGTGGGCGGAGCTTCTCCATGCGCCAGTTGCCACTTGGTGAAATATCCGGACCACGCGGGGGTGCAGGCGTAGGGGTCCCTCGACTGCGCGGAGCCATTCACTTCGTTCACGGTTCCGTTCCGCTCAGGATGACACGTTGAGGGAACTACTTGCTTCATGCTCTCGCCGGTGTCGAACTCGGCGTCCGCTTCTTTTCGTCCAGCGGCCGCAAAGGCATCTTCGTTCAGCCACGCTAACGGGTAATCCAACTCGAGGTAATCGGCCTTCTTCCCGTATTTTTTCGAGAGCAGGGAATTCACCTGATCGCGCAGAGCTTTGCCATCGAGGTTAGCCGCGGGCAGTCCAAGAGTCTTCGCGAAGTCGGGCAGTGGGGCAATCCCGTGGTCGGCGGAGAGGGCCATCCACACGTTCGCCATTCCGATCTGATGGCCCAGAAATCCTAAGAACTCGGCCAACTGGCGGTCAAGTTCGAGAGCCATGCTTCGCATTTGCGGCGAATCCGGGCCGACCTGGTGGCCGAGGATATCGTTGGCCGAAAGGCTGATCGCCAGCAGATCGGTGACCTGGCCTCCGCCGAGTTTCTCATAGAGCACGAGCTCCTTGGCGAATTCAAACTGGTATTCGTTGGCGAATGGAGTCGAGCCGATGACCTCATAGAATCCGGCGGGGTTGCCGTCTCTGCCATTGCGGGCAGCGGTCGAGCCGAGCACCTTGCCGTCCGCGTCTTTCCACTCGCGGTTCCAGAATTTTTCGGCGCGATGGCTGGAGTTGAAATTTCGCACCCACTCCGGCAGGTCCGGGCGGTAGTAAGTCGATGTGATCCACGCGCCGCTTTTGGGATCGATCCAGTACGCGCCGTCGGCGCTGAAGCCACCGGGCAATACGGCCGCGCGATCCTTGAGCGAAACGGCGAACACGCGCGCCTTGCCGCCGGTAGCCAGCTTCAACTCATCTCCCAGCGTGTCGCTCATCAGATTATGCGGCGACGCGCCGGGGGAATCGCTTTCGATCCCGACCAGTCTGGTGGCATCGTCCTCGACGGAAGTGACGCGCTTCTTTTTCTGCGGATCCCAAGCGGTGCGGGTATTGGCGTAATCGTAATTGCAATCGGCGAAATACGCGCCGCGATCCAGGAAAACGCGAAAGCCGCCCTCCCCGAATTGATCGTGGTAGCGTTCCAGATAGTCGCCGCGGAACTGGTCGATCACGATGATGACGACCAGTTTGGGGTGCGCGCTATACGCCGAGGCTGAGGCATGCGGAATGCACGGCAGCAACAACAGCGCGAGAAAAATAAAACGGAAAAGCTTCATCGCGAGCTAGTTTACAGGAAGAAAGTTCTGGCCCGGCCATTTCAGGGCCGCCTTCGCGGAAAACGTCCCAAAGTCGTTCTTGCGGCGTGCATCCCACCCTGCCTTTCAGCTAAAGTTAATGCAGAATGCTTGATCTAAACTTCGTTCGCGACAACCTCGCCCTGGTCGAGGAAAAGCTGCGCCAGCGCGGCATGAATCCGGCAGAAGCGCTGAAGGATTTCCAGGCGATCGATGCCGAACGCCGCCACGCCATCACCCAGATGGAGACGCTGAAAGCCAAGCGCAACCAGGCGACCGAAGAGATCGCCAAGGCCAAGAAAAGCGGGCAGGATGCCTCCGCCCAAATTCAGGCGACCAAGGATATGCGCGAGCAGATTCAGGAGTTCGAAAAAAAGTCCGCCGATGCCGACGCCCGCCTGCGCGACATCCTGACAGCTCTTCCCAATCTTCCCCATGACGGAGTGCCGATAGGGAAGAGCGAAGCGGACAACGTCGAAGCGCGCCGCTGGGGTTCGCCTCCGTCTTTCGATTTCAAGCCCAAGCCGCATTGGGAACTGGGCGAGCATCTTGGCGTGCTCGATCTCGAACGCGCGGCCAAGCTTACCGGAGCCCGCTTTGCCGTCTATTGGGCGTTGGGAGCGCGACTCGAGCGCGCTCTTGCAAATTTCATGCTCGATCTGCACACGCGCGAGCATGGCTACACCGAAGTTTTGCCGCCGTACTTGGTGAATTCGGAGTCCATGTACGGTACAGGCCAGCTGCCGAAATTTGCGCAGGATTTGTTCCGCGTCCCGCACGGCGAAAAGGATCTCTGGCTGATCCCGACCGCCGAAGTCCCGGTCACGAACCTCTATCGCGATGAAACTCTCGATGCCGCGAAGCTTCCCATTTGCCTGACCGCTTACACACCCTGCTTTCGCAGTGAAGCGGGCTCCTATGGCAAAGATGTGCGCGGCATTATCCGGCAGCATCAGTTCCAGAAAGTTGAGCTGGTGAAGTTCGCGCGTCCTGAAACTTCGTACGAAGAACTGGAGAAGCTGACCCACAACGCCGAAACCGTGCTCCAGAAGCTCGGATTGCACTATCGCGTGGTCACGCTCTGCACGGCGGACATGGGATTCTCGGCGGCCAAGACTTACGACATCGAGGTCTGGCTCCCGGGCCAGAACCTTTTTCGCGAGATTTCTTCCTGCTCGAACTTCGAGGCCTTTCAGGCGCGGCGGGCGAATATTCGCTACCGTCCGGAAGGCAAGAGCAAAACCGAACTGGTGCACACGCTGAACGGCAGCGGGCTCGCGGTCGGCCGTACCTGGGTGGCGGTCGTTGAAAATTACCAGCAGGCGGATGGCAGCGTCGTAATTCCGGAAGCGCTCCAGCCGTACATGGGAACCGATCGCATCACGCCGAGAAATTTATGAACCAACAGGCTCTAATCCGCGGGTTTCGCCCCAGGCTCTCCCGCGCAATCCGAGGATTTGCTATCCCATGAATTCCCAAATACACTTGCAGCGGTCTGAAGCAGTCCTGGCGGCGCCCCAAGCGGCCGCCTCTCCCATGGGCGCGATCTGGCGCACAATTCGCGGATACATTCTGTGGTCGTACGAGCGCGGTAGCCTTCACTATGACATCATGGTCACGCTCATCCTGCTCTTCGTGTTTGTCTCGCCCTACTTCATCAAGTTCAAGGACAACCCGGTGGAGCGCAATCCTCGCGCTGCCGGAGTGCTGGTAATTCCCGATCAGCACGGCGGATTCATCTACCAGATTCCAGCGTCGGCAGTGAATTCGGCCGCCGGCGCGGACATCCGGAAACAGCT
>JBEKOW010000392.1:0-4154 GCA_049521375.1 Terriglobales bacterium
ACGGTTGGTTTCGTAAAATGTTCGCCTAAGTGGTGGGCGGCGGTATAGAATTTTCATTGGGAATATGGAGGAGGCGGTGAAATTGAGGAAGGATAGGGAGATACAAAAGAAAAAGCCATCGGGTACTGCCCGCGAGAAAGCGCGAGGGTCATCGTCTCCCGGTGCGACGGATGGCGCTTTGTCGACTGCCTTGTCAGGGATCGCGCTTATTGAGGTTCTGAGAGGTTCCTGCAAGGGCAGAGGTTCGATGGCAAAGGGTCTCGAACGCGAGCGCAGACGCGAGGACCGGATCAAGATGGAAAAATTGCGTGCGAGGTACGGATGATGGGAGGAAGCAAAGTTGATCGCGGAGCGGCGCGGCCGCCGCTCTCTGCACACCCGCTCCAGGTGCCATTCGCTCACAGCTGTGTCCACCACTGTTTCGCCTGCTAGAATCGCGGCGATGCCCAATCAATCATCAGCTGCAACTCGCGCTCGCAGGACCAAACTCATTCTGTTCGATGTGGATGGAGTTCTCACTGACGGGAAGATATGGATCTTTCCTGCTCCTGCGGGAGTTGAGACGGCGGGCTCAACTACTTCGACTTTGCTCGAACGGTCCGGCCAGCGTGGATCTTTCCTGCTCCTGCGGGAGTTGAGACGGCGGGCTCAACTACTTCGACTTTGCTCGAACGGTCCGGCCAGCGGGCGCGTGAGATGGATGCTGGAGCGCACGTTACTACACTGATCGAAGCCAAGGGATTTCACGCGCATGATGGGACCGGGATCTCCTTGGCTCGCTACGCCGGGATCAAGACCGGGCTCATCACCAAGCGCAACTCGGAGACGGTGGCGCTGCGGGCGCGCGACCTCAAGATCAATCATATTTATCAGGGGATCCAGGACAAGGCCGGCGCTTTTCAGGAAATTCTCGACAAGGACGGCATCACGGCGGCAGAGGCTGCTTTTGTGGGAGACGATGTCATCGACCTTCCGGTGATGCGGAAGTGCGGGCTGGCGATTGCTACCCAGAATGCGCGCTCTGAAGTGAAGGCCGAAGCCCACTGGATCACTCCGCATGCTGGCGGAGACGGAGCGGCGCGCGATGCGGTCGAATATATTCTGAAGGCGCAGGGGAAATTGAAACAGGCGATCGAGGCTTACATTCTGGGTTAGTTAGCGGGTCGGGATGATCGCGGTGAGGGTGGCGCCCAGTCCTTTGATTTCGTCAATCTGCTTGAGGGCGGGCAGGCTAAGAACCCGGATTACTCCTCCCTTTGATTCGATGCCTAGCAGGTAGAGACGCTGGCCGTAATCTCCGACGGCGAGGCCCGAAAACAGATTCCAGGATGGATTCCAAAAGGAGCTCTTCAGTTCGAAGAAAGCTTCCTGCTGGAGTGTTCTTGCGTTCACGACCGCGATGGCATCGGCCGCCTGCATGTATACGTCGCTTCTGGAGAGCGGAATGTAGAGCCGGCCTTGCGATTCCCGGATGGCGCCGAAGCCGATATATCTTCGCCCAAGGGAGGGCACGTGTTCGGCTCCTGGAGTTTGCGGGTGCCAGCCGGGCGGAGTCAGAGGAGGGGAGAAAGCGATCTCTCCTTCACTCGCTACGGCGCCGCCTGGGACATTGAGCCGGATGTACTTACCGTCCGACATCAAGACCGTTACTTCATTTTCGCCCGATACGAATGCGGAGGCCGCACGTCTGCGACCGTGGTCCTGGGAAATGGGGATGGCGCGCCGGGTTGGGTTTGAGGGGACACCCTGGTTGCCGAAGTGGATAGTCCGGAGGTCGGGCTCATCGAAGCCCCAGCACAGAACCGACAATGTGCGCGCGTTCGGCCACGGGACGAGAACCGCACTGCCACACTTTGTCAGGGGAATCGGATCACGAAGAAACTTGTTGCCGGCTGTATCGAAGATTGCGATCTGGCTGGTGTCCGGGCCGGATTTGGCCTTGTAGATATAGAGCCAACTGCCGTCGCCTGAAAGAGCCATCTGGGATTGGCGATACGGGCCCATGGTGATCCAGCGGTCCGGATTGCTGGCCGTGGCAATGATGTTGCCGGAAGCGGTGTCGATGACGTCGAGCTGGCCGAGATTTTCTTCATTCCCTTCTGGACGGGGACTGCTGTGAGCGAGGTAGAGGCGCTTTCCATCGGGGGACAGGGCGAAGTCGATGGCGTCGCCTGCATACCGTTTGAGAACTACTTTTCGCTCCGGATCCACGACGAGCAGATGATCGCGCGAAGCGGGTGCGGCGCGGTCAGTATCCAGCACGTAGACAAGCTCATGCGGAAGCTCGTTGCTGGCGGGTGGCTGGGCTGTTGCGGGGAGAGTCGTCGCCAGGGTGCAGACTGCGAGATGGAGAAACGTTCGACTCCGGAAGTTGAACCAACGCCGGGCCAATGCGGAACCAACCATAAGGATGGCACCTCGCTGGTGAAGATCGATCTTGCGGGGCCCTGTAAAATCACCCACCGGTTGCTTGCTTGGGGCGTGCTCGGGTTCGCAACCGGTGGGCTTTCTCCTTACTTGCTCTCACTGGTAGCACGTTAAAGTTTCGCGGTGTGCACAAATTTGATTGTCCTCCCCAAGCGGTTTCAGGCCATGGGTTTAAAGCGAATTCAGGTGTGGCGAGCTAAGATCTTTTAACTTGCGAGGGCTTCCCATGGAACCGAAGTTTCGGCTCTTGATCGCACTCGGTTACGATTTTCGGCGGTGTGGAGTTCGAACCCACCCTTTTGCGCATAGACCCACAGGTGCCATCCCCAGTGCGAAGCGAGCCATGACTCGACTGCGGGAGGGATCAATTTCCCGATGCCGGGGAGCCAGTTCGGATTCCAGAACATGATTTCGGTTCGTACATCGCGGAATTGCTCGAACATGCGGCTTGCGGATGCCTTGGAGAACGCCTGCGAAAGCGGGTTATCCGGACCGTCCGTGTTGCGATTGAGAATGTTTTGCATTTCGCAATAGCCGGCGGGGTCCTGTTTGACAAGCTCAGCGTGGCGGCGCAGGTTCTGCTCGCTTTCTCCGCAGAGCTTACTGGAGAGATTGACACCGATGCGAGTTCTGAGCAGAAAAGCCCGAAGACGGCGGACCACGCGAAGATTGACCTGGTAATTGAACGAATTACGGTAGTAAAGCATGATCTCTGCCCGCCCTCCATCGGCAAGCACGCGATAGACCTCCCGGATGGTTCGCGCGGTGTCTGGTGTATGGTGAAGCACACCATGGGAGTAGACCAAGTCAAACGCGCCATCCGCAAAAGGCAGGTCCTCCGCATCCCCCTGAACAAAGCAGCCATGGAGATTTGCAATCTGGAAACGCCGCTGCGTGATACTTACGGCGGCATTTGTCAGATCTAAAGCCGTGTAATGAGCGCCGGCGCGCGCAAACCGCTCTGCTTCACTCCCACATCCACAACCAATCTCGAGCACGCGCAGGCCACGAGTTTTTTCGAAGCCGACGGCCGCCGTCAGACCGGGATGCACCTTGTAGCGGTGTTGATCAAGCGCCCGGTAAAAGTCAACGGTGCCCCGAGTCTCGTTCGTGAACCAGGAATCGCAGGGGAAACTCTGCCAGAAGGCTTGAACTTGCTTCTTGACGTTGGATGGAATGGGAGGGGGCGGGACGTTAGGAGTGTTTGAGGAGTGAAACGGCGGGAAGGTTTCAAGACAGTGGGACATCTCGGCCTCTATTCCCGGCACGGAAATTTATTCCGAGTCGAACTTGCGGAATTATAAGTCCGTGGGGGCAGTTATGCCAGCAAGGACTAGAGGGTAGAGCGCGGAGTAGGAGCTAGAAGGTGAGGAATCGTGAGCAGTAACTCGGGCACGCGACGATCGCAGAGTCGGGAGTTAGTCTAACTGATGATCGGCGCAGATCGAGATTTTAATTCGAAATCGCGACCGTCCTGGCCGCCATCAGTTCCGCAAAGCGCGGATCTTTGCGCAGGGAACTGAATTCCTCGTCCTTGTAGACATTCCGGATGTCTTTGTAACCCTCCTCCATGGCCTTCTTCAGGTAGTGCAGCGAACGGTCGGTCGATCCGCTCTGGGCGAAGAGCTTGGCGAGAACATAATCGTAGTGGGCGATGTCCTGGGGCGAGGGAAGTTTCGCCTGCACGCCTTGTCCGCGAGAGGCGCGGTCAAAGATATCGGGCTCGA
>JBEKOW010000393.1:0-7927 GCA_049521375.1 Terriglobales bacterium
GTCGAGGTCTTTCGTGTAACGCGGCTCGCCATACTTCATCACCGCGAAGCCGCCCACGATCAAGTATTCAACGTGAAATTCGTTTAAGAGTTGTAGCAGTTCTTTGTAGTGTGGGTTTTCTGCCATGGCCGATTTCCTCAGCTAGTTCCACCAATTCCCAGGCCGCCGAAAAGATGGCTTCATCGCCCTGTTCCTGCCAGAACTCAATGTCAAACGAACGATCTGGAAATCTCCGCTCCACCAGCCGCGTTTTCCACCCCGAATTTTGGGGAACAGTCATAGGCTATCTTCCAGTTGGCTCCAAAGCACTGTCAGCATATCAGGCTGATCGGCACGCTGCCGACCATGGCCGCCCTGCCCAAGCGCTTTTACTTCTGCAAACTGACTTTTGCCTTCTGCAATCGCTCTTCCCCTCTGCCCTATAATCACTCCAATGACCTTCCAGCAACTCCTTGATGGCGTCGAGGTTCTGGGGCAAAGCGGAAGTTCGTCCGGCAATTTGCAGGTCACCGGTGTCGCCTACGATTCCCGCCGCGTCCGCCCCGGCACCGTTTTCGTAGCCATGAAAGGAGAGTCCAGCGACGGCAACCGCTTCATCGACCAGGCCATCGCCGCCGGAGCCGTAGCCATCGTCACCGACTCAGCCACCGAATCCCCGCGTCCCGCACTAGCCTGGGCCCACGTCCCCCACGGACGCCGCGCCTTAGCCAGATTAAGCGCGAACTTCTATAAACGTCCCGCCGAGCGCATCGCCAACACGGGCATTACCGGCACCAACGGAAAGAGCACGACCGCATTCATCATCGAGTCCATTCTCCACGCCGCCGGACGCAAGACCGCCCTCATCGGCACCATCGAATATCACGTAGCCGGAAAAATCCTCCCCGCCCCGCACACCACCCCCGAATCCCTCGAACTGAATCAGCTTCTCGCCGAAGGCCTGTCCCAGGGTGTCACCGAGTCGGTCATGGAAGTTTCTTCTCACGCGCTCGAGCAGCAGCGCGTCTTCGGAATCCCCTTCGATGTCGCTGTCTTCACCAATCTCACCCGCGATCACCTCGACTACCACGGCACCATGGAGGAATATTTCCGCGCCAAGCAGTTGTTGTTCGAAGGCTGCGGAGCCGATCCGCCCCGCGCTGCCGTTCTCAACACCGACGACGAACACGGCCGCGTAGTGCTCTCCTATGGCCTGAAAGAGGGCGACTTCCACGCCGAGTCGCTGGAGATCACCGCCCGCGGAACCCGTTTCCAGATGGCGACTCCTGCTGGCAAACTCCCGATCTGGTCTCCCATGATCGGCAAGGTCAATGTCTATAACGTGCTCGCCGCGGCCGCCGCCGGATATGCCCGCGATTGTTCCTCCGATGCCATCGGGAAGGGAATCTTCAACTGTGCCTCCGTCCCCGGCCGCTTCCAGCGCGTGGATTGCGGCCAGCCCTTCGCGGTAGTTGTCGACTACGCCCACACCGACGATGCGCTCCGCAATCTCACCGCGTTGGCGCGTGATTTTGTAGCCCACGCCGGCCTGCGGGGAAAAGTCATCACCCTCTTCGGTTGCGGAGGCGATCGCGATCGCGCCAAGCGCCCGCTGATGGGCGAGGCCGCCGCCAAGGGAAGCGACTTCGTAGTGCTCACCTCCGACAACCCGCGCTCCGAAGATCCGCTGGCCATCATGAACGATGCGGTGGTTGGGTTACAGAAGTCCGGCGCAAAATATGTGCTGGAGCCCGACCGTCGCAAGGCCATCGCCCTCGCCATCCAGCAGGCGGCCCCAGGAGACATCGTGCTCCTAGCCGGCAAAGGCCACGAAAAAACGCAAATAATAAGAGATAAAGCCATCCCCTTTGACGACGTGGAAGTGGCGCGCGAAACCCTGGCCGCGCTAGGTTACGAATGTGGCCAACTCAAGCAGCCCACCCCTGCGGAGATTTCGTCATGAAACTCCCGCTCTCACGTGTCGCCGAATTCATCGCAGCCGCCGGCCAGGTCGACCCCGCCGCCATCGCCCAGGGATACTCTATCGATTCCCGCACCGTGCAGCCCGCGGAACTTTTCTTCGCTGTCAAAGGCGAGCGCTTCGACGGACACGATTTCGTCGAAGCCGCCCTCGCCCGCGGCGCAGTCGGAGCCGTCATCGGCAAAGATCATTTCGCGCGCTATCCCAATCATGATGGTTTGCTCGCCGTCGACGATACCCTCCTCGCGCTTCAAACCCTCGCCACCGCCGTCCGCAAGTTGTGGGGCAAGACCGCCATCGGCATTACCGGTTCGATGGGCAAGACCACCACGAAAGAAGCCGTCGCGCATCTGCTCGCCATCAAATACCGCGTCCATCGCACCAAGGGAAACTTCAATAATCACTTCGGCCTCCCGCTCGGACTGCTCACCCTCGAACCCGAATACGACCTCGCCGTAGTGGAGATGGGAATGTCCCATGCCGGGGAAATTACCGCCCTCGCCCGCATCGCGCTCCCGAATCAGGGCGTCGTCACCAACGTAGCGCCCGTGCACCTCGAGTATTTCGATTCCATCGCCGGCATCGCCCGCGCCAAGTACGAACTGGTCGAGGCCCTGCCCAGCTCCGGCACCGCCTTCCTCAATTCCGACGACGAATACGTCAGCCAGTTCGGCCGCGATTTCAAAGGCAAGGTAATCCTCTTCGGACTGAAGCCCATCGCCGACGTCCGCGCCGACCGGAGCGCGTCAGCCCGTACACAGTCCGCTGCTGGGACAACACAATGTCTACAACGTGCTCGCCGCCGCCGCCGTGGCGCTCGACCACGGCATCACGCCCTCCGAGATCGCGGAAGCCCTCCCTGCGCTAGCCCCCGCCGATAAGCGCGGAGAGGTCGTTCACCTCGGCAACATCACCGTCATCAACGATTGTTACAATTGCAATCCGAAAGCTCTCAACGCCATGGTCGATACGCTAGCGTCCATGCCCGCGAAGCGTCGCATCGTGGTGGCGGGCGAGATGCTGGAACTAGGTCCCGAGGGCGAGGAACTCCACCGTCAATCCGGTGATCACGCAGCGAAGAAGGCAATCGACGTGCTCATCGGAGTGCGTGGATTGGCCGAGTCCATGGTCGATGCCGCAAGCAAAGCCGGAATCCGCGCCGAGTTCGTAGCCACGCCCGAACAGGCCGGAGAATGGCTAGCCCGGGAAGCAAAAGATGGCGATGTAGTTTTGCTAAAAGCGTCGCGCGGCGTGAAGCTGGAAAAAGCCCTGGAAGTCTGGCAAAACAAGCGTGCGGCGCCAGAAAGCGCAAACGACCAACGACCAACGACGATTAGCGAACGACCACCGACGATTAGCGAACGACGAACGACCAACGACCAACGACGGGGTTAACTTTGCTCTACTGGTTGCTCTACCTGAAGCTCTACCACTACTTCCCGCCCTTCCGTATCTTCCGTTACCTCACGTTCCGCACCGCGTTCGCCAGCCTCACCGCGCTTTTTACCGGATTAATCGTAGGCCCCATCGTCATCCAGCGCCTGCGCGAATTTCAGATCGGCCAGTACATCCGCGAAGACGGGCCGCAGGCGCACCAGAAAAAGGCCGGCACTCCCACCATGGGAGGCCTCCTGATCGCGATCGCCATCCTCGTCCCCACCCTGCTCTGGGCCGATCTCAGCAACCCCTTCGTCTGGATCGCCGTCTTCTCCACGCTCGCCTTCGCGGCGATAGGTTTCACCGACGACTACCTCAAGGTCGTTCACCGCCGCAACCTCGGCCTCACCGGACGCGCCAAACTTGGCTACCAGATCGCGGCCAGCGTTCTCATAGCCATCGCGCTCATCGCCCTGCAATATCGCGGAGAGTACTCCACCCGCCTGCTGGTTCCGTTCCTCAAGCAGTTTCATCCCGACCTGGTAGTCCAGCGCTGGGCCTCCAACCCGCATCTGTGGCCCTTCGCTTTTGTTCCATTCGTAGCCTTTGTGGTGCTGGTCATAGTCGGTTCAAGCAATGCGGTAAATCTGACCGACGGCCTCGACGGCCTGGCCATCGGCTGCACCGTGATCGCTGCCGGAGCCCTAGCCGTTCTAACCTATCTGAGCGGCCACGCCACCTTCGCCACCTATCTCGAGTTACAGCGCATGCCGCAGATCGGCGAACTCACCGTCTTCTGCGGAGCCATGGTCGGCTCCGCCATAGGATTCCTCTGGTATAACGCCCATCCCGCCGAAGTCTTCATGGGAGACGTAGGCTCCCTGGCTCTAGGCGGCGCGATCGGCACCGTAGCGGTCATGATCAAGCAGGAGCTCCTGCTCCCCTTCATCGGAGGCATCTTCGTAATCGAAGCCCTCTCGGTGATCCTGCAAGTAGGCTCCTACAAGTTACGGAAGAAACGAATTTTCAAGATGGCGCCCATCCACCACCACTTCGAACTGTTAGGCTGGTCGGAGTCGAAAGTAATTGTGCGCTTCTGGATAGCATCCCTGGTCTTCGCGCTCTTCGCGCTGACAACGCTGAAACTGCGGTGAAGCAAAATCTCACCACGAAGGCACGGAGGAAGAAGACCTGTAGCCTGGCATATTGCCGTAGCTGACAATCAGGCAATCGAAGGAATTTCAGCGTGCCGGTGCTTATGGGTGGCGCAGCGCTTCAGCGCTGCGACTAGAGGCTTCTGCGATAAGCGGCTTTAGCCGCTGAGGTAAGCTTTGCCTAAGGCTCGCTTATAATAACGTCTTTGCCGAATAATCATTCCCATCTCGCCCCGTCAATGCTAATCGTGCTCTGCCTCCTAGCGGCTTGTAGCCGCGAAGCATCGAATCAACCCGTAAACTTGCCGGTAGCTCTTTTTCATCCGAGTGAATGGAGAGCCAGCGATACTAAGGATTGCGAAGAATACAAGCTTCAGGGCCGAGAGATTCTAGTTTGCGACGTCGATGAATTCGTATCGCGATTTACCTCCACTCATAACCAGCAAGAAGTAGATGCAATTGTGAATCAATTCCGATCGGGGATAGATCGGGCACAGACGCTTGCCGTTGTGTTTCACAAACGCCCCGAATTTGCGTCAGCGTTTTGGAGATGCGAGCGAACATCGGGAGGAATTGACTGCCGCTAGTCATACTCGCGAAAAAACTCCAATGGACCTAAAAGACAAACGCGTTCTCGTAGTCGGCCTCGGCAAGTCCGGCGTAGCCTCCGCTCTCTTCCTTAAATCCCGCGGAGCCCAGGTCACCGTCTCCGATTCCAAGCCCGAAGCCGAACTCCGCAAGGAAATCCTCCTCCTGCTAGACCACGGAATCGCCGTAGAAACCGGAGGCCACGGCGACCGCACCTTTCGCGGCCAGGACCTGATCGTAGTAAGCCCCGGCGTCCCCTTCGACGCTCCCCAATTAGTCCAGGCCCGCGCCCTCGGAGAAAAAGTAATCGGCGAAATCGAACTGGCAGCGAAGTTTCTTCCCGGCCCAATCGTCGCCATCACCGGAGCCAACGGCAAAACAACAACCACCTCATTAGCCGGAGAAATCCTGGCCGCCGGAAAATTTCCCACGCTCGTAGGCGGAAACATCGGCACGCCTGCCATCACCTTCGTAGACCAGGCGAAGCCCGACACGTGGATCGTCCTCGAAGTCTCCAGCTTCCAACTCGAAACCATAATCGACTTCCGCCCCCGCATAGCCGTAATCCTCAACATTACTCCGGACCATCTCGACCGCCACAAGACCTTCGCCAATTACGTAGAAGCCAAAGCCCGCATCTTCGAGAACCAGCAGCCCGCCGATTTCACGATCCTGAACGCCGACGATCCCACCACCATCAACCTCGCCGAGCGCACCCTGGCGCAGCGTTTCCTCTTCAGCCGCAAAAAAGAACTCGGCGCAGGAGCCTTCCTCCGCAACGGCCACATCTTCTTCCGCAATCCCGAACCACCAACGACCCGCGCCCAGCGACCCGAAGTTGAAATCATGCCCCTGAACGAAATCCCGCTGAAAGGCGCGCACAATCTCGAAAACGTCCTCGCCGGAATTTCCATAGGCGTGCTAGTAGGCGTCCAGCCCGAGCAAATCCGCCAAGCGATCCGCGATTTCAAAGCCGTAGAGCACCGCCTCGAATTCGTAGCCAAAATCGCCGGAGTCGATTACTACAACGACTCCAAAGCCACCAACGTGGACGCCACCATCAAAGCCCTCGAATCTTTCCCCGCCAACATCCACCTGATCCTCGGAGGCAAAGATAAAGGCAGCGACTACACGCTTCTCAACGACCTGTTGCGCGCAAGAGTAAAGCGCGTCTACACCATCGGAGCCGCCGCCGCCAAGATCGAATCGCAAATTCAGGGCGCAGCCGAAATCGACCACGCCGAAACTCTCGCAGCCGCCGTCCAGAAAGCTGCCGCCACCGCCGCACCCGGAGACATAGTCCTCCTAGCCCCAGCCTGCTCCAGTTTCGACCAGTTCCAGAACTACGAGCATCGCGGCCAGTCCTTCAAAGAATCCGTCCGCTCCCTAGTCGCGGACTCGTAAGCGAGAAACCCGGCAGCTCCCTCGCTTTCCACACGAGTCATCCTGAGCGCAGCAGGAACTTCACGAAGTGAAGTTCTCGCGGAGTCGAAGGATCCCTACCCTCATTCCGAGCGTCGCCCGGCTTCGGAACCAAGAAGGTTATCCCTCCCCAGCAATCTCCCCGTCGATAATCACCATCCCCTCTGAGTCTTCGTGGTGAAATGGGTTCACTGAGAGCTGAGAACTGGGAGCTGTTGTTATGGCCAAGCGTGTCAGTGTCGATCGTTGGATGTTCACCGTAACCACCATCCTGGTCTTCGTCGGCCTGGTCATGATCTTCTCCGCCTCGGCCGTAATGGCCAAGGAGCGCTTCGGATCCGCCTACCAGTTCCTCTTCAAGCAACTCGTCTGGGCGGTAGCCGGACTGGTCGTCATGGTCATAGCCATGAAGGTAGACTACAAACGCCTACAGCACCCGGCGTTAGTCTTCACGCTCCTGGGCTTCACCACCCTCTTCCTCATCTCCGTTTTCTTCCTCGATCGCGCGCACGGCACCCACCGCTGGTTCCGCGTAGGACCAGTCTCGTTCCAGCCCTCCGAGCTGGCCAAGCCCGCATTAATCTTCTTTCTAGCCTGGTTTTTGGGCAATCAGTCCGCCGCGAGCAAGTTCTCACGCGAAGACCGAGGGTCAACAAGCGAACGAGGTTCAACAGGCAAACGACGCTGGTTTGGCTCAAGGCTAGCGGCTAGCAGCTCGCAGCTAAACTTCATGGACGACTGGCGCCACACCCTAATCCCGGCCATAACACCAACCGTCGTGTTTCTCGGACTAATCGTCTTCCAGCCCGACTTAGGCACCGCCATAGCCTGCGCCGGAATCACCGCCTGCATCCTGTTCGTAGCCGGAATCCGCCTTCGCTACTTCGCCTACGCCGCAGCCGTCTCCATCCTCCCGCTCTATTTCCTGATCTTCCACGTCTCCTACCGCAAAGACCGCATCCTGGCCTTCATGAATCCCTACGCCGACCCGCAGGGCCGCGGATTCCACATGATCCAGTCGCTAATAGCAGTAGCCACTGGAGGCATCACCGGCCTGGGCCTGATGGAGGGCAAACAAAAGTTGTTCTATCTCCCCGAGCCCCACACCGACTTCATTTTCGCAGTAACTGCCGAGGAGTTAGGCTTATTAGGATCCTTAGCCGTAATCATCTTATTCGCCATCTTTCTCTGGAGAGGCACCCGCGCCGCCTTCCGCACCCAGGACAGCTTCGGACGCTTCTTAGCCGTAGGCATCACCAGCATGATCGTCTTACAAGCCTTCATCAACATCAGCGTAGTCCTGGGCCTGATGCCCACCAAAGGCATCCCCCTACCCTTCGTCTCCTACGGAGGCTCCTCCCTATTCGTAACCCTGGCCTGCGTGGGCGTCTTACTAAACATCACCAAGCAGGCCGAGTAGCACCGG
>JBEKOW010000394.1:0-5637 GCA_049521375.1 Terriglobales bacterium
TGCAGAATCAGGTGCGTGCCCCCGCGCAAATCAAGTCCCAGGTGAATGCGATCCGTGATCGAAGCCAGCAATCCCTTGCCCGACCAATCCTTAGGAATGCCAAAGATCCCCGCCAGAAAAAACACGAGGATCGCGACAATCACCACCAGCTTCCAAGTAAGGTTCTTCATGAATACAATCTTTCACCCAACAGAATAATTTCTCACCCAAACTTCGAGCCGCGAGTCTCGAGTTCCGAGCCGCGAGTTCTAAGTAGCGAGCCCCGAGTTCCGAGTCTCGAGTACCAGTACCGAGCCGCAAGCACCGAGCCGCGAATAGCCAAACCCGATCCCCTGTCATCCTGAGCGAAGCAACTGCAGCGCGAAGCGCGGCAGTTGCGGAGTCGAAGGACCCCTACTCCCTACTCAGCCCCAATCGAACCACCACAAGAATGCCGCAAAACTCAAGACTCGTAACTCAAGACTCGCAACTCAAGACTCGCGACTCCCACTCACTTCACTTCTTCCGCCGGAGCCACCGACACCACCGAAGCCCGCGTCACTTCCAGCTTCAGATTATCCGGCGCCACGCGCAACGTCACCGCATCATCCTTCAGGCTGATGATCGTTCCCCGCAGCCCGCCCGTCGTTACGATCTTGTCCCCAGTCTTCAACTCGCTCAGCATGGCTTGCCATTTTTTCTGTTTCCGCTGCTGGGGCAGGATCAATAAAAAGTAAAAGATGGCAAAAATGAACAGCAGCGGCGCCAGTCCAAGCAGCCCCGAACCTCCGGGAAGCTGCAACCAGAGCGCCATTCGGCCAATCGTTTCCATAAAAGTCACACTTGCAGCCAAGTCAATCCCCCGGAATGAGCTGTCGAATCAAAACTTTGCAGTCGGAAGCGTACCGCATGGGGTTGCCGCGTGAATGTGCGCCGCTCCAGGCTCCGGCAGATGAAAATCTTTATCTTTTGCTGGCGACCGATGTTCTCTCGCCAGTGCCTAATCCAGCCGAACCCGCAAGTCCGGCCTCAAGGCTCTACGTAAGAGGGAAAAAAATATACCCCAAGTTAACTAGAATGCCGGACGCCCCCGCCAAGTGTCAAGGATTAGGTGCAGCCCTGGGCCCGGCCCAACATCGACTCCCGCACCCGCCGCATCGTCTCGAGGTAAAAGTGCAGATTGTGCACCGTGTTCAGCACCTGCGCCAGCAACTCGTTCGAAGCATAAAGATGCCGCAAATAAGCCCGCGAGTACCGCCCGCAGACAAAACACGAGCAGGCCGGATCGAGCGGCCCCGAATCCTCCGCATACCGAACCTGCTTGATCGAGACCCGCCCCTCCGACGTGAACAGCAGCCCATGCCGCGCCGCGCGAGTAGGCAACACGCAATCCATCATGTCCACGCCCATGCCGCCATAAAGTGCAATCTCCTCGGGAGTCCCCACTCCCATCAGATAGCGAGGCTTATCCGCCGGCAGAAACTCCAGCGTAGACTCCACGATCTCCCGAGTCAGTTCCCGAGGTTCGCCCACACTAAGCCCGCCAATCGCATACCCGGGAAATCCAATCTCCATCGTCCGCAAAGCCGACTCCCGCCGCAACTTCCGATCCATCCCCCCCTGCACAATCCCAAACAAAGCCTGCGTCTGACCGATAAAGTCGGCCCCCCCAGAATTGTCATCCCCATCCGGTTCAGAATTGTCATCCCGAGCGAAGCGAGGGATCTGCAGTCCCTGACGGCTGGCGCCTGGCGGCTGAGAGCCAAGAGCAACTGGCTGGGAGCTGAGAGCTGGGAGCTGAGAGCTGCCTCCCCAAGGCACCTCATTCTTATGCTCCTCAAAGTACCGCTTCGACCGCCCCGCCCACCGCAGCGTCATCTCCATCGACGCCCGCACCCGCGCCCCATCCGCCGGATACTCCGTGCATTCATCAAACGCCATCACTATATCGGCGCCCAGCCCGATCTGAATCTCCATCGAGCGCTCCGGACTGAGAAAATGCGACGCCCCATCCAGGTGCGACCGGAACGTAGCCCCTTCCTCCGTCACCTTCCGCAGCTCATTCAGACTGAAAACCTGGAACCCGCCCGAGTCGGTAAGAATGGCCCGCTCCCAGGACATAAACCGGTGCAGCCCGCCCATCCGCCGCACGATATCCACACCCGGCCGCAAATAAAGGTGGTAAGTGTTTCCGAGAAGAATCCGGACCCCAAGCTCCTCCAGCAAATCCTGCGAGATGCCCTTAACCGATCCCAAAGTCCCTACCGGCATAAACACAGGAGTCTCCACGACCCCATGCGGAGTGACGAGTTTGCCCGCGCGACCGGAGCCAGAAATAGCCTCAATCTGAAATGAGATCGACACAGGAAGGAATTCTAACCGAGGGAGATACAATAAATCGCAAGGGCGACTGATCCCTACGTCGAACCCGTCGCACATTACTACAGGGCTTCCTCTCCAATCGCGAGACGCTCCAGCAACTCACGGTTGCGAGTGACTGAGTGCTCAAAGGCTTCCATTACCTCGGACCGCACCAGTTGCCACGAAGCAGCTTTCACTTCTTCAATCTGACTTCTGACTTCTGACTTGTTATTTTCACTTTCCCACATAAAGATTCTTGACGACCTCCCCGCCCTTCATCACAAACTTCACCCGCTCCAGCGTAGTCACATCCGCCAGCGGATCTCCATCGACCGCGACAATATCGGCAAACTTCCCGGCCTCAATCGTCCCCACGCGATCCGACCACCCCAGCAGATCCGCATCATTGACGGTAGCCGCCTGGATCGCCGCCAGCGGCGACAGCCCCAGCTTCACCATCACCGCAAACTCATGCGCGTTCAGCCCATGGGGATACACCGCCGCATCCGTACCGAATCCCACCTTCACTCCCGCCGCAAACGCCCGCGCCACGTTCTTGCGAGCCGCCGGCATCACCTCGCGCCCCTTCGCCACCAACTCCGCCGGAGTTCCAATCTTCTCCGCATTCTCAAAGAACCAGTCCATCAGATAAAGCGTAGGCACCAGATACGTGCCATCCTTCTTCATCTCCGCGATCCCTGCGTCATCGATGTACGACCCGTGCTCGATCGAATCCACTCCCGCCTGCGCCGCCCAAACTATCCCCTGCGCCCCGTGCGCATGCGCGGCCACCTTCCGTCCCAGCCGGTGCGCGTCCGCCACAATCGCCTTCATCTCTTCCAGCGTGTATTGCGACGCCTGCGGATTATCCCCATGCGACAGCACGCCGCCGGTAGCGCAGATCTTGATCAGGTCCGCGCCATACTTGATGATCTCGCGCGTCTTGTGCTGCACCGCCTCCACGCCATCCGCCACTCCCGGATTGGTAGCGTGATCCTCAAACGGCAGCAGATTGTTGTCGCAATGCCCGCCCGTTATGCTCAGCGGAGGCCCGCTCACCAGCATTCGCGGCCCCGGCACATCCCCCGCATTGATCGCGTCCCGCAAAGCGACATCCGAATAATTAAACGCACCTACGTTGCGCACGGTAGTGAATCCCGCCTCCAGAGTCACGCGCGCGTTGTGCGCCCCGATCAGCGCCTGCCGCGCCGTCGAATTCGCCAGCATCGAATACCCGAAATTCGGATTCATCGTGAGATGCGTGTGCGCGTCAATCAACCCCGGCAGCACCGTAGCGTCGGGAAGTTCGATCACCGTGGCGTCCCTGGGCAGGAGTTGGTCGCGAATTCCTCCCACTTGGCTGATCCGGTCTCCCTGAATGATGATGGTTTGGTTGGAAAGCGTCTTGCCGGTTTTCACGTCCAGCAGGCGTCCGGCATGGATGACCACCGTTTTCGCGGCCGGACCGTTCGCCTGCCCCCACAGCATCGCCGGGAGTAAAACTGCCAGCTCCAGCAGGCCAACACCGAGCGACCGCACCGACCGCCTAATAATCTTCATAAGCCCCCAGGAAAATCAAAAGTGATGAAGTACCTTACAATCTCAGCGATACCAATGACAACAACTCCCGCGTGCGCGCGTGGTTTTAGGCTCCGGGAATCGGCAATCAGCCAAGCGCGAAGGCAGAAACTATAAGAAGGTACAAGAGGATAGAAGGTATTAGAAGAAAGAAAAATGCAGTAGAAAGCAGAAGCTAAAAGATGACGAGTCCAACCGAGAACGGGCAACCGACCGGAGTCCGCGCCATCGCCGCCCTTTTTGCCCTCTGCGGCCTCTATCTCGGCGTTCTCGGCGTCCTGATGCTGATCCGTCCCGGAGCCATTTCCATGTCCGCCGGAGCTCCGCTCCTCTTCGGCCTCGAACTCGCCGGCCCCTACATGTTCCTGCTGATGGCCCTCGTAGCCGGAGCCCTAGCCTGGGGCCTCGTCAAGCGCAACAACATCACCCGCCACGCAGCCATGCTGATCGCCATAGCGGGCGTAGTGATGCTGGTTCCCTCCGTTTCGGCGGCGACAGTGATGACAAATTTAAAAGGCCTGACCTACGGCGGCCTCGGAATCATCGTCCGCGTAATCGTAGCCTGGTTTCTGGGACGCAAAGATGTAGCCGAACAATTCCACCGAACTGAGAACTGAAGTCATCCTGAGCGCAGCCGAAACTTCGCGAAGCAAGTTCCGGCGGAGTCGAAGGACCCCTATCCCCAATCATCTGCGACCCGCCTCGTCGCACCAAAACTCGGCACACTTCACCGGGCGCCTACTTCTTAGCCGCCGCCCGCTCCCCCACGCGCTCGCTGACCTTGAATGTCATCTTGCCCGCCTTCTTGTCCGCGTCCACGATCACGTGATCCCCGTGCAGCACCGCGCCATCCAGAATCTTCATCGCCAGCGGATCCTGCACCAGCTTCTGAATCGCCCGCTTCAGCGGACGCGCTCCAAAATTCGGATCGTACCCCTCCGTGAACAGCAGCTCTTTCGCCGCATCCGTCAGCTCCAGAGAAATCTTCCGGTCCGCCAGCAGCCGCCGCAAATCCTCGAGCCGCAGCTCGACGATCTTCACCAGTTGCTCCTTACCCAGCGGTCTGAAGATGATGATGTCATCCACCCGGTTCAAAAATTCCGGCTTGAAGTGCCCGTGCAGCGTCTCCAGCACCTGCTTCGATGCCCGCTCGAACGCCTCATCCGTCCGCACATTTTCCGACTGCAGATAAGTCGAGCCCAGGTTCGACGTCATGATGATCACCGTGTTCTTGAAATCGACCTTGCGCCCCTTACCATCCGTCAGCCGCCCATCGTCCATGATCTGCAGCAGGATGTTGAACACATCCGGATGCGCCTTCTCAATCTCATCGAACAGCACCACCGCATACGGATGCCGCCGCACCTGCTCCGTAAGCTGTCCGCCCTCCTCATACCCCACATATCCCGGAGGCGCGCCAATCAGCCGCGACACCGCATGTTTCTCCATGTACTCCGACATGTCGATGCGGATCAGCGCCTTCTCGTCATCGAACAGAAATTCCGCCAGCGCCCGCGCCAGTTCCGTCTTTCCCACGCCCGTCGGCCCCAGAAAGATAAACGACCCGATCGGACGCTTCGGATCGCTCAGCCCCGCCCGCGACCGCCGGATCGCATTCGCCACCCGCTCCAGCGCCTCGTCCTGACCCACGACGCGCAGCCGCAGACGGTCTTCCATGCTGATCAGCTTCTTGACTTCGCCTTCCAGCATCTTCGACAC
>JBEKOW010000395.1:0-23527 GCA_049521375.1 Terriglobales bacterium
ACCGAATTCTTGCTCCATTTATGATCCACGAACTGTTTCCATCCCTTACTGAAACCGCTTCAGGTAGCCATCCGTGTCGCGTAGTTTCAGCAACTTACCGTAAGCTGCGGCCCTTTCACGGCAGCGTTCTCAGAACACACTACCCGAATGGCCGACTGACTGTCGGTAAGCCGTCCTTCCACGGAAATGTACGTATGGAAAGGCTGCTGTGTGCCAAAGCTGTCCTGGCGGCAGATCGTCGGGTTACAAACCCAACGGTTTCCCGGCTCACCGCGCATTTTGTTAGAGGTTATTTGGTCCGTTGAGGGGGGCTATCTTATAGTCTCCAGCGAGCGCCGGAAAGTTGAAAGGAAACAGCTTGATTCTGTCGTCGAAAACAGCGTTGAACGTTGCCGATACTCAGAACACCTCCCTGAGTGGAGTAGGCATTGTAGGCATAGGCTTCCGCTATGCTGCTTGAACTCTCGCTAATAGCCATTCCTTTGGCACTGACTGAAACACTAGCTCGTCTTCAGGGACGGTGAACTCGGTTCCGCAGCGCGAGCACGTAAACTCACACCACGGTCTGGCATTGTCGCGTCCCGTGCGGTCTGGTGGCCTGTAGGCCACAACCAACGCACCGCAGTCAGGGACTGGGCAAATCGACCCTGCGACTACATCATCGCTCTCGTCCCAGTCACCCGGCATGGCGTGTTGCCTCCATGTTGCGTGCTCCCACTGCCAATAACTCGAGACTAAAGGAAATATTCCCGAGATTCGCACCCGCAGCGGCGATCCTTGAAAAATAGGGAGCTATCGTGATCGGCAATCTCCCGCGAGTCATATTAGAGGCGGATTGGCGCGCCGACCGCTCCTTAGCCTCATCCAGAATGCCATCTTCCTATTTGAAACAATGCCTTTAATGAGAACCCCACCTCTGGCCAGGTTTCCACTGAAACCGAAGCACTTCTTTCCCAACAAAAAACGCGGACACTTTCGAGGGAATAAAAGATCAACACTTTGGTTTATCTCCAATGAACGGCCACCCAATTTCAAGCAAGGAATTCAACGTGAAGAGGCTGAAGAGGCAGTTCACCTGATTATGAAGAGATAGCAGAGCGACATCCGTATCGCGTGGGAGCAAAGAACTTCAACATTCATTGCCTGTCTCGAGAGCGAACAAGATCAGCGGCGCAGAGGAATGGAAGCCTATGTCAACTATTTCCGCGATTGTGGGCGGCGTTGCCTTCGTCATGCTGGCCGCCACCAACGTACTGGTGATGTTGGAGGCTTTCCACCCCTCGTGTAACGGAACGACAAGAACCCGCTTGATCGCTGTTCACCGGGCGGGGGGATACCTGTTTGTGATCTTGCTCTGCATCATGGCCTACGGTATGAGCCAGAAACTTGCCGGTGGGGGAATAACAGGTCACCTGCCTATGCACCTGGTTTTGCACGTTGTGCTTGTGCTCGTCCTCGTGCCTCTGCTTCTACTCAAAATATTGATCGCACGCCGCTACAAGCAGAGCCATTCGTCTCTGAAGGCACTAGGAGTGGCAATTTTCGTGATTTCGTTCGTGCTTGTGTCCATCCCCACGTTCTCAGAACTTCTTCGTTCAGCGGCGAACCTTGGAAGGTTGGAGCTAAGACTCGCGACCGGCGTGGTCATTGCAATGTGCCTTGTCCAAAGCGCTTTGGTGTTTAAGAAGAGGAAGCAGCCG
This sequence comes from Terriglobales bacterium, assembly GCA_049521375.1. GTDB lineage: Bacteria > Acidobacteriota > Terriglobia > Terriglobales > Acidobacteriaceae > Acidiflorens. Next base: position 1,701 of record JBEKOW010000395.1, read on the forward strand.
GGTGCTTTTGTGGAGTCATCGGGTGTTCCGGGGATTCTCGCGCCGGCAACCCCATTAACCAATCATCAAAACACGAAGGACCCGATGAATCTTCTGTTGGCACAGACCGAGCATCAAACGCACGATACAAAAACACTCCGCTTTGAGGTTCCCAAGGAAAGACGGTTTCGTGCAAAGCCAGGGCAGTTTCTGACCTTCCACTGGACAATCGATGGCCGACGAGTCACGCGGTCTTACACCATTTCCTCTTCGCCGATCCAGGAGAACTATGTGGAAATCACGCCCAAGCGCGTGGAAAATGGATGCGTATCTGTTTTTCTCAGTGAGCGGGCCAAGCCAGGCCTTATGGTGGAAGCAACCGGACCGTACGGACGGTTTTACTTTGACGAGGTGCTCCACAAAAGTATAGCTCTCATTGCGGCCGGAAGTGGGATCACGCCCATGATTTCCATGCTGCGCTATATCGACGACCTCGAACTCGTTACGCCCGTCACGCTCCTATATTGTGTGCGCACTGGTGCGGACATCATTTTCGAGAATGAACTGGTGAGGCTTAGCAGGGCTCTTCCCAACTTCAAGTATGAGGTGTGCCTGTCGCGACCGAACTCAACCTGGAAGGGGCCCAGCGGGCGCCTGACTGAGGAATTTGTCTCCCAACACGTTGCCGATCCGGATTCACCTACTTTCTTTCTGTGCGGTCCCAGGGGATTTATGGACAACGCACACCAGATTCTGTCTACTTTCGGCGTAAAACAAGACCGGATCCTGCAGGAAAGCTTTGGGGAGGACAAACGGTCCACCGATTTTCATCCACGAGAAGGGCGCCCGATGGAGACCGTCGTGTTCATGCACTCGGGGAAGATATGTCAGGCTTCCGCCGGAAGCACTCTACTGGATCTGGCAGAGAAAAACGGAGTGCAGATACCGTATGGCTGCCGCCAAGGCAATTGTGGTACGTGTGCTACGCGGGTTCTAAGCGGCCCCGTTCAGATGGACGTCGAAGCCGGGCTGACGGCTGAACAGAAAAATGCTGGATATGTGCTGCCTTGTGTGAGTCGGGCGGAGGGAACGGTTGTCTTGGCGGCTTAATCAGGCTCTCGACCAGGAACGCCGCGTGATCGTGAATCAGTAAAGACAGCTTTAGTTATCCGTGGTATGCGGCTTGGGACCTAGCGTTCCACTGCATTGCACTCGCGTTGGTCGACCCCGACTTCGCAAAAGAGCAGCTCACGCTGATGCTCTGCGAGTGGTACATGCACCCCAACGGGCAGATACCCGCTTATGAATGGGCTTTGGGGAACGTTAATCCGCCAGTGCATGCATGGGCCGCATGGCGCGTGTACAAGATCGACAAGAAGCGCACAGGCCGAGGCGACCGCGAATTTCTGAAGCGCATCTTCCACAAGTTGATGTTGAACTTCACCTGGTGGGTAAACCGCAAGGATGCCGAGGGCATGAATATTTTTCAGGGCGGGTTTCTCGGACTAGACAACATCGGAGTGTTCGATCGCAGTGCTCCCCTGCCCACGGGCGGCTATCTCGAACAATCCGACGGAACCAGTTGGATGGCGATGTGCACCCTGAATTTGCTGGCTATTGCTCTGGAACTGGCCAAAGAAGAACCCTGCTATGAAGACATGGCCAGCAAGTTCTGGGAGCACTTCATCTACATTGCACATGTAATGAGCCATCGCGGCCAGAGCCGCATGGGACTTTGGAACGAAGAAGACGGTTTCTTTTACGACGTGCTGAAGCTGCCCGACGGCTCACAATTTCCAATGAAGGTGCGCTCCATGGTGGGATTGATCCCTCTGTTTGCAGTGGAAACTCTCGAGCCGGAAGTGCTCGATCGGCTGCCCGACTTCAAGCGGCGACTGGAATGGTTTATCGATAACTGTCCTGATCTCACGGAAAATTTCGCCTGCATGCGCAGCGAGGGGATGGGCGAACGCCGGTTGTTTTCTATAGCAAATCAGGATCAGCTTCGCCACATTCTCAAGTACATGCTGGATAAGCGTGAGTTCTTATCCCCGTAGGGGATCCGCGCCCTGTCACAGTTCCATCGAGAAAATCCTTACGTCCTCCATGTCAAGGAAGCCGAGCACCGAGTGGACTACGAGCCGGGCGAATCGTCGACCGGACTATTCGGAGGCAATTCGAACTGGCGGGGCCCCATCTGGTTTCCGGTGAATTTTCTCCTGGTCGAGTCCTTGCAGAAATTCCACCACTACCTAGGCAATAATTTCAAAATCGAGTTCCCGACGGGATCGGGAAACATGAAGACATTGTGGGATGTTGCGGGCGAGCTCTCGCGCCGGATGACCAACATCTTTCTTCGTGACGAAAAGGGCCACCGACCGGTATTCGGCAACTTGAAAAAATTCCAGACGGACCCTCATTGGCGCGACTTGGTTCTCTTTCACGAGTACTTTCACGGCGACTCCGGTTCCGGGCTGGGGGCTAGCCATCAAACCGGATGGAGCGGCGTGGTAACCAAGCTAATGCAACAAAGCGGTGAATTCCCCGAACACGCGCAAACTGAAACAGCGCCTGCCACTGTAGGAGAGGACTGAAGAAAGTCCCCGAAAAGCGCCAGAGGGCGAGTATTCGCCAGATGTGCATAGCAGACTAGAGAGCTATTGATGTTGGTTCCAAAGAGCGACCCTCCGAATCATCAGTGGAAAAACAATTTCGTGGGTGCGGAACGAGGCTTTCTCATCTAGTCAGTACGAATCGATACCCGGCACCGTAAATCTACGTCGGCATCGCTTCTGGCACGAATCGGCGATGTGTCGGTCACGGCCAGCAGTCGCTAGACTCATGTTTACGGTGAATCGTCGGGCCGGAAGTCCTGGTAGCAACACAAGGAAATGCAGGCTATCTCACCCGGGTAGGCCAACTCGTCGCAGAAGGTTTTGGAAGCGTGAGTCGGAGCGGAGAGGATCGAAGCCCGGCCGCAGCAGGACGCCCGGGTTAAATCGCTCTTCGTAGCCTTTGTCGAGCCAATTCATGGCTTGATCCGTCTCTCCGAGAGATGCATAGATCATGGCAATCTCCGAAGCATTCGAGTAACCGGGGTTGGAGCGCTTCATCATGTCGCTGAGCAGCTTTACCGCTTCGCTCTTCTTGCCGGATGCGACATAGGCGCGAGCAAGATTAGCAATGCATGTCGGAGTCCCGCCAGAAAGCTGGACTGCCTTTTGCATTTCTGCGACCGCTTCATCGTACTTGTGTTTTTGAAGGTACGCCTGGGCGAGTTGATTATGGGCGAGAGCAAAATCAGGATCCATTTCGATCGTCTTGCGGCTCTGTCGTATGGATTCGTCATACGAGTGCGCAAGAACAAGGAGCTCTGCCAAGTCGGCGTTGATAATAAGAGATAGCGGATCCAGGTTTTCCGCTTGTCTCATTTCCGCAATCGCTTCGTCATACCGACCCAATAGGCTCAAGTGCCAGGCATACCAATGATGAGCGGTTGCGTAGCCTGGGTTCAGTTCAATGGCACGGCGAAATTCCTTCCCTGCAGATTCAAAATCCCAGTCGAAACCATCCAAGACGAATGCAAGAGAATTGTGGGCTTCGCCGAGCGTGCTGTCCAATTCCAGAGCTTTTATCGCCGCGGCCTTCGCTTTGGGGAATGCCTCTTTGGGTGTCATCACAGCATACTGCCAGTCTCCCAACAAAGCGTAAGTGTCGGCTAAGCCAGAATAAGCTTGAGCATATCTCGGGTCTTCTTCGATTGCCTGCTTGAAATATGCCAGGGCGACCTTCAAACCATCCGCCGTTCGCTTGTTCCAGAAGTAGCGCCCTTTAAGATAAGACTCGTAAGCTTGCGGGTTAACAACCTTCACGTTCTTGAGGGCAGCTTGTTCCTGCGGAGTCAAGTTGATCCGAATTTGATCTGCAATGGCGCTAGCCACCCTGTTTTGGAGAGCCAGAGTATCTCGCAACTCACCCTCATAGCTCTGGGACCATAAGTGCTTGTCCGTAGAGGCCTCGATCAACTGCGCCGTGATACGGACCTGGTCGCCTGAGCGGAGCACGGTGCCTTCTACCACGGCATCCACGTTCAGCTCGCGAGCGATTTGCGGCAGAGGTTTGCGCGCTCCTTTGTAGACCATGACGGAGGTTCGGGAGATTACGCGTAAAGCGCTGATCTGCGCCAAGTCAGTGATCAATTCATCGGTCATGCCGTCAGCAAAGTAATTCTGTGAAGCGTCGCCAGAAAGGTTCTCCATCGGAAGCACCGCTAAGGATCGGATGCCCGTGGGAGCAGGGACCGGCGAACGAAATAGCCAAACGGAGAGAATCGCCAAACTCAGGATCAGCGCCAAGGCGACGGTGATCCAGCGCGTCGGCAACAGCCGGCGTTGGGGCGCAGCCGTCAACCCTATGCCTTGGATCTTATGCCCTGGGTCTGTAGCCGGCAGATTTCCAACCATAGATCCAGGCCTTTTTGGGCGGGCGTCTGAATCCAGGACTGACACGTCGGCAATAAACCGATAGCCACGTTTTGGAAGAGTCTCGATAAATCGCGGATTCTCCGCCGAGTCCGCTAACGCACTCCGAAGTTTTCCGATGGCGATGTTGAGGGCCTGGTCGAAATCGCCGAAACTCTCGCTCGGCCAAACTCGACTGCGCAATTCCTCCCGGGTCACGACTTCCCCTGGACGCTCTAGCAAGACCTCCAGCAGTTTCATCGGCTGCTGCTGCAGTTTGATCCTCAGACCCGCCTTGCGCACTTCGCCCGACTGGAGGGAAACCTCATAGGTTCCGAATCGCAGGACTGAGGTGGGTCGCAGGGGTTCCATAGTGCATTTGGCCTTCGCACGGAAGTCTAGCACGTTGCGCTAAGACCACTCGACCCAGGATATACGCGGAACTAAGTCGTTCGCCAGCAATTAGTTAACAGGTCATGAATCGGATATGTGAAAAACGTCCGCAGTTAATTGACGCAGGACGACTGGCGCGTCAGAGTGGCAACGGCAACCGGGGTTCAAGCTGACTCAGGAGAAGGCAAATGACGCATATTGGACTCGGATCACCAGGGATGGTCCGATTCGGGGCTTCGTCCTTACAGGACGATCAACCGTTGGCAGGGTTCGAAGAGTTGGCTCTGCCCCTGTTCAATTCCCTCTACAAATTCGCGCGGTGGCTGGTGCACAATTCGACCGATGCCGAGGATCTCGTACAAGAGACCTATCTGAAGGCTCTACGGAGCTTCGCATCGTTTCAGCCCGGCACTAATTTCCGGGCATGGATGTTTCAAATCCTGAGGAACACCTTTCTAAGCTCGTGCTCAAAACTCGATCGGCGCATGACCGTTGCAATGGACTTGGAAGGGGACGGACTTGAACTGGCAGTTGATACGGAAACCCCCGAAACGATTCTAATGGATCGCTCTGATTCTCAACTGGTACAGAGAGCCATCGGAGATCTGCCGGTGCACTACCGGGAGACTCTTCTTCTTTGTGATGTGGAGGAAATGTCGTACCAGGAGATCGCGGAAATACTTTCGATCCCGATAGGAACCGTTATGTCACGCCTGGCAAGAGCCCGTAAGGCAGTTCGCGAGACGGTCCAGAACGAGAAAATCTACGATGAAGCAGCGCTCTGACACCTGAGGTATGAATCGAGCGGCGATCCTTCAGAAAAAAGAGGAAAGTTATGGTAACCGCTGTGATGTCCCATTGACTGGGGCATCCGACTTAGGGACGTTAAACCTATGACGCCGCTTTGAACAATTTCGTAAGATTATCGATGTCCGCAGCACTCGCGTCGCCGATCACGAAATAGCGAAGGCCGCCCTGACTCCATGTTTCCATGTTGAATGGCATTTGCTTCGGCGAGAGAGAATTCTCGTCCATGCCGCCTGGCAATTTCAAGGACAGAGCCTGTTCCTGGAACACGAACACTGAAATATGGTGCTTTCGCACATCGTAGATGAGATGCGCGCCCGGGGTTTGATCGAGATAGGTCATCCGGCCGCCGAGCAGAGAGAACTCGGAGTTCTGGAGTTCCGGCAAATTGAACGCGAAGGGAATTTTTCCCTGGAACCAGGGCTTTACCGTGTGCCGGTCTGTGGAGATCACGTCCACCGGCGACGAACTGGCCAGCGTTGCCACATGCAGGTCCGCAATCTCACTGTAAACCTGATCTCTCCCGGATCGGGTTCGCACGTAGGTTAAAGTCAATGTCCCGACTACGAGAACGACGGCTGCCGTTGCAGCGAATACCCATCCTCGGAGAAGGCTGCGTTGCCGTTTGGGCGCAATGCTGTTCTGCACCCGTCTGCGGAATTCCGCAGAAGGAGTAAAACGTCTTCCAGCGTCTTGAATCGTGCGCTTCATCTGCACACGCGTGAGGGCATCCGCCGAGCAAGAGTGGCAACTGCGCACATGAGCGTTGAAGGTGCGCATCTCCTGCTCCGGAAGTTGACCGTCGAGGTACGTGTCGAGTTTTGTCTTCCAAGACTCACAGACCATAATTCACCGTTGGTTTACGCTTTTTGAAACTGCGGCCGTAGACCATCGCGTAACGTTTTTCTGGCACGCGATAAACGCGACATCACCGATCCCATCGGGATGGCAAGCGTGGCAGAAATTTCCTGATACGACATCTCTTCAATCTCACAGAGTAACAAGATTTCGCGATACGCAACGGGCAGTTGCTCCAAAGCCCGCTGCACAAGTTGCCCATCAGAACGCCGAAGCAAAATGCTCTCCGGTGTTTCCTTCATTGCGGGCAGAATTTCCTCGTTACCTTCAAGATCGATTGGCACGGTTGCGGCCGCCTTCAACCCGGTACGGGAGGTCAGAAACGCATTCCGCAGGATTTTGTAGATCCAGGCGCGAAAATTAGTGCCCGGCTGGAACGAGGAGAACCCCTTGAGTGCTTTGGCGTACGTCTCCTGTACAAGATCCTCGGCTTCCTGCCGGTCATGCGTCAGCCAACAGGCAAAGTTGAAGAGCCGCTCGAAGTGAGGCATGGCTAGCTGCTCAAACGACCCGTCAGCAAGCTCGCTTCCGATGCGCACACTAGGGTAAACCAACGAGGAAGCATTTTATTCCCGGGGGTCCACAATAAATTTCTTGGAATAAAACCCGGTGTTGTCAGTTGTGCACAGCAAGTCCGAGGCAGGAAAAGCGAAGTCGAGTGCCGGCAAAGATTCTTCGGGTTCTCGCACCCCGGCCAATGCAACTCGTCAAGGAGGAAAAATGAAACGAAGCGTTGTTGTGGCAGTAGCAGTCCTGACTTCAGCACTATCGCTGTATGCCGATAACATGGAAAGGGCAGCCGATATGACTGGGTTGCTTTGTAGCTCGAAGTGCGTCACACGGAATGCTGGCCATGCGGCCTGTGACCAAGGCTGTACCGATAAAAACGGAGAGGTTGTCTTGGTTGATGATCACGGTAAAGTGTACAAAATCGCCAACCAGGACAAAGTGATGTCGCAAACTGGCAAGAAAGTTAAGATGAAATGCAGATCGGTGAAGGGTGAACAAGATACGATGTACGTCGACAGCGTCAGTCTGTACGGGGGTGGTGGTTAATTTCCTGCATTTTCCCGGTGGGAGAGCCTGACCTTAGGATCTCCCACTAACTACTCCTGTGCCCTCCACCAAGTCCCCCTTGTCCCTTTCAACGCGTCTGCGATGCTTGTGAGTGTTTCCGACATCTCAGCCGATGTCGGCGCCTAGTAATTTGCATATGTGGTGACTATCCAGATGAATTCCTGCGGAATAAATCCGAGCGTTGTCGGTTATGCACAACGAGTCAGAGAGCGAACTGGAATCACCGTGAAAATGCTGGTGCCGAAGAACCACGCGCTCTTTAGCAATTCCTAGGAGGCACAAATGAAAAACAACTTGATGGTGTTGGGCCTGGCGTTGTGCATACTGCCGATGTCTCTGGCTGCCGAGACAGGGCAAGATGTGAAACGGGACTATCTACAAGAACAGAATGCACGATCTACAGAACGGATCCCTGCGGGAACCATTATTCCTGTGAAGTTGAATTCCACCCTGCGCTCGGACAAGAGCGGAAGCGGAGACGCTATCACGGCGACGGTCATGCAAGACGTGCCGCTGGGCGGGGGAGAAATGCTACGCAAAGGAACCAAGGTGACAGGCCATGTGGTTCAAGCTATCACTATGGGAAAGAAATCTGAGGAATCAAAGATCTCGTTTCAATTCGACCAAGTCCGGCTTGGCAACCAGACCATCCCTGTTACAACCAACCTGTGCGCGGTGGCGTCAGGGAAAGAGGTATTTGCCGCCACACCTCAGCAAACAACTGAGGGTCCCGACAGCCAAGTGGAAATCGGAGGCGACCAGATTTCCTACGGCGATGGTAGACCAGTAATGGTGGGATCGCAGGTCGTGGGTAAATATACCAGCCAGGGCGTATTAGCCTATGCTGGGCAGGATGTGGGAACCCCATGCCGCGGCACGACCGACGACAGTGACCATCCGCAAGCATTTTGGCTCTTCTCCGTCAATGCGTGCGGTCCCTATGGGTTCGAGGGTCTGACAGTGTTCCATTCCGGGCGCACCGAGCCACTTGGCGAAGTCACTTTGACCTCGAACGGCAAAGCTGTAAACGTCGGCAAGGGCAGCGCGATGCTCTTGCGCGTGGAGGGCAGCAGCACTCAGGAGGCACAAGCTCGCACAACTCCTTCCCGAGGGACAGGACAATAACAGGTTCACGGGTTGCGGCGGAGTCGGCTTTGCTAAGCCAATCCGTCGCAGCCCGCAGTTCATTCCACCTAAGAAGGGGCACGGCGATGGTACATCCTTTCGATCTCAAGACCATATTTCTAGCCAAGCACGCGCAACATGTCGTGCTCATCCATTTTCCGATCGCACTGTTCATCACGGCGGTAGGCTTTGACTTTGTCGCACAGTGGACCAAACGACGTGGCCTGGCAGATGCAGCCTACTACAACCTGATAGTGGCCGCGATTTCAACCATCCCAGCCCTTGTTACTGGGGTACTTGCCTGGCAGTTACAACTCGAAGGTCGGAAGCTTAAGGGCATCCTATTGCAGCACCTTGTTCTGGCATGTGTCTCGACGCTGATGATCTGGCTGGTCTGGTGCGTGCAGTTCCTCGCGCGACGGCGAGCGAAAGTTTTGCCGAACTACCGTCTGGCGCTTGAACTTCTAGGAGTCGGCCTGATCGCCCTGACCGGGCATTTGGGTGGCTTTCTGAGTGGCATCAATGTCCCTGGCTAGTCGCCGATTATGTCCAGGCGTAAGGATAAGCGCGCGTTCCGATAGCCGGACTTGTGGTTTCGGACTGAGGAAGTCATGAAAACAGACAGCACAATAATTTGTGCCCACGGTGAACTTCCGGAATAAAAGCGCCACGGTTCCGTTATCAACTCAGAAGGCTGCAAACCAAGGAGGGCAGATGCCGGACAAAAAGCAAGACCTAATCGATCAGCAATTGCAAGACCTCAACAATGATGGTGCCGATCTTCGCGGGTTTCTGAAGTGCATGAAGCATTCGATCAAAACTGCACCGTCTCAACCGAGCTCTTCCATTCTATGGATGGCCGTCTGCGCCGCCGTCTGCGCCGCAATGCTGACTCTGAATGCAGCGTCTCAAACCGGCGGCTGGCTTATGCCCTCACATGACGAGCAGCATAGCGCACTTTCTACCGTCCGATCCCAGGCTCTCAACACGATTCATTGGCATGTTTCCGTGGATTTGAGCCCCCCCCACGGTGAGATTTTCATCCACTACGGTTCGCCGCTGGTCACCGCGGCGAACACGGTGATCGTCCCGGTGAAGACAGGCACGAACAGTTTTCGTGTCGAGGCCCATAACGGCGCCACCGGCAACTTGCTCTGGATGCAGGACGCCGGCTGGCAGGCGCCGCAGGCAACCTTTGTCCCCGGACTTGGACCTACGCTTTCGAAGAACTCGCTTTTTGTTCCCGACATTGCCGGTGGCGTGCTGGTGCGGTCGACACCCGATCAAGCCATAGGCACTGTAACTCGTCTTTACTTCTATGGCATAAGTAATTTCCAGAACAACCCCACCATTTACTCGCAGAACGTGCAGATCAATACACCGCTCTCCATCGACGTCAATGGCAATATTTACTTTGGATTTCTTGTGCTCGGCCCCACGCCGATCAACCTGCAAAGCGGCCTCGCACGCATTGCCCCCGATGGCACCGGAACCTGGGTTTCCGCGGCCTCCGCTAGCGGGGATCCTCAAATTACACAAGTCGCCATCAGTTGCGCGCCTGCTCTCTCGCCGGACGGCAGTCTCTTGTATGTAGCAGTGGATAACGCAAGCTTAGCGGCTAGCGTCGGATACCTGCTTGCCCTGAATAGCACGACGCTCGCACTGGTAAACCGTGTGCTTTTGACCGATCCGTCCTCGGGCCTGGACGCATTTCTATTCGACGGCACCTCCGCCACTCCTGCCGTTGGCCCGGATGGCGACGTGTATTTCGGAGTGCTCGAAAATCCCTTTCCCAATCACAATAACCGTGGCTGGCTGCTGCACTTCAACAGCGATTTGTCGCAGGCCAAGATTCCCGGCAGCTTTGGCTGGGACGATACCCCGTCCATCGTTCCCGCTTCGCTCGTCCGGAGCTATACCGGGAAATCGAGCTATCTGCTCATGACGAAGTACAACAACTATGCGGGGATCGGCACCGGTGATGGCAAGAACCGCATCGCAATCCTCGACCCAAATGCTACCGAGAAGGACCCGATTATTCCCAGCGTGCTGGTCATGAATGAAGTCATGACCATTCTGGGGCCGACGACAGACAAAAAATCGGGAATTCCGGGAGCGGTCAAGGAATGGTGCATCAACACGGCGGCGGTCGATCCGTTCACGAAGTCGATTCTCGCCAACAGCGAAGACGGCAAACTCTACCGCTGGAATCTGACCACCAACAAGCTGACGCAGAAAATTAAGCTATCCCCCGGCATCGGTGAAGCCTACACGCCGACCGTGATCGGCAGTGATGGCACGGCCTATGCCATCAACGATGCGATCCTGGACGCGATTGGAACGAAGGCACCATAGATTTCGGTGAGGGCCGGACGGGAACGTCTGGCCCAACAAATCGCTAATCCGTGGTCCCGCTCTGACCTTACCCGGGTCGGAAGGAGTAGCACCCGGTCAATCAGACAGATTCGCTTAATTTCTCGCATCAACCTGAGAACAGCCCGCTAGCTCTTCTGCCTGCGGGGCTGCCCGGCGGACTGCCTGATATAGCGAAAGAAGCAGGATTAAATGGCTCGCTTGCCGGTTATCAACGCTGACAAACATCCGATCGGTTCGGCTGCTTGTGAACCAAAATTAAAACAAATAGGAAAGAACAATGAAGACGTTTACATTTCATATGCTCGCCGGACTATTAGTAGCTAGTCTGGTATTTGGCGCCAATGTCGCACACGCGCAGGCTGGCAGTCTGGACAAAACCTTCGGTAAACGTGGAACCGTCACGGCCAATCTCGGAATCACAGCCACTACGTTGACCGCTATCGAGCAATCTGACGGCGACATCGCGGTGGTTACCGGGCTCAACAAAACCGGCTTTCCCGGTACCGAAGCCTTTGCTCTGATCAGGTACACATCCAGCGGGGTGCTGCTTAGCACGACGACCGCCTCGTTCTTCACTAATGGCAACAGTATCCCGATTGCGGCCGCCGTGCAGTCCGACGGCGACATCGTAGTGGCAGGAACGACGTCTGGAACTGGTCCGGCAACTGAATTCGCTCTAGCGCGGTTCTTGCCCACTGGCCAACTGGATACTACTTTTGGTCAAGGTGGATTGGTGACGACCGTCCCCACGGGAGTTTTTCCTTCGGTATCTGCACTCCTGGTGCAGTCTAACGGCCAGATACTGGTGGCTGGGTCTGCGGGATCGGGCCTGAGAAAAGTTCCATCTCCAACGATTCTGGTTCGGTACAACTCCAACGGCAGTCTTGACACGACATTTGGCGAGGGAGGAATTGTGGAGGAGCCCACTCTCATACTAGCCCCCACAGCACTGGCGCAGCTCTCCGACGGTTCTTATTTGGCCGTTGGCGGCGCGAGTTCGGAAGAGTTCAGCTCGACGGGAGTGCTGCAATCGATCGTGACGCCCGAAACAATCGTGGCGTCCAACCCGTCGTCACCAGCCTCCGAAGCGATTGTTTCCCAGCCCAACGGCGACTTTGTTGAGGCCGCGGTTGTGGGCAACGGCTTCCAGAAGACTGCCGGCGAACTGTTTCGTTTCGGCGAAACAGCAGTTCTTGATTCTACTTTCTCTTCCACGAAGTTCACCTTCGGCGGACAGAAGCAGAACCAGCCAGCGGCAATCGCCCTCCAATCGAACGGGCAGATCGTTGTAGGTGGCGATAGTGGCCTGGCACGATTTGATTCCAACGGCATACTAGACACTGCATTCGGCACCGGCGGATCGCTGGCCACAACTTTTGGCATCTCCGGAGTGCTGATACAGACGGACGGGAAAATCATTGCCATCGGCAATCAGGTGAACACCGAAACAGGAATCACTACTTTAACTGTGGCGCGATACTTGGGGAATTGACTAGATCGATCAGGGGGAGGGAGGAAGGCAGGATAGGGCGAAGGATTCTCCTAGAACACTTCACTACCTCTATTCCTCTCGCGCCCGGCTATCCACACAATGACCGCTGTGGATTTCTAGTTTGGCCGCCACGTGGAATTCGCTCGGCGCAGTCCGAAGCCGCCTCTGATGGCCCACGAATCTAGATCTGAATCAGATCCCCTTTCGGACGCCATCCCCTCCCGAGGGCAGCGCCACCGCCGCCGTTTTATTTCCTTACAGTTTCCCACCAACAGAAGCCGGCAATGCGACCCAGACCACCGTGGAAGTTTCTGGCCGCCGTTCTGTTTTTGCCTGGAATAAAACCGGCTCAGTCCAGTTATCACCTGTGAACGCTACAAAAACACCGGAGGCCAGATGATGGACAAAAACAAAGATCTTATCGATCAGAAGTTACAGGACCTCAACGACGACGGCGTTGATCGCCGCGGGTTCCTGAAGTGCATGGCGTGGGCTGGAACGGGCCTTGTCTGGACCATGAGCGGCGGCATTCCCGTGTCTCGCGCCTTCGCCAAAAGCCACGGCAAAGACGGCGGCAAAGGGGGAGACTTCAGCTTTGTGCAGATCAGCGACAGTCACATCGGCTTCAATAAGCCGGCTAATCCGGATGTCACCGCTACACTGCAAACGGCCATCAACAAGATCAACGCGATGCCCCACAAACCGGATTTCATCATTCACACCGGTGATCTCAGTCAGCTTTCGAAGCCGAGTGAATTCGACACACTTGACCAGGCATTGAAAGGAGCGTCCGCGAAGCAGATCTACTTTGTGCCGGGAGAGCATGACATGCTGAGCGACAACGGCGAGCAATACCTCCAGCGCTACGGAAAAGGTACAAAGGGCAATGGGTGGTACAGCTTCGATCACAAGGGTGTGCATTTCATGGGTCTCGTAAATGTCGCCAACTTGAAAGCTGGAGGTATGGGCTCGCTCGGTCACGAACAACTGGAGTGGATGGAGGACGATCTCAAGGGCCGTTCCGCCAGCACTCCGATTGTGCTCTTTGCCCACATTCCACTGTGGACGATCTATCCCGATTGGGGCTGGGGAACCGACGACAGCGAGCAAGCCTTGTCGTACGTCAAGAAATTCGGCTCCGTGACCGTGTTAAACGGCCATATTCACCAGATCATGCAGAAGGTGGAAGGTAAGGTTTCGTTCCACACCGCGATGTCGACCGCTTTTCCGCAACCTGCGCCGGGAACAGCTCCTTCAGCCGGGCCGATGAAGGTGCCCGCAGATCAGTTGCAGCGCGTGTTGGGTATCACCGATGTGAACTATCTCGTAAGCGGTCGCAGTCTCGCAGTCGTGGATTCGCCCCTCGAAGCCTAGGGACTTCGGCCTCAGGAAATGGTGGCGGGTCTGGAGTAGTTGACTCAATCTTTGGGTAAGCCTCCAAGTTCCAAACAAAGAAAAGAAGCAGGAAACAAAATCTCAGAAAGGTAACTTAAGATGACTAAGAATAATGTATGGATTGCAAGTCTGGCGGCACCAATACTGATTGCGGTGCTCGTACTACTCGCGGGGTCAGGGAGGGTCGCTGCGAGTGACCAGTCCTCCGCGGCAAATACGGCGGTGAAGATCGATAACTTTGTGTTTGGGCCGCAGACGGTCACGGTTCCCGCTGGAACGACAGTTACCTGGACAAACAGTGATGACATTCCCCATACAGCAGTGAGCACCGACGGTGTGTTCAAGTCCAAGGTGATAGATACGGACGAGAAGTTCTCCTATACGTTCACCAAGGCGGGAACGTATCCCTACTACTGCTCGATCCACCCCAAGATGACAGGCACGGTTGTGGTGAAGTAGAACTCGAGCATCTATTGGAGTGGCAACCGAAACGGCTTTCCGTTCCTGGCAGCATGAATCGTTTGCCGAAGAGGCGGTCTCTCCGAGACGCGACAACGAATATGACCATAGACTCGACTCAATTCGCAGTGAAGGCAGAAGCAAAGGACGATTTAGAACTTGTCCATGCCACCCAGAATGGCGACATGTCGACTTTCGAGCAACTCGTAAAGCGATATGATCGCAAGCTCTTCCGAATCGCTCAAAGCGTAACGCATAACACAGAGGATTCCCAAGATGTGGTCCAGGAGGCCTTTTTTAAGGCCTTCCAGCACTTGGCGGAGTTCCGAGAGGATTCCCAATTCTCGACCTGGCTGTTTCGCATCACTGTAAACCAGTCCCTTATGAAGTTGCGAAAGCAACGCAAAGGAAGAGAGGTGTCCCTGGACGAGGATTTTCAGGCAGACAAAGATATCCCTTCGATGGAGATAGCTGACTGGACCTCCAATCCTGAACAACTTTATCGGGCATCTGAATTGCGAGACATCCTAGTTGAGGCCTTAAGTGAGATGCGGCCGATCTTCCGAGCGGTCTTCGTGCTACGAGATATTGAAGGCCTATCAATCGATCAGACTATGAAAGTGCTCAATCT
Organism: Terriglobales bacterium; assembly: GCA_049521375.1. Classification (GTDB taxonomy): domain Bacteria; phylum Acidobacteriota; class Terriglobia; order Terriglobales; family Acidobacteriaceae; genus Acidiflorens. The sequence goes on from JBEKOW010000395.1 coordinate 16,753, forward strand.
GAGCGAAACCGCAGTGAAAGCACGGCTATGGCGAGCCAGGTTGCAACTGCGCGAGAGCCTAAACAAATACTTCGGCAAGAAGGCGGGGTCGGCACGAGGAGAGTTAGCTCCCTTACGAAGACGGACAGGGCGAACCGTTGACCTTATTGCCGAGTGCCTGAGCCATGCGATTCAAACATGCTAAGTAATCTCCCTTAACTCTCAAGACAACTCAGTCACTCAGGGACCCTATAAGTTATATTATCTATTCCAAGTCGCACGCCCTCCTTTCGGACACAGATTGTTCGACTACGTTACATTCTAATTGCCGTTATCTTATTGGCCGTTGCTTCTAATCTACATGCGTCGTCAAAGTAGTAACAAATGCAACCTCACAAAGAACCTGTGGAATAAAACATTGGCGACCGCAGTTATCAATCGCAAGGAATGTCACAGTTCTGTGGTCAAGTAATGGTTTTGCAGCGGACAAGAACAGTCGTCAAAGTCGCATAAATCACAAAATAGGAATTATGGAGGAAACCTTGAAAAAGACAATGTTATTATTCGGGCTGCTCGTGGCACTAGGAAGTGCTTCGATGATGTCCGCCCAGCAGGCCGGCTATTCCCAGACCAACCTGGTCTCCAATACTGCCGGCGTAGCCAATGCCACAGACCCTCAACTGCTGAACCCCTGGGGTATCTCTATTCTTCCCGGGCAGGATTTCTGGATTGCCAATAATAACAGTGGCACGTCAACACTTTATGACCCAACGGGCAAGAAGAACGCGCTGGTCGTGACCATACCAGGGGCCACGCAAAATCCGAATGGTAATTGCAGTCCCGGCTGCCCTACCGGAAACGTGTCCAACGGCAACGGCGGCTACTTCGGCGGTGGATCGTTCATTTTTGACACCGAAGATGGCATCATCGCCAACTGGACCGGCGGTGCCAGCGCGGTAGTGGCCTACGATAACTCCGCCAGCGGCGCGGTTTACAAGGGTCTCGCGCTGCTCAACAGCACTTTTCTTTTGGCGGCGAACTTCAATAGCGGCAAAGTCGACGTCTACGATCGTGACTTTAACCCCACATCACTGAGCGGTTCGTTCACCGATCCAAGACTTCCTGCGGGTCTTGCTCCCCATGGCATCCACGTCATCGGTAACCAGATCTACGTCGCTTATGCCATGCAGGATGGTTTCAAGCACGACGCCCAGCCCGGCGCCGGCCTCGGGCAGGTGGATATCTTCGATATGAACGGCAATTTCGTCAGCACTTTCGTTCCTGCTGGCGCCCAACTCAACGCGCCTTGGGGCGTGGTAGAGACTCCATCTACCTTTGGCACGTTCCCCATGGCAATTCTGGTGGGAAATTTTGGCGATGGCACCATCGACGCTTTCGACACAACCGGGAAGTTTCTCGGCCAGCTCACCGACTCATCGAAAAATGCGCTAGTCAATCCTGGCTTGTGGGACATGGTGTTTGGCGGAGGTGGTCCGTCTGGTGACCCAGGCACTCTTTATGTAACGGCTGGAGGCAGCAACCAACCCAACTTCCCGCCCGGAGGCAGCGCGACCGGTGTATTCGCTAGCATTCTCCCCGCAGCGGCGGTCGGCAGCCCGGATTTCTCTCTGAGTCTCTCGGCCCAAAGCCTAACCGTCGCACCGGGCGGATCGGCCAACCTTATGATCGGCGCCAGTGCGGTTGGAGGATTCAATGGCCAGATTGCCCTTTCCTGCTCTGCGCCGGCTGGTTTGACCTGCTCTCTCAACCCTTCAACGATCTCTCCCGGGTCGAGCTCTTCATCCTCCACCTTGACCATCTCTGTCGCCGCGACCCCGCCGGGAGGTGGTGGCGGCTATGGCCCGATAGGAATGGTCCTGCTGCCTGGTCTGGGAGTGTTCGGAACTCTTTTAACGACTTGCAAACGGAAACCCCTTACACGCAAGAGCATTCTGTCGATGAGCGTACTGGGGTTGCTGCTTGTCATCTCGCTCTTCGCGGTCGGATGCGGAAGCAGTTCAAAAGGCCAAACGCCTGCATCGCAGGTCACCTTGATGGTGACTGGAACGTCTGGCTCACTAAGCCACTCCTCCCCTCTAACTATCACCATCAACTAGGACAAACAACCCGCAAGGGTGCACCGGAGTGCGCCCTTTCATATATATGTGAGCGATGGAACATTAGCGTACTTGGGGGCATTCTTCTTAGTGGCGTAGCAACATACGACGCTTGGTGTGCAATGCCATGCAGTTAAGGCCGCACACGGTGCACATGCTAAGTATGTTACCGGGGTATACGACATAATTGACAATTAAGTGACACTATGTCGGTATCTTACGTCTCGGTAGCTGCGTCTATCACGTAGGGTTGCGAAACTAAATCACTGACAAAAAGAATTGGAGCATAAATATGAAAGCAGAAACTCTCCCATCCGCGGTGATGTCTGAAGCAGAATCATCGAAAACCATAGCTCCGCCAACGGAAAACGATATTCAACGTAACCGACAGGGAGTCCAGAGACGGTCTTTTCTGAAGGGCCTCGGGATTGCCGGAGTGGCGTTGTCCGCTGGAGGCCTGGTTTCGACCCGTGCCAGAGCGGCAACATTCACCCGAAGCGACACGAAGCTCAGCAAGGGGGACGTTGCAATTCTAAAACTGCTTGCTGCAGCGGAACTTGTCGAGGCCGATCTCTGGCAGCAGTATGCGGAACTCGGTGGGGTTACAAACGGAGTTCAGAATCCTTACCAGCTCGCTTTCCAAAACCTGGATGGTGATGGGTCGCAGTACATTTCGAGTAATACGCTTGATGAGCAGAGCCATGCTGCCTTCTTGAATGCATATCTGATTTCCAAGGGCGAGGAACCGGTGGACTTCGATCGATTTCGAACTCTGCCGAGTAGTCAGGCTTCCGGAGCTCAGCAAATCGGACGGCTCACGAACCTCATGCAGCTCAGTGTCGATACCAGTTGGTATGTCCGGTATCGCAGCGCTACCAACCCCGATTTTGGCGCCACTTTTGCCCAGGCACTGGCCGCGCTCTCGGCGGGGCAGTTTACCGCCATCCCTAGAAACAACGCCGATTTCAGCCCTAAACATCATATCCAGGCAATCGCCAACACCGCGGCATTCCACTTCGGGTTTATCGAGCAAGCAGGTTCGAGCCTGTACGCTACTCTCAGCCAGCAGGTCTCAAGCGCGGAGGTCTTAAAGATCACGCTTAGTATCGGTGGAGACGAGCTTTGTCACTTCTTGGAGTGGGTAGATTTTTCCGGGAACGCCGTGCAGCCACCGATTGCTCCCTTTACAGATCCCACCAATGGATTGACCTTCCCGAATTTTGACAAAAAGGCGAACCCCTTGCTTCAAACTAATCTGATCTTTCCCGTGCCTTGCGAATTCATCAGCCCAGATCTACCTCAATGTGCGGTGATTCGCCCCACATCTCGAGGACAGATCGATGCAGTAGGCGCGATCAACGGCTTCATCAGCGATGGCCTTTTCCTCGGTCAGCCGGAGGAGTTTTCGGAACTGCTGCTCAATCTGGCTGAGGCAGCGGACGCAGCAAAACGCAGTTAACAACAGGGATTGTCCAGGTGTGATTTCTTTCCGGCGGACGCCGTACTCGATACGCGGACGGCGTCCGCATTTTTGTGCCGATTTGCAAACCACATTTCTTTGCGTTTGAACCTAAGGAGGTCTCATGTTTGAAGGATTGTTTCAACCGACGCATTTGCTGGTGATTTTCGGAATTGCACTTCTCGTATTTGGACCGAAAAAGCTTCCCGAACTCGGTAAGGGCATCGGAGAGGGCATCCGCGGCTTCAAGGCTGCCATACAAGCGAGTCACGACAAACCGGTCAACACAACTGCCGCCGTTGCCGAGAACGAACGCCTAACCAAGGAGTAGAGTATGAGTTTTGGCACGGAGATACCATTCCTGATTCTGCTAGGGATCGTGTTATTAGGCCCGAGGCGGTTGAACACCATGCTAGCCCAGGTTGCGCGGCTCAAAGCTCAATTCGAAAATGCTACAAGCGGGTTCAAATCTCAGCTCGTGGCAGAACTGGACGCGTCGGTTCGGCAAGACAACACAGACCTTTCGCATAAAGCAGTGGGGGAATTGACAAGCTCTTCACCATCCCGTGACAAGTGAACGAGAACAAATCTCATAGGCTACCGTTGGACAATCGTCGGTGGGAAGTGCATCAAGAGCCGGACCTGAATCTCATCGACTTCCACAGGCAGATGCTGGTTCACCCCGGTGGTAATTCGATTCCGGATTAGCGTCTGGGCCAGACCAGCCGAAAAGCCCCTTCCGCATAGCCGGTTATCCGGAAATAAGAAGAGTATCTGCCCACAAAGGCAAAGAGAATGGCAGCGTGCGCCAGGAATCGCTCGCCAATTATTGAAAGAACAGGGCGCTTCACTCGAATTCCACGACCGCGCCCCGTCCGTTGTCTGGAACCGTCACATAGAGAGATCGGTCGGTGACCGCCGGCGCAGACGTGGGCGCGCCATCAAGAGAGGCTTTTGCCCTCTTCGCCGACCATCCAAAGACTTCGACGCGAATCTCCTTCCACCAAGGAGCATAGGTGCCCTGATGTTTTCCGATACTGACTCGCAGCGCATCCGGCGTCACGTCGCAACTGAAATTCATGCGCAGGCTCTCGCCCTTCAAGTACGCATAGCTTTTTCCGTCGTCGAGATACACGCTTCCCCTGCAATCGTTCCCTGGTTTATTCCCGGCATGACGTCTGGTATATACGCGCAGCGTGAGCGGCCCTTCTGGCGCCTCGTTGGTGCTCTGGACGAGCGGCGCGACCGGTACAATTGCGCCCCCTCGCACATAGACCGGCAGCGTGGCAAGTTCAGGATGGATCCAGGCCGTGAGGGGAATCAAATCGAGCGGCGAAACTGGTGCGTTTGGTTCTGGATCGGCGCGTGTCGGCTTTGGAACGCGTTGGCCGGTCCAGTAGTCGTACCATTCCGCCGACGGAAATTCGACGACATAATTATCTAGCTTGTCGGGAAACGGTGGAGGTGCAATCAGCAGATCGGGGCCCAGCAAAAACTCGCCGGCGGCTGTGAGATCCACATCGATCGGATGACGATCGCTCGCCGCCTCGGGGAACTCCAAGAACAAAGGCCGCTCGATTGGAAGGCCGGTGCGCGACGACTCTTCCGCAATCGTGTACAGGTATGGCATCAGCCGGTAGCGCTCTTCAATGAAGCGGCGCCGGATCGCTTCCGCCTCCGGTCCTCCAACCCAGGGTTCCTGATCGCCCGTCCACTTTTCGGTGTGATCGCGGTCGATGGGCTGAAACGCGCCAATCTCAAACCATTTCGTCAGCAGATCATTTTGCGGAGTCCCCGCGAAGCCACCGACGTCGGCACCGCTCATCGCAAAGCCGCTCAGGCCAAGGTTTTCTAGCATGGGCGTTGTTAGGCGAAGGTGATTCCATGTGCTGCTGTTATCGCCCGTCCATGTGGCAGCGTAGCGCTGGCCGCCAGCAAAACTGGCGCGCGTCAGTACAAACGGACGATGAGACGTCTTTCGCCAGGATGCCAAGACAATGGTGTACTGCGGATGAACATCGTCAAAAATCCATTGGTGACGGTTTACAAGCTGAGTCAGATCTTCAATTTGTGCCTGCCTGTAGATTGCTAACCGAAATTCCGTACTGCCTTTGGCTGCAAATGCCGATCTGGGCAAAACGACTGCTACCCGTCCGCCATCGGGGCGAACGAGGGTCCAAAACCGCCAAGAGGCGGCCTTGTAAACATCGGGATCACCGGTTCCCATCCCGGGATAAGGGCCGTGTACTAACAATTCCCGCAGGAGTTTTGCCTGAGCAATCTCGTTGTCATATTCCTTTACCAGATCGGGGCGCTCCTTTCGGAGGTGCTTCTTGGCGAACTCCTGTTCCTTTTGCCTGAGGGAATGAAACCCAGGGTTGTGGCGTGTCCAAAACCGATCTTCTTCGACCGTTGCTTCTTCCCAAGGAGGGTTGCCAAGAATCAGATCGAACCCAGGCCTCTTCCTTAAAAAGACTTCAGGAAATGCAATCGGGAAATCAAATGACGGTATTGCAGCAAGGGTCTTGAGTGACCCGATGTGAAGCGGGGAGCCGTCAACAGAACTGAGGTCGTCTTGCCAATGCGAAGCGTCCTGAAACACAGACTGACGAATAGAATCGTTAATCCGTGCCGCTGACAAAATGTCAAACAGTGCGTGGGCTGCCTTCACAGATTCGCGAGCTTCCCGCACGGCGTCACGGGCACGCTGTATTTCCGCCGCGGATGCGTCCGAGAGACGAGCCAGCTTGGTAAGCGCGACTGATGCGCTGCCGATCAGCTTGTCAGCGGAGTACCCAAATAGTGTGCCAGCAATCTCGCGCAACCACTCATTCGCTTCGTCAATCGTGGCAATACCTACTAAAGAATTGCCGACAACCAGATTGTGGTCCAAGAAAGACAGCGGGAGACCTGGAACGAAAGTGTGAATCCAAATAGCAAGGCGCGCGAGTTCGACAGCTATGGGATTGAGATCGACACCGTAAATGCAACGGCGTGCTATCTGTCTGCGCAAGAGTTGCGCGTCCTCAATTTCGATGTCACCGCCAGAGGCGCGCACTGCCTGAAGGGCGGTCTCACGCAGCCTTCGCAATTCCTCGGCTACGTCAGGCAGCGGGTGCCGCGCTATGTAGGATGACAACGCTCTCTCGATGCGATCTACCGCTGCTACCAGGAAGTGACCTGAACCCATCGCAATGTCGGCCACGCGAAAATCAAAAAA
>JBEKOW010000396.1:0-15796 GCA_049521375.1 Terriglobales bacterium
CAAGACTTTCCTGTATGACGCCACCACATTCAGCTGCACCAACTCAAACGCATTCGTGAAGGGCCGACTTGCGGAAGCGTATACAACAAGCTCAACCGGCTCGAAGTTAACAGATATCGCCTACTGTTACTCTCCGCGAGGAGAGATCTGGGACGCGTTCGAATCTACGCCTAATTCAGGGTCGACCCCGTATCATACCGTGGCCAGCTATTGGGCAAATGGACCTCTGAACACCCTGAAGGGTGTGCCCCAACACAATACATGGACGTTTGGAGTTGATGGAGAAGGTAGGCCCAATTCAGCGCTCGATGGCACGACCACCCTGGTGACTGCCACGCAAAATATGTACAACGCAGCGAGCCAACCGTTGGTCGTTAACCTTGGCTCCGGTGACAGCGACATTTATACGTATGACCCGAACACGGGGCGTATGGCAACATATCAGTACAAGGTCGGATCAACGCCGGCTTACGTGACGGGTACGCTCGGCTGGAGCTCAAACTGGACTCTTGGGTCACTAGTAATCGCCGATGGTTTTGAGAAGGCTAATGCGCAGCAGTGCGGCTACACCTATGATGATATGTCGAGGCTGGGGAGCGTAAGCTGCGGACCTACAAGCCCGAATGGGACGACCTGGGGCCAGGCTTTCTCGTATGATCCCTTCGGCAATATCACTAAGACTGTGCCACATTCAATGACCGGCATTTCCTGGCAACCAGGCTACAACACGAATAATCAGTACACCCTCGGAGGTGCGAACTACGATGGCAATGGTAACCTGCTTGCCGACACGTTCAACACCTATGCTTGGGATTCGGATACCAATGTCGTTGGCATCAACCTCAATGGCAGCACGCCGATCAGCATCACCTACGACGCCCTCGACCGGGCGGTGGAAGAAAGCAACTCAGGAACGTACAAGCAGATTTTGTACGGCCCGACAGGAGGCAAGCTGGCGCTGATGTCTGGACAAACAGCCACTAATGTCTTTCTGCCGCTTCCAGGTGGCGAACAGGCAACCTATACGAACAGCACGATACGTTTCCGTCACTATGATTGGTTGGGAAGCGCACGGTTTGAATCCAGCATGGCCCAGAAGGAATACGGGGATGTAGCCTACGCGCCTTTTGGTGAGCCGTACTCGATCCTGGGTACTCCTTACCTCTCATTCACTGGGCAACAACAGGATTCGATCTCTGGAACGTATGATTTTCTCTTTCGAGAATATAATCCAGTGCAAGGGCGCTGGATTTCGCCCGATCCTTCGGGATTGAGCGCCGTTGATCCCAACAATCCGCAGTCCTGGAACCGATACGCTTACGTGTTAAACAATCCACTCAGTGCGACCGATCCCTTCGGGCTCTGGTGCGTCTGGGAGGACGGAACACATGACTCCCCCTTCCGCGACGGTGGCGTGTCGAGGGACGATTGTGCTGATCAGGGCGGCCACTGGGACCCCACTGATACGATCGCGGGAATTTGGCAAGATGGCTTTGGCAACGTCACCAAAGTTAATTACATCGACGGCACGACTTGCACCACTGGTAACTGCGCGGGTGGGACTCAGACTCTCGAAGAGCTGGACCAATGGCTACAAGGATTGCAATCATTGGGTACCGTTAATGTGAACGGGGGTTCTGCACCGCAGGTCGATCTTGAGAATTCTGGGACCGTGCCAGTTGCGACGATTTCAGCGGGTCCCCCGGATGCTAAGAAGAATTACTGCTTGCATCAGTCGAATATGGCCGGTGTGGAAGCGGTCCTGCCAGGAAGCCAGATCTTATGGGGAACTGATTACAGCCCGGCTGCCGTTGGCGAGTTGGCAGGCCACGCTGCGGCTGAGTACGGGTTGGACGCAGCAGCAAGTAGTGGGGGGTTTCTGTACTCATTGAGGTCATTGACCGGAGTTCCGATGACCCAAGCTGCGAAGTGGCTGGGGCGGGGCAGCATAGCTATTTGGGGTTACCAGGTGTATCAAGCGCATAAGGCTTCGCATAGAGCCTACAAAGTTTGCATGGACTAGATGGGAGGCTTGCCCGATGTCAGAGAAGACAGAACAGTGGCCGAACCTCTTGGTAGGAATGGTTCTCGCTGGAATCGCAATTGCGATCGCGGAGACGGCTACGGCGCTTGGTGTCGGCGAATCCTGGATCGACCCCATAGTCTATACCTTTATAGTGTTCGTGATGGTAACCGGTATGCTCAGTCCCGCTTGGCGTCGCAAGGAGTTCTGGGGGTGGTTGAGTGCTGTCTTTGTCGTTCATGCTATTGGCATGACCATCTTTGAGCAAGGGTTTCCCAGCGTCGCTCGGAAATTTGATGGCATCTCACTTTGGCTTGCTTGTATGGCGGAAGCTCTCGTGATCGCTGCGCTGTTGGCGAGGAAATTGCGCAGACCGCAGAGCGAGAGGTCCAAGCGGATCAACATGTGAAGAGTTAAGGCGGCGGGTTGGGGCGTCTGATTGCACTAATATAACTCTGACATCGAGCGTCTTGGCTACGGAGTGACGACGGGGGACAACAAGGATATCCTCCCGATCTGGACACTCTAGTCAAAGGAGTGGATGTTGGCGGCAAGAAGGTGAGGTTTTTTCGCAGAACCCGATCGATCCAATGACGGGAAACGCGGAATGGGGGATGCGGTCGATGCAGGATGACCCTGCCTCAGAATCATGGGAGCGAGCAAAACGTATTCGATGTTTACACAAAGTCGCAGAGTACAGCTCTGGATGGCACGAAGTATAAAGACTGGTAACGATAATTCTTGGGTGAATAAGAATGCCCGCAAAGTCTCAAAAGAGAATTCGTCTCAGTAAGGGGTTCACCCCATCGAAGTGTAGGCAAAATTGAGGCTATCAAAGCATCCAGAATCACCAAAGATCCATAGTGCTCCATGATCGGCCCGCAACAGGTTCAACGGCAATCAGTTGGACGTAACAAAATTCTACAGGTTTCAGGAGACACTTGAATCTGGTTCGGGACCAGGGGGTCGGAGGTTCAAATCCTCTCTCCCCGACCAATATTTTCAAGCAGATAAGCAGCATTCCTGGATTTTCGTCTACACCGCTGTAGGCAATTTTGAGGCTGAGCGTGAAGTACGAAGAGGCACTCAAGTCGGATCAGGCTATCATACGGATGAGCAGGCGGTCGGCTACTACAACACTGGCGACCGCATGAAATACTGGGGTAAGGTGGGTGCGTTCTGGGGAGGATTCTGGGGGCTCCTGTTTGGCTCCGCCATTTTCATAATTCCTGGTCTCGGCCCAATCCTGGCGGCTGGCCCAGTCGTGGCATGGATCGTGGCTGGGTTGGAAGGTGCGGTCGAGGTAGGAGCCTTGGGCGCGTTGGGAGCGGGACTTTTCAGCATCGGAATCCCGAAGGACAGCATCGTGAAGTACGAAGAGGCACTCAAGTCGGATCAATTCCTGGTGCTGGCCCACGGGACCGCTGAAGAAGTGGCCACCGCAAGAAAAATCATCGAAAACACTCATCCCCTTTATTGCACGCTGCACACAGCAGAAGCAGTAGCAGCGTAAGTCGAAGGGCTCTGCGTCCATCACGGAAAAGGGCGCATCTAAGTTTTGGCTGGTGGCGGAAGCCCGGGCATTTCTAACTAATTCCAGAGGTTTGCCAAATCCGGCCGAGCGTTTGAGGTTCGAAAAGCATCCAAGTTTGTGGGGTGACAAAATCATGATTGCTAGAAATAACAAACACCAGGATGAACTCGGGCCAGACTCGGCCGGGCAGTCCGGCGATCTTCAAGGATTATCTGATGTGGCTGGTGCAGACTCGGAAAGCGTGACGGAGTTAGTGGAACAGGGAAACGCGTTCGAGGCCGATGCCGTTGATGGTGTGGAGAACGCCAAGAATCCGGACGTCTCGGAAGTGACTACGCGCGAGGTACCGGAGGACGATGTCCCTGAAGAGTATCGGAACGCCGACTAGCAGCAACGCGTGAACTGCATCGCGCGCATACAATGAATCCGCTGGCCATGTAGCCACGGGAGCACACCATGCCACAAAGTCCGCATAATCGAATTGCAGAACTCCACAACCTCGCCGCGCACGCTCACGCCGCAGCCGCTGTCGCGCACGGTAAGGGCGACCATTTGAGCGCGCACGAACTTAGCCGACAGGCGCACGAGCACTCTATGAACGTCCATAAACTCGCTGAGGAATTATTCCCGAAGGCAGGTCGGCCTACCAGCACTTAATGCGCGAAAAGGCGGTCGTGACCTTACATCCCTGTGGCAGCAGCGGCATTCAGCGTTGCAAATACCAATCTCACGCATACCGCCAAAGACCTGGAGAATACGACATGGCAGCACCGAAAACGATCTTGCTGCAAGGTACGACGAAATCGAACACAGCTCCTCGAAACCAGTCGAGCGATGGCGTAAAAACCGTTACCAGGAGCACATTCAATGATTGGGTTCTAAGCGTGGTTACCGTGGCAGCGAAAAAAGAGACCGCAGGAGCAAGAAAGTAAGCTCGCTCCGCACGGGGTTTGTCACAGACAGTACCACGTTTCGTGATTGCGAGTATCGACAATCACGGATCTCAAGCCCGTGAAGCGTCAATCCGCCGCGGGTGCTCAAGGGTCGACGACACATTTATTGGAGGGAAATATTATGGCAAAGCAGATCGTACACGGAGAAGAATCGAGACAGGCAATCCTACGCGGGGTCAATTTATTGGCGGACGCAGTGAAGGTAACCCTCCGCCCCAAAGGCCGCAACGTTGTGATCGAAAGGACAATACCACCATCATCGAAGGCAAGGGCAAGCGAGGGGAACCCAAAGCCCAGTGATGCTGTTAAACAAATGGTGCGAGCCCGCGGAACAGACTCGCACCAATGGTCAGTGAATCGATTTTCGGAGCTCTACTTCTTCTTGAATTGAGCGCCCTGTCTGTTACATCGCGGTCATTCCGACAGCCCGGTTTATTCCTTGCCTCCAGGCGCCTTTTTCTCCTCATGAGGAGCGTTGGTGGGGTGAGACTGAGGGCGGGGTGCGGCCTGGGAACGATGTACGGATTCAGCATGAGTTGCAGCCTCTGGATGGGGAGCGCTGGCGGCACGAGCCTGAGCGCGAGGTGCAGTCTGCTCATGAACCGCAGGCTGCGTATGGGCGGTCTTGGTCTCGTTCGAACGGATCGGCGCCTTGTTCTCATTCGAATGGGTTGCAGCCTCTTTTTTCTGTGCGGATTTATTCTGATCAGAGCGGGTTGCTGTCGCTTTGCCCTCCGCAGCCTTATTCTGGTTTGAGCGGGTCGCGGTTGCTTTGCCCTCTGCAGCCTTATTCTGGTTTGAGCGGGTCGCAGTTGCTTTGCCCTCTGCAGCCTTGTTCTCAGCTGCAGCACCATTGGCTGCCACGACACCCTTGCCTGCCAACTCTCCCGGTTTGGAAGTTGCAGCGATCGGGGGTTTGCCATGATTTACCGATGCCAACAGCTCGTGGTTCTTGCTTGCGGCCTGTTGATGCCCTGTTTGTGCACTTGTTGCCGGAGTGTGGCGTTCATGCGCCGCGGTTTCCTGGGCAGCGGTTGGCCGGGCGGTTGTTCCGCCACGACCGCCGTTGAATCCAATGCTGTTTCTCGCCTGACCGTTGATTACTGTCTTCTCATAAGTGTTGTGAATATTGGTAACGTCCACATTATTCACGGAGCGGTTGTAGCTGAATTCGTTGTTTTTCCAGTAGCCACCCTGGTAGCCGGAACCGCCGTAGCCGTAGCCATAATTAATTCCGCCGTAGAAGCCGACCGTAGGACCCCAGTAACCTTCATTCCACGCGTAAGCGTTGCCGCCCCAACCCCAATAGCCGGGCGTCCAGAGTACGCCGACAATGGGTGGCTCGACCCATGTGCCCGGCACCCAGAAGTAGCCTTCGTCCCCATAGGCCCAGTAGCCCGGCGTCCACAGATAACCAGCTTGGGGACAAAGAGGTTGCGAGTAGGCCACCAACTCGGGGGGAGCGATCGTGATCGATACGCCGAACTGCGCCAACGAAGCGGCCGGCATGGCTAGTATCAGAAGTGCCAGAGAGAGCAAACGGATCTTTTGCATTTGAAACACCTTGCCAAATTCATCCTTCGATTGCCCGTTCGTGCCTTGGGTTGTCGCGGGCTGCGCTGATTGAACGGCGACTATGCTGTTGCAAGAATTTCACCTGGGGACTGGCCGAGTCTGAGCACTTCTGCTCACTTCTATTGCCTGCTGTCCCACGAATCCGGGTGCGCGACTCTTCGGGTTGACCCAGGCGGTCGGGGAAAGCAAGCGGCGCGAGCCAAAAGGGATGGACCCGCGCCGATAGGATTTGAGCTGGCCCGTGGGAACGAGGCCGCCTACAGGGAAAAGCTGAGGGCGAGGTTGACGCCGGGGTAGCTCGCATTGCACAGGTAATACACGCCGTTGATCTCGATTACATAAACGTTCTGCGTGTAGAGCCAGTTGCTGGGCCACGCGTCAACGAATCCAAACGAATAACCACCGTATTGGAAGCGGCGATTGCTGTAGTCGGATTGGGTGACACGAAATGTGTGTTGCTGTCCAAAATTGGCTTTGAATTTGTCCGCCGGAATGCGGCCCCCGCCGTTATTGGCGGCATGCTGTTGCTGCTGCATGTTTTTCTCCGCGGGCTTTATGTTTTTTTCCTCTTGCTGCGCGTTCTTTTCTTCCGGCTTGGTGTTCTTGTCCGGCTGCGCCGCGGATTTTTCCTCGGGCTTGGAGGACCTCTCAGGTTGCGCTTTTTTCTCTTCCTGATCAGGCTTGTTTTTCTGTTCCTCCTGCTGGTCGTGCTGCTCCTGTGCGAACACTGGAGCCGCAGCTATGAGGGTAAAAGACAGAACTGCTGTGCCGATAAATCCAACTAGGTTCATATGTGTCATCTCCATTTGTCGATCGTTGCGTACGCTTGCCCTACTGCAAGCTTCCTGTTGTCGTGTTCACCGGGCTGCCGATGGCTTCGCCGGACACGAGAAGTTCGACTCTCCGGTTCTGTTGCCGCCCGGAGGCATTGTCGTTTGACGCTACTGGCAAGGTGTTGCCGAAACCTTTGGCTGAGACCGAATTCGTCGCCACACCTTCTTGCACCAGGTAATCGCGGACCGATCCAGCCCGATTCTCCGATAGTGTTTGATTCATCTCGTTGCTGCCCACATTGTCTGTGTAACCACCGACAGCGATGTCGAGCCCAGGGTAGGCGAGCAGAATGCCGGCGACCTTCGCCAGTTTCTCCCGTGCACCCGACTTCAATGAATATTTCCCGGTGTCAAACAGCACATCGGACATGCTGACGATGAGCCCGCGCGCGCTATCGCGGGTCTGGAGAATGGAATTCAGTTGTTCGGACAGGCGCGTACGCATGGCTGCCTTGTCGGCCTCCGCTTGTTGTGCGCTCTGCTGTGCCTGCTGCGCAGCTAAACGGGACTGCTCCGCATCAGCCTGGGCTGTGGAAACGGCAACTGCTGACAAAGCCTGGCTGTCTGCCAGTTCGGACTTCGCCTGCGCGGTCGCTGTTTGTGCATTAGCGGCATCGGCTCGCGCCTTTGCAGCGTCAGCTTCGGCCTGCGCCTTGGCGGCTTGAGCATTCTGCGTATCCGACTCAGCCTGCGTCGTTGCGGCCAGAGCGATTGCTGCCTCAGACTGTGCACGGTCTTTCTGCCGGATCGCAATATCGGCTTGCATCTGCGATTGTGCTTGCGCGTCGCTCGATGCCTGACGTTCATTTGCGAGCCGGATCTCGTCCAGTTTCTTGACCGCGATTTCGCGGGCATCTTCCGCCGTCTCCACGGCATCTCGAGATACGGCGATCAGCGGCTTGGTGTCGATATGTTTGCTGGTGGCATATTCATCCGCATTGTTCATCAACTGGACAGCATGCTGGTAGCTGCCGCTGGCATACTCTTCGGCCCCTTCGGATTGGGCGATGCGCAGTGCATTGCGCGCCTCGAAGAACTCCAGCGGCAGCCTGGCATTCAGGACCACTGGGTCGAACCGGTAGCCCGTGGGAATGTAACCACCCCGCTCCATCAGTTCGTACTTTGCATTCACGGACTCGGTGGTTCCCTTGGTGCTGTCGCGTATCACATTCTCAAGGACAACCGCATTGCTGGGTTGGCGTACGGCGTAATAGGGTTCGGCGGTAACGATCAGCGCAAATGCCTGAAGGTCGGTAGTTACGCGCAGCTTGCTGCGATGGTTGTTGCCGACCAACACTTCGCCCAGGTTTACGGCGCGGCCTTCGGGGGAAATCGCCCACAACACATAGGTCAGGTACTCGTTGCCGAAAGTCGTGGGTGCCCGCAGGTCGCCAAATTCCGCATCGATCTCAATGGATCCGCGCCTGCTGTTCACCTTGGCTTCGCCGTTCGCCGAGGGCATCAAGTCCGTGCCCGCGAAGTCAACCCTGCTCGCTCCGCTGCGATGCTCGTAGTTGATCGCCTGCACGTTGCGGCTGACGACGTTGACTCGAAATATCGGCGTCGGAGTAACGGGCTCGATGACTATGGTTGTTTGGCGGTTCGTTTGTGCAAATACGCTCCCACTGAGAGCGATTCCAACTGTCAGACACAACTTAGCGTTCAAAATAATCTCCTTGGGCAATTGTTCTGCCCGGTATGTTGTTTCGTACGGTTACGAGAGCCGGGTATTCCGGCAATGAACAGTCGCTTGTCCAAATCGTCATCCCTTTCCAAGGTGAATACTGGAGAGGGAATGAAACAGCCCTGTAACGTTCAGCAGCCACAGGACCACGGCAATCACGACGACGCCGTTCAAAATTGACTTGATGGACGACTGCATGGGAATGTAGCGATTCACCAGCCACAGCAGAACCCCCACCACGATGAGAACTTCCAGTAGCTGAATTAGAGGCATGATCTTTGACCTTCCTTGTCTTTGGCCGCGCGACTGTCAGGGCCGAATCGCGTCCCGCCGTGGGATTTCGCGGCGGTATTCGCGGCGCCACCAACACACTTAGAAGCATAGAGTGACAGGTGTGGGCTCCAGCGTCTGAGCAAGATAGCTCACTTATGAAAAAGGAGAACTTCCGTGTTCGCGCCACGGGCAACTCGTATGGCGCTCTCGGCCAAGTAACATTCAAGGAGCGTGCAAACTAAAATTGAGGGTCGCCGACCAGATCATTTCCATCGAGACGTCATACCTTCACCGTTTCATCAGGTTCCACGTGCGCAATTCCGAACAGTATTCGGCGTCTCATAGGCATCATCGCCCATGCAGGGGAGAAAGGCTGATCTAGATTGCTCACTTTGGGAGTGCGAAGGTCTGCAACAGCAATTGCCTGTTGATGACGGGAACCTGCGATTTGTGAGCAATTCTGCACAGAATGCTCGCTCTGGACATGCCATCGTGGTAGCTGGTAGAGCAGATGAATAGCACTCTTGATCGCTGGAAGATCCGCTACCGCATAAGGCTGAGGGACCTCAAAGCATCGGTGTCGGCGTTGTTGTCATCCCTCAAACCATCAAGTAGCGTCAAACTGCAGAGGGTGTGCCCGTTCTGCGGGTTGATCACGCCGCGCTTCAAGGTATGTTGCATGGAGTGTGGTAAGAAGCTGGCTCCCGCAAGCACAAGGTAATTCAGTTTTGCCCCAAATGGGGTAGGAGATCACTATGCTTTGGACAATCTTCGTCGTCCTTTTGATTCTGTGGCTTCTCGGTTTTAGCCTGCACATAGCCGGAGGCCTGATCCATTTGTTGCTGGTCGTCGCTCTGGTAATCCTGGTCATCAACCTGGTGAGCGGACGTCGTGTTGCCTGAAAGTAGTTACCCGGACTTGCGAGGGTCGAAATGAAGAAACACTACTTGCACCTTTCCGCTTATTCTTGTGATAAATGTGCCGGGCCGGTCGTCGCCGGCTCGACTGCCGTGCGCGAGAATGAAATTTCAAAAGAGACGGACATCCGGGAGGTGGGGGCGATTTGCCTGTCGTGCGGCCATCGGCAAAGCAGGGCTACCGAACCCGGCTTGACTCACACCTTTCCGCCTACGCTCTGGGAGTCGCCCAACGGTCGCTCAATCCTCGTCTGAGATGGGCCCGTCGGCACAACCGGGAACTCGCCGAGTCACTTAGTCGTGCAAGACCACACTTAGCAGCGAACTGTGGACCTGCAACCCGCCTTCCGGGCCGCCCGAGTAATCCACAAAACCCAGCTTTCTGAAACGGTTCATGAAGAAACTGACTCGTGAGCGCGTGGTCCCCACCATCTCGGCCAGACTCTCCTGACTGATTTTTGGCACGACGGTCTCTGGCACACCCTCCTTGCCAAAATGGGCGAGCAGAAGAAGCACTCGCGCCAGCCTTTTTTCGCTGGAGTTAAATAGCTGGTCGACCAGATCCTCTTCATAACGGACGTTGCGTGCCAGCAAATACGCAACGAATAGCTCGGAGAAGGCAGGGTCGCGATGGAGGGCGGCCATCATCGCCTTCTTGTCGATCCTCTGAATTTCACAGTCCGTCATCGCTGACGCAGAACCCATGCGCAGCGCCTGCCCGGCCAGCGCGCCCTCGCCAAAAAAATTCTCCACTCCCAGAAGGCCGAGCGTGGCTTCTCTCCCTGTCTTGGAAACGACCGTGAGCTTCACCTTGCCTTTTTGGATATAGAAGACAGAGTCCGCCGCATCCCCCTGCGCAAAGATCACTTGCTTCTTGATGAACGTCAGATTCTTCCTGCCCTCGCCAATCGTCGCAAGGAAAGTGCTCGGAGTGAACTCACGGCTCTTAGCGTTCAATTGTGGACTCGCTGCCATCTCAATTGATTGTAGTCCTAAATGGCACTACTTGTACGGTGCCGTACTTTACGCCGTCTCCTAACCGACCGGGCGATGTGAGCCATTTTGGACAGTTTTTTTCAGGGAAAGCGGAGATCATAACCCGACGGGAGGAGGTTTCCATGGCAGAAGCTGTTGCAGTCGGCACGATCCTGATGTCGGGGTGGCCCCAGTTGCTTGGTCTCGAGAGCGAGTCGTACTCGGGAAAGTGGAGCGTGGTCAAGATTCTTGACGCCTTCGCGGTTGATCGCAAGATTCGCGTCGCGGGATGGAACCTGTTTTTCATCGCTTCGGAAGTGAAGTCGATATTTATCGGCGGCCCCGGCGAAGCAAAGGTCAGGCGCGCTCTCAGCCGCATTCTGGACAAAGTGGGTGCGCGCCGCTTCAACGGTCTTGAGGTGACTGGTATCGTCACAAAGCGCTTCCTGGGTGTTCCATACACTACCGTTTCGGCGCATTCACGCCATGTTCAACAAGGCTGCTATTTGGACGATTTCGAGGCTCGTCAGTCCTTGCGACCAGATGAAGCCGCGCGGTAGTGAGTTGCACTGCGTTCTCCACCGCCAGGCACCGCTCCAGATGCGGCTCGGTTCGCGGCAGCCCAGTGCTGAGTTCGCACTTCTGCTTTGGCTTGGCACCGCACACCGGGCAGCGGATGAGAAGAGCGAGTTCCCTTAGGACTTTCATGACTTCATGATCCAGGATTGGATCGCAGTATGCTGGTCAATTGAGATCGGGTTGCGCTTGCCCGGTTCAGAATCGGAAAGACCCATTCCGAATGCTGCGCCAGACCTCTCTTGAAAAGGCCGCGTCCTTTTCTTCAGCCGATTCTGGAACGCCAGTCCGCACAGGTTCTCTTCCTTCCCGCGCCCGCCCCGGCCGCCGCAGATGAGCCGGAGTTTGGTTCCTTGTCTGCGCTTCTTGACGCTGCGCCGGCTTCACCTTCATTACGAAGTGCAGAGTAGCCAATAGAAAGTGTGGCCCGTCCGACTTGGCCACCAGCGCATCGATGGACTTTAAAGCGTCGCTGGGTAACTCAACGTTATCGGTCCACATCACGATCGGTATCTCGGGTCTGACCTGCTTGATCTCGTCGGCGATGGTTACGCCATCCAGAATTCCAAGGTGGTATTCGAGGACAACTGCATCCACTGGCCGCGACATGAAAAGCCGCAGACCTTCGGAACCGTTGGTCGCGGTTGCCAGCTCATATCCATGTTCTTTTAACAAGCCCAGTTGCGTTGGATCGCGGTGGATGCAGAGCAGCGTGGGAGGGGTGGCCATTCTGGTTGTATATAGGAACGTATCCCGCAAGTCTGTTCGAAATTGCTCAACTTAATACCCAGTCGCAGAATCGGAAGGACGCTGAAAATCCGTTCTCTCAAGCCGCCACCTCCGCCGGCACATTCTGGTCAATTTTGACCAGTCTGCAAGACCGGTCTCGTTGAATACTCAATAAGAAAGAAACCCTGCATTAGGCGCGCCATCCATCGGGCATCCAGCGTGGGTGCCTCCGCCCGTCTTTTTTCAACACAGGTCGTCAAGAAAGTGAGGGACAAGAATGGCGCTACCCGTCGAAGCGTTCTCTGACGGATTCTTGGACGTTGCCGCCTCACTCCCTCTACAGGTGATTTCGAAACCTGCAAGGCTGCAGGCCAGGGCGTCTTTGCCGAGTCGAATCGCGGTAATTGGCAATTACCTTCCGCGCCAATGTGGAATTGCTACCTTCACCACCGATTTGTGCGCGGCCATATCCGCGGAGTACGGAACCACGCGCTTGCTGGCGTTACCCGTGAACGACACGGAGCAAGGATACGACTATCCCGAGCGCGTCCGCTGGTCGCTCGCCCAGGACGACGTGAAGTCGTATGAAGACGCCGCCGAGTTCCTCAACTTCAACAATATCGACATGGTTTGCCTGCAGCACGAGTATGGAATCTTTGGCGGTCCAGCCGGAAGCCACATTCTGCATCTGCTGCGCGGCTTGAAAATGCCGGTGGTGACCACGCTCCACACGGTTCTGCGGGAGCCGAATCCTGGCCAACTCCGGGTAATGGAAGAGATCGCGGAGCTTTCGGATCGCCTCATCGTCATGAGCCAGTTGTCATCGCAATTTTTGCAGGAGATCTTCAAAGTGCCGGGCAGCAAGATCGACATGGTGCCTCATGGCGTTCCCGACCTGCCGTTTCTCGATCCCAATTTTTATAAAGACCGCTTTGACGTGGAAGGAAAAGCGGTGCTGCTCACCTTTGGCCTGCTCTCTCCGAACAAGGGGATCGAGAATGTCATTCAAGCGTTGCCGCAGATTTTGGAAAAGCATTCCAATGTCGCCTACATCGTCGCGGGCGCGACTCATCCTCACATTCTTCGTCGCGAGGGAGACAAGTATCGCCACAGTTTGCAGGAACTGGCCAGGAAACTGGGGGTTCAATCGCAAGTGATCTTTCATGACCACTTTGCCACGCCCGAAGAAATGGCCGCGTTCATCGGCGCGGCCGATATCTATATCACGCCCTATCGCTACGAAGAGCAGGTGGTTTCCGGAACCCTTGCGTATGCCCTCGGCGCTGGCAAGGCAATTATTTCGACTCCCTACTGGCACGCCATCGAGCTGCTCGACGATCGCCGGGGCGCGCTGGTGCCTTTTCAGAACCCCGATGCGATCGCGAACAAGACGATCGAACTGCTGAATACGCCTGCCATCCGCCATGCGATGCGGAAACGCGCCTATCTATTCTCCCGAGACATGGTCTGGAGCAGTGTCGCCCAGGGTTACATGAAGAGTTTCTCGCGAGTGCGCAGCGACCGCCTGCAAAATCCTCGCGTCCAGTTCTCCGCGCGCGCCATCCCCAAAACTCTTGATCAACTGCCGGAATTGAAACTGCATCATCTGAACGCGCTCACTGACGACACCGGAATTTTCCAGCACGCGATCTTTACCATTCCGAATCGAGTTGAGGGTTACACGACCGATGACAACGCTCGCGCGCTGATTTTCACGATTATGCTCGAAGCCAATACCCCGCTGGAGAAAACCGATTTCCCAATTCCCGACTTCTCTGCGCGGTATCTGTCGTTTCTCGAACATGCATTCAATTCGGCGACCGGTCGGTTCAGAAACTTTCTCGGCTACGATCGCCGGTGGAACGAAGCCGTCGGCTCGGATGACTGCCATGGGCGTGCCTTGTGGAGTCTTGGGACGGTTCTGGGACAATCCGGCAATCAGGCACTGCGAAGTGCTGCCGGACGCCTGTTTGAGTTTTCCCTTCCTGCGGCCATGGAAATCTACAGTCCCCGTGCCGCGGCTTATACCTTGCTTGGGATTCAGCAATACCTCAATTCTTATCCCGGAGATCGAGACGCGCAGAAGATGCGCTCGGTGATCAGCCGTCGATTGCTCGCCATGTATGAATCAATCCGTCGGCCGGATTGGAAGTGGTTCGAAAATGTTGTTGCCTATGGCAACGCGAGACTGCCACAGGCCCTGCTCGTAGTAGGCTCTGCGTGTTCCGACGATGGCATGATCTCAGCCGGTCTCGAAGCGCTCGATTGGTTACTGAAAGAGCAGCATTGCGAAACCAACCATCACTTTGTGCCCATTGGTTCACAAGGCTTCTATCACCAGGGTGGTGAAAAGGCGCGCTTTGATCAACAACCGCTTGAGGCGGCGGGTGCTGTCTCGGCCTGTATCGAGGCGTTTCGTGTAACCGGCGAGAGTCGCTGGCGCGGCGAGGCATGGTCGGCATTCAACTGGTTCCTGGGCGACAACGATCTGCAACTGCCGCTCTACGATTCAGTCACGGGCGGCTGCCGCGACGGTTTGCATCCCGAACGCGCCAATCAGAATCAGGGAGCGGAATCGACGCTTTCGTTCCTGATGGCATTGTTGGAGATGCAGGCGCTGAACAATTCCGAGCTTCCACTGAAAGGTGAAGATCCTCAATGAATACCCCCGAAACAACTCTTGTCAATGTCGAAAGTGCGCACTACCCGCCGCTGCTTCTGCGTCACCCCAGCAATCCTATCCTGACGCGAAACAATTGGCCCTACTCCATCAACAGCGTATTTAATGCGGGTGCAACCTTGTTGCCGGATGGAACTACCTTGCTGCTCTGCCGTGTCGAAGATCGTCGCGGCTTGTCGCATCTTTGCGCCGCTCGCTCCAGCAACGGGGTGGACGGCTGGGAGATCGATCGCGAACCAACGTTAATGCCCGACTGGAAAAAGTTCCCTGAGGAAATCTGGGGCATCGAGGATCCCCGCATCACGTTTGTGCCTGAGTTACAGCAATATGTGGTCACTTACACCTCCTACTCGCGCGGTGGACCGGGAGTTTCTCTTGCACTAACCCGGGATTTCCGAAGCTTTGAGCGCTACGGGGTGATCATGCCCCCGGATGACAAGGATTCGGCGCTTCTGCCGCGGAGAATTGGCGGAAACTGGGCCCTCATTCATCGTCCCATGACAGCGCTCGGAGCCCACATGTGGATCTCGTATTCTCCCGACTTGCGCTATTGGGGAAGGCACCGGCTCATTCTCGAGGCTCGTCGCGGCGCCTGGTGGGATGCAAATAAAATCGGATTGTCTCCTCCGCCAATTGAGACTTCCAGAGGATGGCTCATGTTCTACCACGGCGTGCGGCACACACCTTCGGGATGCCTCTATCGATTAGGCCTGGCACTTTTCGATTTGGAAAATCCGGAAAGATGCCTTTTGCGGGGTGACTCGTGGATGTTTGGGCCCGAGGCTTCCTACGAACGCCACGGCGATGTGGACGATGTAGTGTTCCCGTGCGGCTACACGATGGCTCCCGACGGTGACACCCTCAATATTTATTATGGAGCTGCGGATTGCTCAATTGCCTTGGCGCGAGGTAGCGTACGCGCGCTGCTAGCGTGGCTCGACGCCAATGGAAGTTGCGAGCGGCGACAGCGAGAGGGTGATTTGTGAACTCGTCGTTCAGTATCCTTCAATATGTATTCGGATGCCGCCACCGCCACAAGAGCGG
>JBEKOW010000397.1:0-13762 GCA_049521375.1 Terriglobales bacterium
AGGCTGCCGGACGGACTGGTAGTGGACGCCGCTGCCGGACACATCTACTGGACCAACATGGGCAATCCCAAAAAGAACGATGGCACCATCCTGCGCTCAGATATTGATGGCAAAAACATGACCACCATTGTTCCCCCAGGCGGCACGTTTACTCCGAAGCAGCTCTGGCTGGAGAGAAAGAGCAACAAGCTCTATTGGTGCGATCGCGAGGGGATGCGAGTGATGCGCGCCAACCTGGACGGATCGAATATCGAAACTCTAGTGGACACGAGCCAGGGCGATCCGCGTCCCGGACCCGACGCAACGAAATGGTGCGTTGGCATTGCCGTCGATGCGGAGGGTGGCAAGTTTTATTGGACCCAGAAAGGGGATGACAACTCGGGCAAGGGTCGTATTTTCCGGGCCAACGTAGAGATTCCCAAAGGACAGTCGGCCGCGAATCGCAACGACATTCAAATTCTCTATGAAAACCTGCCTGAGCCAATCGATCTGGACCTCGACGTCCGCAGTCGGACCTTGTATTGGACCGACCGCGGCGATCCGCCGCGCGGCAACACGGTGAACCGCGCGCCCATGGACCCGATACCGAGTGCTCCCAAACAACCGGAGGTCGTTTTCAGGAATTTGATGGAAGGCATCGGCCTGGCGTTAGACCTGAAACGTGGTCGCATGTTCGTCACTGATTTCGCCGGCACGGTGTACAGCGCCAATCTCGACGGGTCAAACGCGAAGACACTTTTATTTGCCGAGGGAAACCTCACCGGCATTGCGTACGCAGAAATGCCAGCCCGGTATTAAAGCGAAACGCCGGTTCACAGTTTCGGCGAACGCATAGCTGGAAGCGAGACTGGCAAGGCATCAAGGACTTAAAGCGAATCTTGAGAAGGGATATTGCACATATGAACACTGCAACACTGGATAGAGCTAAAGAAAAAACCGCCGAGCGAACCGATCAAACACTAACTGAGAAAATTCAAACTGGACTGAGCAATCCAGCAACCAGCTCGGACTTCGACCTGCATGGCGGCGTAAATGAAGTGCTGAGAGGCGTAGGACTGACTACTGCAGACAGTGGCGGCAAACTCAGTTTCTACGGTCAGGATCCGATTATTCCCAGCCCCCATCGGTTTGGAGCGATGGCAGCAATCGGGCTGGCCGCGAAGGCTGTCGCGGTCGCAGCTTTGTGGCGACAACGAACAGGTGAGGGACAGGATATTGCCGTGGATGTCCGTAAAGCATTGCGGCGCTTCTGCGGTTTCTTCGAGTTGAAATGGGAAACCGTCAATGGACGCCCACCGGCCCCACTCGAGGAGCCTTTGAACCCTTTCTTGAATCCGCATTTGTTTCACAAAACGCGGGACGGGCGGCACGTGGTAGCGATCAACATTTACCCCCAACTGGCGGCGCGCGCGCTCAGCCTCCTCAGGTCTAACCCGAACCCCGAAGCCGTGCAGAACGCTATCCAGCATTGGCGTGCAGAAGACCTGGAGAATGCGGCGGCCGAGGCCGGGCTTCCCATGGCCATGGTGCGCACCTTTGACGAATTCGGGAAAGAGCATCAGTACACCGAAGTGCTCTCCACCATGCCTTTGATTACGGTGGAGAAGATCGGCGAAAGCGAGCCTATCCCTTTTAAGAAGGATGGCAAGAGTCCGCTGGACGGCATTCGCGCCTTTGGAATGGGGCATGTGATTGCCGGGGCAGCCATCGGCAGAGACCTCGCCTGCTACGGAGCAGACGTCCTCAACATCTGGCGGCCCAGCGAAACTGAAATCGAGTCGTTTGCCTGGGACGCGCAGGTTGGAATGCGTTCGACGATCCTGGATCACTCTAAAGAAGATCGCACAAGGTTCGATCGCCTGCTGAAGGATGCCGACGTGTTTTTCGGAAATCGGCGGCCTGGTTACTTCGAAAAATACGGCCTGACAGCAGAAGAGCTCAGCCAGAAAAAGCCCGGACTGATTCACGCCAAGGTGGTTCTCAATGGCGAGCGGGGGCCTTGGGCAAATCGGGTTGGCTTTGATGAGATCGGCGCGGCTCTTTCAGGCGTGTTTACGAGCGAGGGGACTCCAGATCAGCCCAAGTCGCCGCCAATTATCCCGATCTGCGACAACGTCGTGGGTTGGTTCGGCACCGTCGGTGTCCTCGAAGCCCTGAGGCGGCGCGCCATCGAGGGAGGAAGCTATCGCGTCGTCGTATCCCTGACCAGGACAGTACTCTGGCTGCGTTCTCTGGGCATATTCGATAAAGCGTACGCGCAGCAAACCGCCGGCTCTTCGGATGAGCACAGATACGTTGCTCCTGATCTGTTCACTGCCGAAACTCCGTTGGGCACCTATCAAGGCTTAACCGACAACGTGGTTCTGTCCAAGACTCCGGGCTCCTTCCGGACCGTGCTTGAACCGCGGGGCTCGAGCAAACCCGAATGGCTCGCTTCTTGAGGAGCAATTAACTTGATTTGCGTTGCGTAGGCATGAGACAAGGCAGAGTGGTGACCGGTTGAAATCACCACTCTGCCACAGCCGCAAAGGCAGCGCGACACCGAGTCATCCTGCCGGTCTTACCTCATCTTCGGAAATCCGTGGGGTTCGACGGAGAGCCCGCCGAATCAAACTACCGCTTGCATTCCAGCCAGGTCATTGATGTCGTTCCTTGGTCACCGGCCACCCGCAATCAATCTGCTCAGGATCATCAACAGAAAAACTGACGGAAGGTAAAGGATTGAAGCCGTAAGAAGCTGTCGGGCCGAGGAGTTAGACCTTCGCCGGGCGAACCGTACTCCGTAGTACAAAAACATCGACCACAGGAGCAAGGATCCAATGCAGTAAGAAGTGCTCACTTTCTTGGTCAAAGCCGACAACAGACTAATGGGCGCTAATAAAAGAAGCGGCACCAGAGTTTGCCAAATCGCGAGGCTGGTCCTGGTGTGCTCGTCCTGCGGCAGCACTAAATAACCCGCACGAGCATAATCTTCGCGGTACATCCACGCGATCGACATAAAATGCGGGAACTGCCAAAGGAACAGCACGGAGAATAGTATCCCGGCCTCAATACTCAGCCGGCCAGAAGCTGCAGCCCACCCGATCAGCGGTGGCATCGCGCCTGAAAATGCTCCGACCAGAGTACACAGCGGCGACTTCCTTTTGAGCGGAGTGTAGAAAAACAAATAGGACAATAACGTGCCCAGCGCCAGCAGACTCGCAAGTAGCTTTACTGCTCCGGCAAGATAAATGGTCCCGAGAACTGATAATGCCAGGCCGGACCACAAAACCGCCGAGGGGTTGATCCGCCCGGCCGCCAGCGGTCGCCGCGATGTCCGGCGCATTTGGACGTCGAAACGGCGCTCGATGTATTGATTGAGCGTTCCTGCCCCGCTGGCCACCAACAAGGTGCCCAGCAGCGCATTGATGCATCGCAACCATGGAAAATAAGGTCCGGCTGAGAGGCAGCCCAGATAGAAGCCTGCAAAGGTGGTGACCACGATCAGAAAATTGACCTCTGGCTTGGTAAGCGCGAAATAATCGACCCAGAGCCTTGAATCCCAAAAGCGACTGCGCTTCGCGACTGAAAGGTCGAACGCTGCAAGAATGGATTCACTCGCCACGCTTAGAGCGCCTCCTGGCTCTGCCTGACGCGGCGGCCAATTCCTGTTCCGCGGAATCCTGGCTGCATCAAGCCGGACTGAGGAAACCCTTGGGGCGACAGAAGTCGCATAGTTAAGATCGCCCCCGCCGCAAGGTAAGCGACGGTGACACATGTCCACATCAATGCAGCCGCGCACTGCTGATCTACGAGTGGAGAAAAAAACAGCAAATGTGACGAAGAGAAGTACATCGGGTAAACCACGCGGTCAGAAAAGGCAAGAAATCCCGAGAGAATGTCGCACGGCAACGTGGCAAGAAAAAGGTACAAGATCATTGAGAGGTCCTGCCGAAAGGCGTCTGTCGGGGGTCGAACCACAGGCCACCAGAACAGAAGACCGGTCGCAAGAAAGGAGAAGTGTTCGAACAGATGCCAAGAGGCCGATTGCATTCCCAGCGCGAAGAATCTCGGAATGTGCCATCCCACTAAGGCGGCGCAGGCTGCGAGCCAGGCGAATTCGGGTCTTCTCAGGGTCTTCGCAAGTCTCTCAGCCGGATGCGACTGCCACAACGGACCAAGTAGCCCTTCTACAAATCGCCGCGGCAACCCACGTAGCACCGGACCGGCGGGGCCCCCCAGCCAGATGAGTGGAGGAGCAAGCGTCATCAGCAGTAGATGTTGCATCATGTGGACGGTGAGCAACTCATGATCCAGCCCAGCGAGCGGGGATGCGACGGCGAGCCAGATCAAGAACATTCCCACCAGAAAGCTGAGAGCGCGGAGCGCCGATATGTTTTCCACGCGACTGGAACGAAGGCTGAACCATCCCCGCAGGTAAACCAGCGCGGTGAAAAGAAGGATCAGAGTAAGAAGCACGGATTGGAACGATTCCGAAGCGGCATGATGTGACATCGGCGTTCTCCTACGGCTTCACACCAGGCAGCCTCACACCATGTGGTTTCACACCAGATTGGTTCTCATCGCTGAGTGCCAGATCGCGTGAAGCATCTCGCGCCGGCGGTTCCCCATTCGGATGCAGAGTCTCAAGGAACGCCACCATCGCCGTCGTCTCCGCTGGACTCAAGTTCTTTCCGTACGCTGGCATGTTGCCTCCGCCTTGAATGACCTGCCGGATGAGCTGGTCTTGGGTGAGCCGCACTGCTACGCTGTCGAGTGCGGGCCCTCGTTGTCCGCCACTTTCTCCAAGTGAATGACAGTTGCGGCACTGTTTGACCTGAAAAACCAGCGCCCCTTGTCTCTCGAGCGCGGTCGAGTCATGAATGTATCGATGCGGCACGGGATCACCGCTCCACGCATTCATGTGCGGGCTCCAAGGCGTATACCCCGCGAGATGAGTGAACGTTCCCAGCGTGATCGCGATCAACAACACGGTCAGAACCGCGATGGGCCTTCGCTTCCAGCTCTTTTCACCCTCGCCGGAAAGAAACGGAAGCAGCAGCAGACCCGCAATCGCCAATACCGGGCCGATGAGAAGTACAGGCGTTTCGAGCGACGGCGGCAGCAGCGACAATAGCGCATAAAGCCACAGGAAAAAGTAATCCGGCTTGGGAACCGTTTGGATGATCGTCGGATCGGGCCTGCCGCTTGGTCCAAATGTCCCGAAGTACAGTGCGCAAGCGGCCACTGCGAGAATAATGAAGGCCGCAAAGAACATGTCTTTCCACGCGCCATAAGAGAAGAACGGCACACCATCTTTCTGGGTTAATTCGTGGTACTCGCTGACGTACGTCGCTCGCTTCACGATGCGTCCCGGCATCGGCCATTCGTTAATTCCCAGCTTGAGAACCATCAGCACGTGGAGTCCTACGAAACCGATCAGTAATCCCGGGATCACAAACACATGCAGCGCGAAGAATCGCGAGAGAGTCGCTCCGGCAATGATCGGCCCTCCCAACATCAATTTCACGATCGAGGGACCGAGAATGGGGACACGGCTCGCAATGGATGCCCCGATGCCGAGCCCCCAATAAGCATCCTGATCGAAGCGCAGCACTTGCCCGCTGAACGCCATACCCAGCGTCATCAGCAAAAGGAAAACGCCGATGATCCACGTAAGTTCGCGGGGAAATTTGTATGCGCCAAAGAGAAACACCTGCACCATGTGGATCAGAACGATCGCCACCATGAAGTTCGAACCCCATCCGTGCATGGCGCGGATGAACCAGCCGAGCGTAATGTCGTGGTTCAGGGCTTGCAGGCTGCTCCACGCTTCCGCGCCCGAAGGCACGTAAACCAACGCGAGCAGAATTCCCGTAACAATTTGCAGAATGAAGATCGTCAATGCGGCACTGCCGAAAACGTACCACCAGCTTGAAGTGTTTCGCGGGATCGGATGTTCCGCCGCTTCGCGAATTGGCGCAGCAAGCTGCAAACGCCGGTCGAACCAA
Source organism: Terriglobales bacterium (assembly GCA_049521375.1). Classification (GTDB taxonomy): domain Bacteria; phylum Acidobacteriota; class Terriglobia; order Terriglobales; family Acidobacteriaceae; genus Acidiflorens. Next base: position 5,991 of record JBEKOW010000397.1, read on the forward strand.
GTCCCTATCTTTGCCAGCGAACTCAAGATATGCATAGCTTTTTCCCTGCGGTGAGCTCCGCGATCGCTGCCCCCGGCGTGGGCAGTTCGCCGGCCTGGATAGTGATCAGGCCGTTCTCGATTTTGTATGGATATTCAAAAAGACCGCGCTCCGGCGGTCCGGAAGCGCGTGAACCATCTTGGTAGTACGCCCCGCCATGGCATGGACACATGAACAGCGCGGATTGCGGAAACCAGCGCACCGGGCAGCCCAAATGTGCGCAGTTAACGGCGAAGACCTGGAACTGTTCTCCCGCGATGCGCCGTACCCAGCAGGCCGTTTCCGCGGTCTTGCCATCGGTCGGCATGACGTAGGGATTCTGAAATGTGGCCAGCCGCGTCTCGCCTTCAGGAAATTCGCTGACCTTACCCAGCGGCACCCAGGAGAGATACCCATTGCCGCGACCCCGAGTGATCGAGGAGAGCAGAAATCCCACAACCGGAAAGGCCACAAGGCTCGCCGCAACCGCATTCAATAGAATTCCCAACTTCATCAGGAAACCGCGACGAGAAATCGCGGCATCGGTGGGCGGTGCAAGTGCAGGTTTAGTGGCCATGTTTTAACTCCTGGAGTTGCGTGTTATCCGCTGGGGGATAAGGTCGACCGGGGCTCTGAACCCGGTGAGACGCCAGCCATGCAACCACGTCGGAGATTTCCTGCTCCGACATTGGTTTCCCCTTCGTGTTTCCGCGCCAGTCGGGCGCCCCCAACTCCGGTCGGCCGGCAATAATCATTGTCCGTAGCCCTTGATCGCTGACCAGCGCGAGAAATGAATCGTTCGTGATGGCGCTGCCTTTTGCTCCACCTTGCCCTTCTGGACCGTGGCATGTGGAACAGTAAGTTCGGTAAGAAGCTTCACCGCGCTCAACATCTCCCGAAGCCTTGGCCCTGTAAGACGGCGGATTCGCTCCATCGAGAATGCCTGGCCGGCCCCAATGTGATCGGACTTCGCTGGTGATCTCATCGATCTGTTTATCCGTGAGTGTTCCTCCCACACTCTGCGCGAAGGCCGGCATGGAAGTTCCGCGAACGCCGTTCGCGATGGTCTTTCGCATTGAGCTTTCCTCCGCGACGGCGAGATAAACCGGATCAGCCAGCGCAATCGCAGCACCCCCTCGGCCTTCCGCGCCGTGACAAGCCGCGCAATTTTCTGCGTAGAGGGTCTTGAAATCGCTGATCTCACTCGGAACCAGGCTTTCCGAATCCTTGCCTGGCCGACCCGGCGGAGCGCTGCACGCAGACAACAGCATTACGCTGAGAGCCGCAAACGTGGATAGATATCGGAATGCGTTCACGGCCGGTCGTCTCCACGCGGCGGGATCATTCCCGGAGCTTCCACTCCGGCGCGTATGGCGAAGGACATGTTCTCCCGAGTGAGCATTCGCGATTGACGCACCACCACCAGACCCGCCGCAATTCCAAATCCGACCTGCGAGGCCACAAACCAATACCAGTCGATGTGACTCGCGAGCGTCGGATTAAGCAAACCGAGAATCGTGTAAATCAATGCCGACCACAGCACGGGAGCAATTAGTCCTCCCAAGACAATTGGTCTGCGCGGAAACATGGGAAGCATCGCGCCATAGAGCAATCCGACCAGCGTTGACACCAGCGCGTGGAGACCCAGGGCAATTGCAAAACTGTCGGCATGAAACGAATACAGCTGCGCGGGCCCGAGTCTCTGCGATTCGGCATAGCCAACAGCCGCAAGCAGATTGATGGGATACCATATGCTTCCGGCTTTCAAAGCGCCATACGCACAAGCTAAGACCGCCATCGCTACGCTTCCTGCAAAACCTCCCTTCACCCCGGCCGAAATTGGATAGGTGTGAAGCGGGAGCCAGGCGCGCTGGTAAGCCGGAATGGGAACCCTCTCAACCAAGCGCCGTTGGGTTGTTATGCGAATCTCTTCAGGGAGTACAGGCACAGTCTCGCGGTGCTCGTGAGGGAAAACTTCGCAAAACCAGCCGACGCAACCCGCGAGAGAAAGCACGGCACCCAGCAAACTTACAGAAACGCTGGTAACGAGACCTGCGAATAGCAGGCTGCATCCGAAGGCCAGTACAAAGGGCCATGCTGTTGGAGCGGGCACTTCGATCTCGCGTCGAATCTCGCGGCTTTCACTGAATTGCTCGCCTACTAGCAATGTTGCCATTTCGTTTCTCTCAGCGTCCCAGAACGTAAACCACGGTGAAAACGACGACCCAGACTGCATCCACAAAATGCCAGTACAGGGAAAGCACTTCTACTTTAGGAGAGTGTTCGGTGCCGACGCGGCCGGCAAGAGCGAAGATTGCTACGATGGAGAGCATGATCATGCCGGCGCTGACGTGAAACGCGTGCAGGCCCACGAGTGAGTAATAGGTTGTCCCGAACAGATTGGTCGAGATCGTCAGCCCGTGTTCATAGATCAGCCGATGCCATTCCCGTGCCGTTCCAAAGAGAAACAGGCCACCCAAGAGAATCGTGAGGGACCAACAACTTAAGAATGTGCCGCGTTGGTTTCTTTGAAGAGCTTTTCCGGCATAGTGAATTGTCAGGCTGCTGGACAGCAGACAAATCGTAAATAGAATCGGAGTTTCGAGCACTTCATGCGGAGTTGGTCCGATCGGGCTTTTCCCTATATAGAAGAGGTAGGCGACGAGGAAAATCGTGAAGATCGCCGACTCCGCGATGATGAGACAGGTCATCGCGACCGTGCCACGATATGGAAGATCCCAAGGTTGCGGTATTTCGTTCAATGATGTTGAGGCTGCGCTCATTGATCTCTGCCTTCATTCATATTGGCTGTCCGGATCTTCCGGATGTTTTAGGTCCCACAACGGGCGGCGGCTCGCAACCACCGGAAGGGTTGCAAAGTTGTACGCGACGGGTGGAGAGCTTGTAGACCACTCCAGAGTCCAGGCATCCCACGGATCATTCCCTGCTCTGTCATGAGATTCCACACGAAAACTAGGATTCCGATCGCCTGAATGAATGCGCCGATCGAAACGATGAAGTTCAGCGTGTCCCAACCGCGCCCGGGTTCGTAGGTGTAAATGCGGCGCGGCATGCCGAGCAATCCGGGAATGTGCATCACATCGAATGTCAGGTGGAAACCGATGAGGAACAACCAGAAATGCAACTTGCCCAGACGCTCGCTCAACATCCGGCCGGTCATTTTCGGATACCAGTAATAGAACGCAGCAAACAGAGCAAACAGAATTCCCCCGACAATCACGTAATGAAAATGCGCCACCACGAAATACGAGAGACTTAACTGCCAATCGAAGGGCGCGGCGGCCATCATGATTCCGGTCAAACCGGCAATCAAGAATTGGAAAAGAAATCCGATGCTGAATAGCATTGGAGTTTTGAACTGAATCCGCCCTCCCCACATGGTGCCGATCCAATTGAAAATCTTAATTCCCGTCGGAACACCGACAACCATCGTTGTAATTGTGAAAAAACTATTGGCGTACGAGTTCATGCCGACGGTGAACATGTGGTGCGCCCAAACGCTTAGACTCACAAAGGCAATGCAAATGGTGGCCGCCACCATGACTGGGTAGCCAAAAATTGGCTTGCGTGAAAAGACCGGGATGATTTCCGACATGAAGGCGAAACAAGGAATGATCAGAACGTACACTTCGGGGTGGCCAAATATCCAAAAGAAGTGCATCCAAAGCACGGCAGAGCCACCAGCCTGAGCATCGAAGAAGTGCCCTCCCAGATAGCGGTCGATCAGAAGCATGATCTGTGCCGCAGAGAGCGGAGTTATGGCAATCAGAACCATTCCCGCCATCACGAGATTGAGCCAAGCCAGCAGAGGCATGCGATTGAGCTTCATGCCAGGGCATCGCAGACAAAGAATTGTCGCGACAATGTTGATCGCGGTTCCGATGCTCCCAAATCCAGAGACGAGGAGTGAGAGAGTCCAATAGTCAGAGCTATGCCCGGGCGAAAATGCTCGCGCCCCCAACGGTGCGTAGGACCACCACCCGACGTCAGGCGCACTTCCGGCGCCATAGAGTCCGGGCCCCCCAAGGAAGCTGAAATACAGGAGCAAGCCGCCAAATGCCGACAGCCAGAAACTAAAAGCATTGAGCCGCGGAAAGGCCATGTCCCGCGCGCCGATCATCAAAGGAACAAGGTAGTTTCCAAATCCGAACAGTATTGGCATTGCCACGAAAAAGATCATCGTCGTGCCATGCATGGTGAACATGCGGTTGAACACTTGCGGAGAGACGAATTCGTTGTGCGAATGCATCAACTGGATGCGGATGATGAGAGCCTCAGAACCACCCATGAGCAGAAACACAAGCGCGTAACCGATGTAGAGAAGCCCGAGCCGCTTGTGATCGACGGTGGTGATCCACTCGTGGAGGACGTCCACCCACGGCTTCGCTTCGGCATCGAGATCCGGAATTGTGATCGCGTTTGATGACATAGTAGTGTTCAACTTCTCTAACGAAGCGTCTCCAGATAACTCACCAGCGCGTCCGCGTCCGATTTGCTCAACTGCATCGCTGGCATCAGGGAACCGCGCTTGATCGCCTCTGGATTTTGGATCCACAGGCGCAGATTGTCCGGCGTATTGAGCGCTGCTCCCGCGGCGATCGTGGTGCGGCTCATCAAGTGCGTTAAATCTGGGCCGAAGCGGCCGTTCGCCACGGTGCCCTTGATGGAGTGGCAGTTAATACAGGCCGTGGTCTCGAATACCTGCTTGCCGGCGGCGACCCGTTCGTCTGCAATCGCGGGCTGCCGCTGCTCCCGCACCCACTCCGCAAAGTCTTCTGGAGTATCGACCGACACCCGCAGAAGCATCTTTGCATGTTGGGTCCCGCAGTATTGTGCGCACTGTCCGACAAAGATTCCTGTGCGCTGAGGGTCCATCCACATCCGATTTGGATGATTTGGTATAAGGTCAGTCTTTCCAGCCAACTCCGGCACCCAGAAGCTGTGGTCGGTATCAGCCGAAAGCAACTTTAGGAACGTCGGCGTCGGATGAGCTGGATCGCTCACCGGAATGTGCAGCTCGTTGGCTGTGACGACCCCAAGTTGTGGGTACCGATATTCCCACCAGAACTGATGACCGATAGCAGTAACCTCGATTGCATTCGCGGGCATCGCAGCATCCTGTACCGCGTGGAGTACTCGTGCCGTGGCCAGGAACAATACGACCACAATCAAGATCGGGATAATTGTCCAGGCCAATTCGATCTGCGTACTTCCGTACACCTGGGCTGGCTCACGATCTGCCTTCGCCGATCCCGCGCGGAATTTTAAGATTGAATAGACCAGCAAGCTGAAAACAACTGCGAATACGATCCCCGTGATGGCCAGCACAAATATTGACAGGTTAAAGATCGACTTTGCCGGCGTGGAGAGAGGAGAGAAGATACTTGTCGGAGCCGTTGAAGAAAAATCCGCGGCTGCGGCCGTACCAATCGAGCAGAGCAGGAACAGAACTGAATGCAATGCAGTCGTGATTGTGTTTCTTGACCGTCGCATTTTCCGTTGCCGTACGCGAGTGTGGCGTGCTCCTTCATCCACTGCGTGCTCCAATCGCTACGTTTCGAATTCTGCATTCAACCTTCCAGTCAGCGGGAGCCGCGCGGACGGACGCAAGTCCTGCAATTACCGGGAGTTGCAGGCCCGGCCGAACTCACCGTGATCCCAATCCTTGGAATCGTGTGACGAAAGTCTGGCAGATGACAACCGAGTGATGATCCGAGCGTCTTCTCTCGGATGCACGAGCTGTTGTCTCAGGTCGAAAAAGAGACTCCTCCTACAAACTCACGCCGTCACCGACTCGGTCGCCAGTGAAATCCAACTGCTCCAAGATAGAGACATCGTCTTGACCGTCATCGTCCAAATGCCGAGGCAGCCCTTCGTCAAATGACAAAGTTTTGCTCGGGAAGTTAGTACCACCGACCGCATAAGTGCAGAGAAAAACAGCTCTTCGAGAATGGCCTAGAAAGTGCCCACGAAGAGCAAGCACGACTGAGTTAAGAGCGAACTTTTCGAGGAAACCGGAACACAAATGGCAACTTCTCCTGTACCGGCAACTATTTCGTCACCCGCATCCGCGGCCGCACCTGCGGTGGTTGATCGCGCGCCCTCACGTCTCAAATCAGCCTGGCAAAGCTATGGAACATCGTTCGTTGTCATCCTTCTAGCCGCCGCCGTCTTTATCACGATTGCTGGCAACTGGAATGGATGGGAGGGGAGCCGGATCGAGCAGGTGACTAATGATGCATACGTTCGCGGCGATCTCACCCCGCTTAGCACAAAAGTTCCCGGGCTGGTGCGCGAAGTGAAGGTCAACGACTATGAGCCGGTCCACAAGGGTGACCTGCTCGTGCAGCTCGATGATGACGATTTCAAGGCACAGGTGGCGCAGGCTGCCGCCGGAGTCGAGGCCGCAAAAGCCGCTCTCGACAACAATCGGAGGCAGCGCGAACTTCAGGATGCAAAGATTGAACGCGCGATCGCAGGAATCGACCAGGCAACGGCGCAGATCGCGGCGGCACAAGCAGGAAAACAAGCGGTGCAAGCAGACATAACCCGCACCCGTGCCGAGCGGAGCAGGCAGGAAGCGCTGTTCAAGACAAATTCAACAACCCAACAAAAGGTCGAAGCGGCAGTTGCCGACGAGGAAAGATTCGCTGCGCAATATGCCAGCCGCGACGCTGACTTGGCGCAGGCCCACTCATTGCTTCGTAGCAATGAGTCGGCGGCAGAAGCGGAGCGACGAGGTAAAACCGTGCTGGAATCGCAAGACGCGCAGCTGGTTGCAGACCTTCACGCTAAAGAAGCCGCGCTCGAGGTCGCCCAAGTGAACCTGGGTTACACGCGCATAGTTGCGCCCGCTGACGGCACCGTGGGCGAACGCCAAGTCCGTGTTGGTCAACTCGTTTCTCCGGGAACGCAGGTCACGACCTTCGTTGAAAACACAAGGTGGGTAGCAGCTAACTTTCGCGAGACGCAACTCACCAACATTAAAGTTAGCGATCCGGCAGAGATTCGCATTGATGTTTACCCGGGCAAGGTAATCAAGGGACGAGTGCTCGAGATCGCGCCTGCCAGCGGCTCACAATTCGCCTTGTTGCCGCCCGATAACGCGACAGGAAACTTCACGAAGGTGGTGCAACGAGTGCCGGTCAAGATTGCGCTTGATGATTCGCCGCTGGCGTCCGAGTTGCGACCGGGGTTGTCTGCGGTTGTAACCGTGCGAACCAGAAAGTAGTGGAGACAATGACCGCATCTTCCATTACGGCCATTCCGGTTTCCACAGCCCGGCCTCCTGCCGGCGCGACGTCGGGCCTTGCCGCGCTTCCCATCGACCTCTCTCACAGCCCAGTGCTGGGAATCGTCGGCGTAATACTCGGGGCCGGAATCGTGACTCTGATGGGGCGCGTAATCGGTCTTGGCCTGGCCGATCTCAAAGGCAACGTCGGAATAGGATTTGATGACGGCGCCTGGATTTCCAGCGCATATAACGTTGCGCTCATGTTCATCGGACCATTCTCAGTTTACCTGGGGGCCTTGCTTGGCCCGCGGAGAATTTTGCTGATTTGCGCGGGGCTGTTTAGCCTCGTAGCGGCGTACCTGCCTGTGGTCCACAGCTACAGCTTGTTAATCGCCCTGCTTGCGGTTGCAGGGTTGACCTCCGGGACGTTTTATCCGCTGACGCTGACGTTTGCTTTGAAGAGTCTTCCCCTCCGTTACCTGGCCTTGGTCATCGCACT
>JBEKOW010000398.1:0-6143 GCA_049521375.1 Terriglobales bacterium
GCCCGGAGCGGCCTTGTACAACGCCTCGCCCAACCAGCCCACCAACTGGCGCGAGGAATTGCTCCGCGTAGACCATAACTTCGGCCCCCGGCTGCGCGCCATGTTCCACTACGCGCACGATTCCTGGGAGAGCATTACGGCCGTCCCGCTCTTCTCCGGCAGCAATTTTCCCACCGTGCAAACCGACACCAAGCTGCCAACCATTAGCATCGTGGCCCGTTTGTCGGCAACCGTCTCTCCGACGCTCTTGAACGAGTTCACCTTCAGCTATACCACCGACCGCATATTCACGAAGTCTACCGGCTATCCCAATCCCAATGCCTGGCAGCTTCCTCCCGGATTGCCCATCGGCTCCTTCTTTAACAATGGATTCGGTGGCAAACTTCCGGATATTACCTTGACCGGCAACACAGCCTACGGCGGCGGCTTCTACCAGGACGTCAACGGCGAGTGGCCCGAGGGAAAATACAACGCCAATCCCACTTATACTTACCGCGACAATATTACGAAGATCATTGGACGTCACAATCTCCAGGCTGGCGCCTATTTCGTAGCCGCGCAGAAAAATGAGTTGAGCGGTGTCTTCGTCAACGGCTCCCTTGGCTTCGATGTTTCTTCGGCCGTGTCCACGGGCAACGCATTTGCGGACCTCCTGCTGGGCCAGGTCGCCAATTACTCGCAGGGAAGCAATCAGGTCAAGTTTTACAATCGCTACAAAATCCTCGAGCCCTACCTGCAGGACGATTGGCGGATTACTGATCGGCTAACGTTGAATCTCGGTTTGCGCGTGAGCCTTTTTGGCACTTACCGCGACCGCTACCGTCACGCCTATAACTGGGATCCGGCCGTCTATAGCCTGGCCAGCGCGCCGCAGATCGACATTGATGGCTCAATAACCGGGTTCCCGGGAGCGCTGACTGGTTCCGGCAATCAATTCGACGGCCTGGTGCAATGCGGAGCCAACGGTGTGCCCGTTGGTTGCGAGAAAGGCCATCTTTTCAACCCCGCTCCCCGAATCGGTTTCGCGTGGGATCCGTGGGGAAATGGCAGGACTGCCCTCCGCGGTGGCTACGGAATTTTCTTCGAGCATACCAACGGCAACGAGTCCAACACCGAAGGCATGGAAGGCCAGTCTTCGCCCCTCCTCCAGTCGCCAACCGAGTACAACGTGAGCGGCTACGCAAACCTCGGTTCCGCCGGAGGCACCACGCCCGTACAATTTCCTTTAAGCTTTTACTCCATTCCCGACAAGGCCATCTGGCCCTACATGCAGCAATGGCATCTGGATGTGCAACGGGAAGTCGCAAAGAACACGGTGGGCACAATCTCGTATGTGGGCAGTAAGGGCACTCACTTAGGACGCCAGTACGACCTGAACCAGATCTTTCCGACTCCTCTAGGTATAAATCCTTACTCGGTTGGTCAGCCCATCAGTGCGGACGATTGCAACACAGTTTCGATCGATCCTACTTCCGGTCAGGCGACCGCGACCGTGAACAGCATTCAGCAAACCGGAAGCTGGGCCAACAACCTCGCCGTCGCTTGCGGAAACGATCCGGATCCTTACCGCCCGCACTACGGCCTCGGCAGCATAACTCGTCTCGATGATACGGGCTCTTCCACCTATCACGCCCTGCAGGCTTCGGTACGAAAAAATGTGGGCGCATTGCTGATCAACGGCTCTTATACCTATAGCCATTCCATCGACAACGCTTCCAGCCGTTACGACGCCGGCTTCGCCAATTCCTACGACCCGCGGGGCGCTCGTGCCAGTTCCTCGTTTGACATCCGTCACATGATCAATGTGGGCTACGTGTATGATTTGCCTTTCTTCGCAGAAGGCGGCCTGACGCATAAATTGCTGGGCGGTTGGCAGTATTCCGGAGTTACGAGTATCTCGACAGGCACGCCCTTCAGCGCGATCAACACCGCCGACTATCCCGACAATGCTGGTGTCGGCGGAGCCGCCAACGTTGTTGCTGGTTCCTACGCCGACGTCGTCGGAAATCCGAAAGCGGGCTTCCCTCCTGCGAGTGAGGCTGCGATCGCGGGATACGCCGGACTCCTCTATAACCCCGGAGTATTCTTCGCTCCTCGCGGTTTGACCTTCGGAGATTCCGGCCGAAATTTTCTGCGCAACCCAGATCGGGTAAATTTCGATATGGCCTTGTTCAAACACTTCGCGATTACCGAAAGCAAGGCATTTGAGTTTCGAGCAGAAGCATTCAATATTTTCAATCACACGGAATTTGCCCCGATTGCCGGGGACGGGGGCTCAGGGACCTACAACGGAGGGCCTTCATCCGCCACAAATATGGCTGCGTGCTATGGAGGAGCCGACAACTCGGCGGGTGATCCAAGCTGCCTCGGCATGAGCAACTTCCTGCATCTCGGCGCTGCCCACCTCGCCCGTGTCTTGCAATTGGGGGTGAAATTTATCTTCTGAGTGCCTAGTACCCGTTCTCACCCGATAGGGCAATGAACATAGTGCGAAAAATTATTTGCAGATCCAGCGCAAAACTCCAGTTCTGGACGTAGTAAAGATCGTATTGCAGCCGGTCTGAGATAGAAGTGTCGCCGCGCAGCCCATGGATCTGCGCCCATCCCGTGATTCCAACCTCGCAGGTATGCCGCATGTTGTATCTCTGCAGATCCTCCCGGAACCTGGCCACAAAATGCGGCCGCTCTGGACGCGGTCCCACCAGGCTCATTTCTCCGCGAATCACATTCCAAAGCTGAGGAAGTTCGTCCAGGCTGAATCTGCGGAGAACCGCGCCGATCGCAGTGCACCGGGGATCATTCTTGGTCGTCCAGATTGTGTCACTCTCGTCCTTGCTGCTGCATTGCATAGTCCGAAACTTCAGGAGGGTGAAGCGCTTCCCGTCGCGTCCTACCCGTTCTTGCCGGAACAGGATCGGTCCTGACGAACTCAACTTGACGAGTGCTGCGATGGTCAAAAGCGCGGGGCTCAGAATGACCATCCCTAGGGTCGCCCCCACCAGATCGAATGTGCGCTTCAGGACCGTGTATGCGAAACTCTCGACTGGCGAAATGACGAGGTTCATCATCTGCAACCGGCCAGCCTGGAAGAGTTTTTCACGCAACGATAGCCGGGGGCCCAGATCGAGGATCGCTCGAATCGGTTTCCCGATCGTTTGCAGCGTATCCACCACAGAAGACACTTGCAGATATCGCCTCGCCGGTATGGCGACCACTGCCTCATCGAAATTCAGATCGTCGAGTGACAGTGGCCCCGCTGCGCTCATAACGGGCGCGTCATGGACCAGCACCGGTTGGCCGGGAAGTTGCAGGTAGGCCTGAATTTCGCAGTGAAAAAAAGGAACACGGTGCAGCAGGTTGACGCACCTTCGCGCGTATTGGTCCGTTCCAACGATCAGAGGTTTTTCACATTTCCGAGGCCAGCTCGATGAGGCTGAAGTCAGGCGAAACAGGTTCCTGGCTCCCACCACCAGCAAAAGTAAGATGATATTGCTATACAAGATGAAGGTTCTCGAAATAATAAGTTGGTTGGCAAAAACAAGCAGCGCAGTTTGTAACAGAAACGTTGCGATACATGCGAGGCAGGCTGCACGTATCCCCGTGTACTCCCAGAACAACTCCTCAACCGTGGAGAGCTTGTAATAGTTAGCCGCGAGAATCCATGCCAGTTCGGTGAATAACAGCAGAATCAGGTAATCCTGCGGAATGGCACTATTGCGATAGGGTAACCATAACGTGTCGAACCGGAGGTACGATGATAGCTCGAATGCTAATGATGGTAGAACATAAACGAGTACTCGAAGAAGTACGTTATAGTAATAAACTTGTGAATTCATTTTGGCGCCTCCCACGTTGCCAGAGTGATTTCCTGCTCCGGCTTTGAGGCCCTTCGCGAATTCCCTTTGCCCGTCATCGACTGCTATCCCAAATAAGGTTCGGTTAGAGGATTCGACTCGCCGGGCGGTTGCCTGCGGATGTAGCTCAGCCTTAAACCGCCGTTTATGGGCGCCGGCGACCGTGTCTAGACCGGGAGCCCGAATACTCCCATTCCACGCATGGATCTGCCCGACTTTGGGAAGCGTCCGTGTGGATCACTCTCAGCGGTTCAGTCGAGGGGGCCAGAATGCAAGTTCAAGGCTCGATGTCCAGTTGGTTTGTGGGGTCGGAGCCAACACGGGTGCCAACCATTTTTCATACTGGACGCAGCCCGATAAACTCACGTCGCGGTGAAACCACCAGAGAATCTTGACGGAGCCATCGTTGACGGTCTCTCCTGAGGGAATAAAGTCTTTAGCCACCTTCGCATGTCTGTAACTGGCCTGTACAGAACTTCGCGGCGTGAGCCAGTAATTGCTCCAGGCTTGGAAGCCCATTCCTTCCCTCCCCACCCAATCGCCGATGAGATTGCCCTTATTCGTGTAAAGATCCTTGTAAAACCCGTCCCAGTAAACGTAGTCGCCTCGCGTGCTCCGCGGCGTTGGTGGGTCCGTGTATCCGGACTCGACGTGCAAGTCCAGTTTTGGCAGATGTGGTAGTTGCGGAAGATAAATTCCGGTCCGTACAGCCGTTCGCGCCGGGTCATAGATCGGGTTATGACTGTTGTCAAGGTTGAAGGGATTGGCAACCGGCAGCAGACCCTCGCCGTATAGGCGAGCCCGATTCCGCAAATGCGGCAAGCGATAGGAGAAGTCAAATCCCAACGTACGTTTGCCGGGATCTCGATTGAAGGGATATTCAAAAGACGACTTGAGACCAACATAGCTTTCGAATATTGCGCCGGCAGTGAGAGCGCGGCCAACCCCTCCCAACTCAGATGTACGATCGATGCTGACTTCCATGTTGCGTGTTGGATGGAAGGTCAGTTTTTCACCATGAATCAGAGGACGAGGGGGAAATTGGTTGCCTGACAGTTTGCCGAAAAATACGTGGATCTTTACCGCCCCCAGCCATTGGAGCATCCATGGAAGTTCCGAGATGGTTTTAGTCGCTCGGAACATGTAAATCGGTTCAGCATTGTCGCTGAACATGAGCGCTCCTCCGTCCGCCGGACCCCACCACAAGCTTTGCTTGCCAAATGAGAGATTCCACCCGGCTGCTCTCACTGCCGCATAAGTGTCCAGGAGGGTGAAATGATTCACTGTGTCAAACGGAATATACGGCTGAAGAGGAGTCTCGTCTGCGGCGGCGATCGCTTGTCGCGCCACGAGGGGATAGCCGGGTGCGGAAGGGGCGTGCTGGTATTCCCCTCGAGCGTAGAGAGCAAACCGTCCCGCCATGCCATAGCCCGAAAAGCCGTCATAGGTGTCGAACCCCTTTTCATAGGGCCGCCCATAGTTATTTACGATGGTTTGTCCAAAGTGGTAGCTGTCGTTCAATGGCGTACCGCTAATCGATAGAACCTTTGTATATGCCGCCTCGACCCGCGCCGCTTCGTTAGACTTGCCGTCTAGCACACCTAGTTCGTATGCAAATTCGCTTTTGAGCTCATCCTCAAGCGCTGCGATTTCTCCCGATGCAGTCTCGCTCATCTCAATCTTGCTCTTCGGCCCACTTATCAGCTTGGCCACTTCAATTCGAGTCCACGGCTTGGACGCGACAAAGGTATTGTTTATACAACCAAGCGTCGCCAACCTCTCCACCGCCGGATATACCCAACTGTCGAGCGGAACATATGGCGATCCATTTGCTCGCGGTTTATTTCCTGTCTCAGCCTCCTCGCTATCGTCTCCTTTGCTAAACGTGCCAAATCGTGCGATGTCGGCATCGCTGTAGCGAGAGTGAGTCCGAAAGACCTGGCGGCCCGTGTACCAACCCAGTGCGCCTCCGATTACCACGTCCGACATAAAGTGCTTCTGCCCCGCGAAGCGCGCGGCACTTACACCTCCAGCGACTCCATAGGCCGATATCTGGGTCAGCGGCCCTGGATATTCGTGCGCAATCACACTCGCGATCGCCCAACTGACGGACGAGTGTTCCGATGGAAACGAACTCCCTCCCTGGAAGAAACGTCCTTGACCGTCGCCCATATAAGGACGATCGCGCCCAGCCGCATACTTGAAAACCTCCGTATCCACGAACGCGTCAATCGCGGCTTCTCCACTAAGAATTCCGGTTTCGTGTTGCTGGTCGTCGTGCCGTCCCAA
>JBEKOW010000399.1:0-11753 GCA_049521375.1 Terriglobales bacterium
GTGGCCGAGAGTTGCCCGACGAAAATCTTCCTCGCCAACCCAGAAATGAACCGCGAAGTGTACCAGGAGGCGTTCCATCTGAACGATACCGAGCTGGACCTTATTGGCGGCCTGGTTCCGCCCGGACAAATGCTGATTAGGAAGGCCCAGACCTCAAAGAAAGTGCAGTTGAACGTCGATTCCATTTCGCACTGGATGGCAACGAACAACGCCCGCGACAACCTCAAGAAGCGCGATTACTTCGCGCGTTTCGGCATCCCCGACGGGCTGCGCCATCTGGCCGAAGACTATCCATTCCAGCCGCGCACGCTGGCCGTTGCAACCGCGAATACCAAATAGGAGACTTGACTATGCGATGCTCCAAACTCATCGTCCAGCTTGTTTTGGTTCTTTCATCTTTCAGCGCCGTGGCACAGGAATCAGCCCGCACCGTGCAATATCACTCGCAGGATATTGTCGCGATCCGCGCCAAGGTGAAATACACAACCCTCATCGAGTTGCCGACGACCGAGAAGATTATGGAGGCGGCGACGGGCGACAAGGACTTCTGGATCGTGGATGTAGTTAACAACTTTTGCTTTGTGCACCCCGCGAAACAAGGCATCAGTTCCAATCTGAATCTGATTACGGACAAAGGAAACATTTACAGCTTCACCCTCCAGGATATTTCCGCCTTATCGACGACGCCAGACTTGAAGGTGATTGTCCAACCCGCCGACCGCTCTGCGATTGTGGCCGCCAGCGGCCCCGCGCAGTTCGTGCCCGCCGCGCAGCTCGAACAGTCACGGCAGCAGCTTGCCGTTCTTCAGTCGCATGTTGAACAGGCTGTGGACGAATACAAGAGCGCTTATCCGACGCAGCTCAAGTTCGATTACGCCTATAAGGCCAATGAAGCACCTTTCAACATCCAGTCGATCTATCACGACGACAAATTTACGTACATCAAGACCAACGCGCCGGAAAAGTTCAGCGTGTATGAGATGAAGGACGGCAAGCCCAACCTCGTCACTTACGACCTTCGGGATGGAACGTACATCATTCCGAAAGTCATGGACAGCGGGTATGTAGAGCTGGGCAAGAAAAAAATGGAATTCGCGCGCAAGGGGTAGCCGCCATGACTGAAAACATCTTTGCTCCGGACACCACCGTGCAGACTGAGCCCCAGGCCGAGCCGAGCGCCATACCATTCGCAAGGGCTCCGCTGTACGTGGCTCTCCTGGGAACGCATCCGGCTCACAACAGCGACCGACTGGTACTCGCAGATCTAGCGAAGGACGATTGGATTCTTTTTTCCCGAGAACTCCATCCAATAGTTCACGATGCCATTCTCGATGCAGCACAACTCCCCTGCGCAATTAATTGGCCGCACTCCTGCCGGGGCTCGCGGATGTAACAATTCAGCGTCTGCCCGAACTTACTCTTGCGGCATGGGGTTCTCTCCAAGCCTGAACCGGTGGCTCGAGACTTGGTGCAGAGATCGGTCGGCCGATCTTGAACACCCGTTGCTCCGTCTTCCAGTTGTTCGTAAATCGTAACAGAACCGGAAGATTGAGTTGCATCCAAGGCTCAATAGATTTCGAGAACCGCCCAGAAATATAGCGTTTAGGCCCCGAGCTTGTTCGCGATTCGTAACAAAAAATATTCACAATTGACACGTCCCGCAATCTTCCGTTAGAAGTATTCCCAATTCAGGACGAGGAAACCGAAGAGGGGTCGGTGGTGCGTCACTGAATTTCCCCAAGAACTTTATGCTCATCCAGCACTGAGTTGCGCGGCGCACTTGTGTACAGTTTTGCCAGTGTGCTTGCAAAGGCTTTCTACCATCACCGGGCCTTTGAGTTCACGTCGAAAACAGAACCACCAACTCGACGCAAATCAATAATGAATGGTGGCAGGGGTGTCTGTCGGCCACAATGGCGTTCGATTTTCCTTGGGGAGGGCTTTGCGTGCTGCGATCTGCGATTGTCAAGTATATATTGAGAGCCGTTTTTGTTCTTTTTGCATGTTGCCTCTCTCATGCGCAAACCCCCAACATCACTTCTATTTCGCCAAACCCCGGCGGCATTGGTGAATCGATAACTATCACGGGGACTAACTTCGGGAGCTCGGGTACTGTCAAGTTCCAGGGAAATTTGACAGCGTCGACCACGAGTTGGACCAGTACGGCTATCATTGCAACCGTTCCCGTTGGAGCTGTGACCGGAAGCGTTGTGGTCACATCAGGCGGGCACACGAGCAACGCGTTCTCCTTCACACTCAACAATGGCCCCGTCAACTATATTTACGACAATCTTGGCCGTTTAACAGCCGTCATCGACGTAAACGGCAACGCAGCCGAGTACTCGTACGACATCGTCGGAAATATTCTAAGCATCGCTCGTTTTACCTCCACACAGGTCTCGATCATAGACTTCACTCCGCAAACCGGGCCGGTCGGTACCGCCGTCACAATCAACGGAACTGGGTTTAGCGCGACACCGAGTCAAAATACTGTCAAGTTCAATGGGACGGCTGCTACCGTTTCGTCGGCTACGAATACTCAGCTCCAGGTAACAGTGCCAACAGCGGCTACAACTGGCACGATCTCTGTTCAAAGCCCTAACGGTTCTGCCGCGAGCACCACGAACTTCTCCGTTACTCCCAGCAGTGGAATTCCAACAATCACCAGCTTCAGTCCGACAAGCGGAATAGCTAATACGCCAGTCACCGTGATTGGGACCAATTTCGATTTAAATGCAGCAAATGACAAGCTACGACTGAACGCCAGTCAGGCAACTGTGGGCAATGTTACGTCTACGACTATACCGACGACAGTTCCGGCATCGACAGCTTCCGGTCATTTTTCATTGCTCGAACCCGAAGGGAATGCCATCAGTTCTCAAGATTTCTATGTTCCGTTTTTAACTCATGTTCCAGGCGACATCGGATTCACGGCGAGAATCACCGCCGGCGGAAGTTTGCCCGTCACGCTCGCAGCGAGCAAGATCGCATTGGTTTTATTCGACGGAATCGAGGGGCAGCACTTTGATGTTACATGGACTGGTTCAAACTTCTCCACTTGCAACTTATATCTCATTGCTCCGAACAACTCTACGACTAGCACGGTGCCGTGCAACACAGTAAACGGGGATCTGGGGTCAACATATTTGCCTATGAGCGGAACTTACACGATCGGAATCGATCCGGGCACCAGCAGTGGAGGCCTTACGCTTGCGCTTTCTCAGGACGTCCTAGGGACTATTCTTATTAACGGACCATCGGTTCCTGTAACAACAACGGCTGCAGGACAAGACGCAAGATTAACGTTTTATGCGACTGCTGGTCTGCAAATCAATGTCGCTGTCACCAATGTGTCGAACCCTCTAGCCAACGTCGTTGTGTTAGCTCCAGACGGGACGATTCCAGCCAGCGTAAGCATCAACAACAACCCTAGCGGTCAAAATTTCTCGACTGGAGTGCAAACGTTAAATCTGTCTGGCACGTATGAGTTGTGGGTTCAGCACTCTAACAGCAACATCGGGAGCGAAACGCTGCAGATCACAAGCGTTCCGGACGTCACTGCTCAAATCGCAATCGACGGACAGGCTGTCCCAGTGACCACAACTCTACCAGGCCAAGACGCTCGATTGAATTTTTCAGCTTCTGCGGGGCAGCGAATCTTCGTGACTATTAGCAACGTGAGCAATCCCGACGCCGCTGTGTGGCTTGTGATACCTGGGGGGACAACGCAGGGCTCTAGCGTGTTCATTACCAATAATCCTTCAGGGCAGATGTTTTTCATGGACACCCAAAACTTGCCCTGGACAGGTCCTTATCAGCTCTGGGTGCAACACACTGGAACTGCGGTGGGCGGCGAGACGCTGCAGATCAGCAGTGTCCCAGCGGACTTTCCTGGAACGTTGACCGTACCTACGATGGGCGGAACCACAGGCACTGCGCTGCAGGTTCCGACCAGCGGAAATTTAGCTGTGGGACAAAATGCAAGCCTGATGTTTTACGGAACGGCGCAACAGCAATTGAGCTTTACCTTGAAAAACATAACCATCGGAAGTTCACCCACCGCCTGCTACCTCACGATCTCCGATCCAAACAAGACGGTGATATCTGGCAACAATGCTTGCGGAACGGGGAGCAGCGGCTATGTGGACACGTTGACCTTGGGGCTAACGGGGTATTACACAGTCTTCATCGACCCGCAACAGAATGCGGTGGGCAGTCTGTCGATTGCGATTAACAACGCTCAGGACGTGACCACGCCAACCATCTCCATTGGCGGTAGTGCTGTCACCGCAACAACAACAGTTCCCGGACAAGACGTACGTTTGAGCTTTACACCCACTTCATCGGAACGGATCGCTGAATTGGTGAATAACGTAACGAACCCGTATGCCACTTTGAATCTGTGGAGCAGCCCGTCGACTATAGCCTCCATCTCGATTGACAACAATCCCTCAGGTCAAACGTTTTTCCTCGATACACAGCCAGTTAATCAAAGTCAAGTCTACGAGTTGTGGGTACAGCACAGTGGGGCGAATTTCGGAAAAGAGAATCTCCAAATCGCGATTGTTCCAGCCGACCTCAGTCTCAATGCCACCGTGGGAGGATCTGCAGTCAAATTCTCGACCAAGGCGGGGCAGAACGCGAACATACAGTTCACACCCAACACGAGTGAATCGATACATGTCACCTGGACGAGCGGGACATACCCAAGCTCCTTGAATTGCTACATGAGGGTGACAGGGCCAAATGGCTCGACCAACCAAGTCGGATTTGGGAATTGCAATGCGGCCACCGGCAGCATCAATTTGGGTACGCTTTCCTCTGGTCAGTACAACATCTTGGTTGACCCCCAAGCGCAGAGTGCAGGGCAAATGAGCTTAACCGTAACTACTCCTTAGACGAGAGCGAAGATGAACAAGAATCCAAGTTTGAGGTCGTCGTTGATAGTCGGACTCGCAGGCATACTGCTACTTGTTCCCGAAGCTTTCGCGAGAGCGCGCCACAACACTCTGGCTTCGGTGGTCACGAATAATTCTCGGCTTATCGGGAGCGCAAAGACTTTACTTCCCGACGGCAGGCTTCTGATCTCCGGTGGACAGGACAGTAGCGGACGCGCGCAGGTAACGCTGTCCATCCAAGATCCGGTAACAGGAGCCGTAACGGCTTTGAACGTCGGACTGCGCTTTGCGCGCGCGGCCCACACGGCCACCGTTTTGCCAGACGGTACCGTTTTGGTGCTGGGGGGCATTGCTGGAAACGGATCTCTTGTTTTGCAGGCTGAATTGTTCGATCCGCTTTCAGATACCGTTAGATCCCCGACGACCGCGGCACCTGCTGCTCGCGCTTTCCACACCGCCACACTTTTGACCGATGGCCGAGTTTTGATAGCTGGGGGGGCCTTGGCCACCGGTTTACCGGCGAATACGCTTGCACTCTGGGACCCACGCGGGATTAACAGCGCGACGCTGTCGTCCGCTGTTATGGTTCGCCGCAATCACGCTGCCACTCTCTTGCAAGATGGCCGAGTGGTTTTTTCGGGCGGGGAGGATCAGAACGGAACCCCGCTCACTCAGTCCCAGCTTTTCGATCCGCAATCGCAAACGGTCGTTATCGCCGGAAACCCGCAGTCCCTTCAAGAATCCAGCACCGGTCTGACCGAGATGCGGGCGTCTTCGCCGCAGGATGGCGCTCAGAACGTTTCATTGGATGCTCTAATTTCGGTACGCTTTTCGCGGCCGATCCAGATGGCCAGCATCAGCAGCACGACGCTCACCCTGCAAGGACCCGCAGGCATCGTCACCGCGACGGCTATCGCCGCTGAGAGTGGCATGTTGGCGTTCATTACGCCGGCCTCGCCGCTCCTGTCCGGCACGAACTACACGGTAAACGTCGCTGGCGCAGTAGATACTTCCGATCAGAGTGTTGCCTACGCAGAATTCGCTTTCACAACTGCCGGCGGTGTTCCGCAGTCGTCTGACGGCGAAGAGTGGACTCCCACTGCGGACTGGCAAACACATCGTGGACAAACTAATTCCGAACTGCTTCCCGACCTGCAGGGGCCCCGTGGCTCAACGGCTTTGACCGGGCAGGTTCTAAAGCTCAACGGCGAACCCCTAGAACACGTCACTCTTGAAATCGGCAATCGGAGGACCCAGTCGGACAGCACCGGCCGTTTTCTGCTCACCGACATCCCTGCCGGTCATCAAGTGCTGATTATCGAAGGCGCAACGGCGAACAGCCCTGGCAAGAAGTACGGTCGCTATGAATTCGGTGACGAAATCAAGGCAGGCGTAACCAACAAACTCGACTTCAAAATCTGGATGTCTTTGCTCGACGTGGCACACGAAATTACGATTCCCTCACCAACAATACGGGAAACAGTGCTCACCACGCCGACCATGCCCGGGCTCGAACTTCATCTTCCAGCAGGCACGGTTATAACCGACGCAACCGGCAAAGTGGTCACGAAGATTACGATTACTCCAATCCCACTTGACCGGCCTCCTTTCCCGCTTCCTTTCGTCATCGTTCCGACTTATTTCACTATTCAGCCGGGAGGAGCATACATCTCGGTCAGCGGTCACGGCCCCAAAGGGGCTCGTCTTTTTTATCCGAATACAGAGCACAAAGCGCCGGGGGCAGCCTACGCCTTCTGGAACTACAATGCCGATCATAACGGTTGGATCGTCTACGGGTCAGGCCGCGTCAATAAAACCCGCACAGAGGTAGTCCCCGATCCTGGAGTTGTGATCTACGATTTCTCAGGAGCCATGGTAGGGTCGGGCGGAAACGCATCGACACAGCCTGGAAAAGGCAAGAAAGCACGTGCAGGTGAGCCGGTAGATCTGTCCAGCGGACTTTTCATTTACGACAAAACTGACCTCGCGCTTTCGGATGTTATTCCCATAACGCTTACGCGAACCTATCGACAGAATGACAGTTGGTCGCGACCTTTCGGCATTGGTTCGACCCATCCATATGAGATGTTCATCGGTGGCGACGGCAATGAGTTTGGAATCACAGCCTATGTTGACCTCACTCTTCCCGACGGCTCGCTCATCCACTTCGTCGGTGTGGGAACTTCTGGGTTTGTCACCTATCTAAGTTCGTCTTCCGATCCAGAATGGTATGGCGCCACGATTAGCGGCTCTCCTGATAATCCGAATAACTATCCTTTGCCTGGCAGTTGGCAGCTGCGCAAAAAGGACGGGACAATCTACAGCTTCCCCGCTTCCGATGGCCAAGTGAATCCGGGGTGTCAAGCACTGGTCGGCATTACCGACCGATACGGGAATCAGGTCAAGATCACCCGCAATATTAATGCGAACTGCACAATTGCTCAAATCACGTCCCCCAGCGGGCGCGCTATCACGTTTGTCTACGATAGCTCCTACCGCATCAAGACCGCTACGGACAATCTCGGTCGCGTAGTCCAATACAACTATGATGCCAGCGGCCGACTCCAGACAGTAATCGATGCAAATAATGGCACGTGGACCTACGGGTACGACTCTCTAAATCGCATGACCACGATCGAAGACCCCCGGACTATTACATATCTCACGAACAGCTATACCAGCGCCGGGATGGTTTATCAGCAACTCCTGGCTGACCAAACGAGTTACTATCAGTTCAATTGGACCACTACATCGAACACCCAGAACACCGTTTTCGCCTATGCGAGCGGCTCAGGTGGACCTGCTCCCTACGACGTTGTTGCCTTCCACGATTGCACCACCTGCAACGAGGGCTTCGCGCCGCTCGTCTCGCAGGTACAGGTAGTTGACCCCAGAGGCTATACAAGGCAGGTCAGCTTTAATCAAAACGGTTACCCCACCACCGACACGCTAGCTCTCGGGAAACCAGAACAAGAGACGACCACGTACACCTACTATGCCGACAACCTCATCAATACCGTGACCGACCAACTCGACAGGATCACAACCTATAACTACGACATAAACGGCAATACGACTTCTGCTACCTGGTCGAGCGGAACGCAGTTCGTCGGGACCCAATATTCCATCACCGCCAACGCAACTTATGACAGCGTGTTCAGCAATCCGCTTACGCTGACCGATCCCCTCGGTAACACGACAGCGATCAATTACGATACCTACGGAAATGCGACGAGTGTGATTGATCCTCTGGGTCACCAGACAACATTGGCATATAACGGCATGGGCCTGCCGACCTCCATTACGGATGCCATGCAGGATACGACTCAATTCACCTACGATTTTGCGGACCTTATTGGCATAACCGACCCACTTCTGAACACAACGTCCTTCTTTCACGATCCTGCTGGTCGTCTCGTGCAGCGCACAGATCCCCTGGGGAACACGACGAAGTACCAGTACAACAACCTCAATCAACTTACGCAGATCACCGATGCGCTACAGGGAGTCACCACCCTCACCTACGACTCCAACGGTAACTTGTACACAGTACAGGACGCGCGGCAGCAAGGAACAAACAATAAAACCACGTACTCGTACGACGTTTTCGATCATCTGCTGACCCGGAAGGATCCACTGTCGCGGCAGGAGTCCTACCTGTTCGATCAACTCGGTAATCTCACCAGCTTCACCGATCGCCGCAGCAAGGTCTCGAACTACCAGTATGACGGCATCAACCGCCGCACGTTCGCTGGCTACGGATTCGTGTCGCCAAATTATGAGAGCACCGTCAACTATTATTATGACGGTGGCAATCGGCTCAACAAAGTGGTTGATTCCACGTCGGGCACGATTACCCCAGTTTTTGACGGTCTTAACCGTCTGGTAACGGAGACGACTCCTCAGGGCGTCGTTAACTACACCTATGACAACGACAGTCGGCTGCAAACTGCTACGGTGACCGGCCAGCCGACGGTGAGCTACTATTTCGATAATGCCAGCCGCCTTTACAAGATCGTCCAAGGCAGCACAACTACGCTCATCGGTTACGACAATGCTAACCGGCGCAATTCGTTGACGCTGCCCAACGGAATCTTGCTGACCTACGGCTACGATAACGACTCTCGTGTTACGGGCATGACCTACACATTGGGCACCACCACAGCGGTGGGCAGCCTAACCTACCAATATGACCCTGCCGGCCGTCGTACTCAGATGGGTGGAAGTCTGGCTGCTACTGGCTTCCCACAAGCGATGACACTTGCAGCCTACGACGCGGCTAACGAACTGACGAATTGGAACGGAACGACAATCACGCCCGACGCCAATGGAAATATTTCGAACGACGGTGTGGCTACCTTCACCTGGAACGGCCGCAATCAATTGATCAGCCGAGGTAGCACGAGTTTCGAATACGACTCGTACGGACGGAGGATTCTCAACGCGGCCGGTAACAACCTGTTGTACGAGGGTTGGAACGCGGGACAGGAGCTTTCCGGAACCACGCCCGTTGCCAACCGGATACTTGGCGGTATTGACGAATTTTTCAGCCGAGCGGATTCAACTGGGGCGTACAGTCCGATCACTGATGCTCTGGGCAGCGTTCTGGCGCTGACGAATTCCTCCGGGAACATTACTACCCAGTACGGATACGATCCGTATGGCAATACGACATCTTTCGCTGGGACAAGCACTAACGCGCTTCAATACACGGGACGCGAAAATGACGGAAACGGATTATACTTTTATCGCGCCCGATACTACAGCCCGACTTTCGGGCGGTTCATTAGTGAGGACCCGTTTGGATTTGGCGGCGGAATTAATCTCTATTCGTATGCCCATGACAACCCTTCGCTTTTTCGAGATCCATTCGGGCTTTGTCCTCCCACCACTGGAGAGAGATTTTGGCTAGGAGCTAGGGGACTCTTCAATATTGGTATTGGAGCAGCGAAAGTTGCCGGTGGCGTTGCTGCAGTAGGGGAAACGGGCGGGCTCGCGATCGGTCTCGGGATTTATGCGATTGAGAGTGGGCTCGTAGGAAATATCGGCGGAGGGTTATCCCAAGTCGCTGGTGCCTTTACGGGCGATACTGGAGGAGCTGAGGCGGGAGCAAATGCGGCAGCGGCTGCGTCAAGCGTATCTGGATTGGCTACTCTTGCGATCACAGGAGGTAATCTAGGTGACGCTGCTGCGGCTGCACAGGTGGAGGGAATCGTACTCACTCCTGCAACTGCAGGGGCTGGGGAGCCCGTCGGCGTGCCCGATGCTTTGGATTTTGGACAGAATGTATATGATTTTCTCAATCCTGGAGGGGAGCCAGATATGGCAGCTGCGAAGTGTCCGCAGAATTGTTCCAAATAGGTTAGTAAGCTTGAGTCCGGTGGAGGTTACAGTGAGTGTTGACGACAGAAATGACATCGTCGGGGAATTGTCCGGAAACCGACGGAGGGTGCGGGGCCTATGGGTAGGATTGATCGCCTACTTTATGATTATGATAAACGCGTTTCGCTACGTTCACAGAATTCCCTACTTGGCTTTCCTTGCAGGAGCCTTGGTGAACGTAGCGATCATCGCGATGTTCGTCCTCGCGCTACGACGTGCATACCGGCAAATTGGAAGATAAACCACCCGAAGATTGAACCTTTATGGTGATTGCCGAGGAATGAGAACGAATACGTTTGCAGGAAGCGTCTTAGTGTTGCGAGGAACGAGTCCGCCGCTGGTTGTATGTCTGATCTTGCTGGCGATCGTCGTGTATCAATTCGCTACGAGCAAGCTAATTAATTTAACTTGGGGCGTATGGCTCAATCGTGTCGATCGGCCAGCGGCATATTGGTCAGTTTTGTCTATTGAGGCTGCGGTGGCGCTGTTGGGCCTCTATTTCGGACTCCACTCTATCTAGGTCCGCCCGAGGGCCGAAGGCGGCTAACTCATGCCGATGCGGCTTGCAAGTAGACCTCCCATTATGTCCGTTCTCTCGACTCAATTCAGGCGACTACGATAGGTCAAGCAGGGCGTCACGAACACATTGCACCTAAAAATGCTTTTCTTGTCTTTGATAATGCTGACGGCCCCGGTGACCGTGCAGAGGAAGGGAGCACTGCTTGTTGGAGGACTTTTTGTACCGGCTTCTGAGGGTGGGTTACACCATCGCAGCGGTGAATCCGCCGAGAACTCGGTTCCAGCGAACCAGATCACTGGAGAGCGAGTGTCCCCCAGCCTGCTCGGCGACGGCTACCTTGAAGCCATCAACAGTCGTGACATCGAGCAGAAGGCCCAGCAACAGCGCCAAGTCAACCTAGGGATCGAGGGTGAGGCAGTCGGAGCTCCAGTACTCGAAGCAAGCAGACCTGCAATCACAAGGCAGGTAGGCCGATTCGGCTGGAAGAGCCAGCACAGCAGCTTGATGTCCTCCTGCGCCGATTCGCTGCGCAACGAACTCGGCATCCGCAACCGCCTCTACCCAGATGAATATCCGACCCACGCGGCGAGCGACAGCCCTACCCCCTTCGACACTCCGGACGCCAAAACGCACAAGACCGAACTGGAACGTCTCGTAGCTGAAATCCGCCAAACAAGTCCGCCGGCCCGCGACACCGATCTCGCAGCGAGCTCCGACGCTCAGGCGGGAGAAAAACTCTTCGCCCAGATCGGCTGCGCAGTTTGCCACGTTGCGACTTACAAAACCGTAAAGCCAGGAACGCGCATCAACGGCGGCACCTACAAAGTCCCGAAGTTCCTGGGCAATCAGGTGATCCATCCCTACAGCGACTTCCTGCTGCACGATGTCGGCACCGGAGACGGCATCCCCCAAGCCGCCAAGCCCGAATACCTGGACCAATCCACCGCCAACAA
>JBEKOW010000400.1:0-3200 GCA_049521375.1 Terriglobales bacterium
GGGAACGTCTGCCCGGACTGGTGCGCCAGCACTCGGTCGATCTGGTGATCGCCAACTGCGAAAATGCGGCTGCCGGATTCGGAATCACGCCGTCGCTTGCCGAAGAGCTTTTTGACCTCGGCATCGATGTGATGACCACCGGAAACCATGTGTGGGACAAGCGCGAGATCATCGAATATTTCCAGATGGCGGACGACAACCCGCACAGTCCGGCGCGCCGGCTGCTGCGGCCCGCCAATCTTCCGGCCGGACTCCCCGGCTGGGGGGTCTACGAGGGGCAGAAAAACGGCGTCCCGTATGCGGTCGTCAACCTGCAAGGGCGCGTGTTCATGGGTTCGAGCGACGATCCGTATCGCTATGCCGACCGCCTGCTCGAACAGATCAAGGCTAAGATCGTCTTCGTTGATTTCCACGCGGAGGCAACGTCGGAAAAGGTGGCCTTTGGGTGGTATCTCGACGGACGGGTGACCGCGATAGTCGGCACACACACCCACATCCCGACCGCGGATGAAACCCTAATGACGAAGGGGACGGCCTACATCACCGACGTCGGCATGACCGGACCGTACGATAGCGTGATCGGGGTAAAGAAAGAGCTGGTGATCGAAAGATTTTTGACCGGGATGCCGGCGCGCTTTGAAGCCGCCACCGGAGATGTCAGACTATGCGCGGTCCTCGTGGAGTCTGACGAGCGGGGCCGCGCGACCCGGGTTGAAAGACTCATGGTGCGATAGGGCTTTCTGAACCCATCCTTCCGGTGCCCGCTTAGTCTGAGTGAACTAGAGCAAACCGGCTATTCTAACTAATTCTTTTAGGCTAACTCAAAAGGTGTAATGTACGCTCGGCGGCTGCCCGATTCCCAGCCCGGGAAAAACCCTAGACCACGAATTGCAGGCCACTGATGTAGCTTTTCGACTTGCTGCCTCGCTTGGCAGTCCATCGCACTTGCATGAGTGTGGGGATGGTGACGGGGACGTCGGATGCCGGGAAACTGCAACTGACGAACATCGAAGGTTCGAGCGGGCTGGAGCTCAGAATACAAACGCCGCCATTGCTGAGATTGTGAATGCGTCCGCCGAACTCCTTGGGCAGTGGGCCCGAGGACTGGCCCGACAGCAAACTGCGCGCTCGGACTTCGAAGGCCTGCGGGAAACGCTCATGCTGCCGTCGTTCGCGATCGGGGAGGTGAGTCACAGCGTGTCATGATGCCCCAAATCGCAGCAGGAGTAAATTCCTCAATCGGACTAATTCCCTATTAATCCAATTTTGGAAGCACTTAGCTGTTCGGTCTAGTTCCAGCAATCTTGCCCGCGATACCAGAACGGGTCGAAACTTTCATTTTAACCATGACCAGGCGGAGGAATGCCTTGACCGTGTTCGGGCTAATGTTCATGCGGTTTGCAATCTCTTTGCTGGTGAACCCCTGGAGCAGGTATTCCACCGTTTCCCGCTCCCGTTGCGTGAGCGCAAACTCTTCCGAGATCTCTGTGAGGGCTGAAAAGCTACTCGCTGCATTCCGCTCCAAAAGCACGGCGAAGGCAAGTTGAGTGGAAGGTTGAACGTGGCAGTCGACTTGAAAGCTCTTACAGATATAGTGTCGCTTCCCCGATTTAAACTCCCGGACGAAAGCGGGCACCCCTTGCTGCTGAGGGTCGACAAGGGTGGTACGTACTCGATCCGCTACATACACCTTGGGTTGCTTGATCCGGTCCGCCTGGCTGGGGTAGCAGAGGATTTGAAGGGCGGGCTGGTTCGCAGCAATCAGATTCAAGGAACTGTCCAACAGCAAAAAGCCATTGGCACTCGGAACCATTGACACGGCGCTCTCCTGGGTGGCTTGACTTGCGTCGGCCTGCGCTTTGGGGGTAAGACAGACCGGTCGCGGTCCAAACTGCAGCAGCAATGTTCGATTATTGAGTCCCGGCTCTGGAGGGGAGTGCGAAGCGCAAGAGCAGGAACAACGAAGAAACCTTACAAAATCACTCCGGGCAGTATCGTACACGTGACATAAATTGTCAAGCACGGATTCAGAAATCGGGTCAGTCCGTTTAGTCTAACCCAAAAGGATTAGCCTGCCCTTGCCTAGACACCCCCGGCTAACCCAATCGTGGGGTTGCCGTTAGCCAGCCCCCGTGGTCAACTGTATCTGCCTCAGCGCTATCGTACTAGCCGGGAGGTTGTAGCATGGAGACCTGAGGGGGCACGCCACTCAAGGTACTCTTATGTACAAAATTTTTTGGTTCCAGTGGCATTGCTTTCGAGGGGTCATCTTCTCCAGACTCTTCCTCCCCCAGCTTTTCCGCGCTAAACTCTCCCCTGTACAGCGCTGTATCGAGCGTGTCGATCAGGCTGTGAAAATTGCGGTTTTCCCGGTCGAAGGCTGAGCGCCTGAATGGGTCGTGTATGCATAGGGACAGTTCAGCAGAGTGCGATCACGTGACTGGTGGTTCGCGGAAGGGGTTTAAGGTGGGATTGCTCGCCTGCGTCCGGGGCTTGGCTAGCGTTGGGGTCGCGGCTTCATTGCTGACCTTCCTCGCGGCGGCCGAATCTGGGCCATCCGCGCAGACGGTCCCTCAGAAGTTGACGGTTCAGCGCTCCATGCGGGCCGTTCCTCGCAAGTTTGCCATCCATCCCAATGGCGCAATCATCGGCGCAAATCAGGCGCAACGTTTTGATGTAACTGATGCGGAGG
The DNA here is from genome assembly GCA_049521375.1 of Terriglobales bacterium. GTDB lineage: Bacteria > Acidobacteriota > Terriglobia > Terriglobales > Acidobacteriaceae > Acidiflorens. Next base: position 2,693 of record JBEKOW010000400.1, read on the forward strand.
GGAACCCGGTCGCCGTCCGGTGGAACGTTTCCGGGGTGGGGTGTTCCGGAGCCACCTGCGGAACTGTCGACGCCCAAGGCGTCTACCGGACGCCGCCCACGCTTCCAAAACCCGGAGTCGTGGTTCTGGAAGGCGTTCTGGTTTCCGACCCCAAGCATTCAGTACTGACGGAGATTCGACTTGAGGCGTCCGCATCGTCCAATGTGAAAGCGGCTCCAGTCGAGGCCTCCGGCCAGCGACAGAAACCTTTAGATGCCCCTGTCCTCCAGGGACAGAGCATGCCGCGCAGGAATGAAGCGCCACCTCTGCCGCATGCGGTCGCGGCGGCTCCGCTAGTGCGGGATATGAAACCTTTGCGCCGGGTCGAATTCCCGGCGGCTCCGTTGGTTGTGGCTGCAGCGCCTGGCGTGGAAAGGTGGCGTGGGAACCGCAATGTGCCAACTCCACCCCCGCCCCGTATAGTAGCTGCCCCACCTGTGGTGCGGGACCTGAACCACGCTTCGCGAGT
>JBEKOW010000401.1:0-5830 GCA_049521375.1 Terriglobales bacterium
CTGAACCAGGGAGAGAGTATTCCAAATACTGCAATCATAAGAGACATGAAGGATAAAGAGAGCCGAGACGCAATCGCATAGTGGGTCACTGCGCTCACCGTAACGAACACTCCGACCACCCACCCGTCCACAAAAAATCTCAGCTGGTCGCCCATTTGAATGACGAATGAGTGCCGGCCATATTGAAACAATTCCTTCAGGGTGGCAATCGACGCGAGGGCCCGTGCGATCCTCAAGTCTCCCTGCACCTTCCGCAACGCAAAATAGAAAAGTGTGAAGCTCAAGAAATCCGTCGATACGGCGATACAACCGAGCGAGACAAGTCCGCCACCCTTGGAAAGTGCAGCAATGATGAGAACCGAGCGGAAAACCAGCGTCAAGATCCCAATGCCTGCAATCAGGTCCCATCGAAGATGGGCAGAAATGGCGCCCACTAAAGCCCTGCCGGGAAAGCCAAATGCGGAACCGATGCCGACAAGGAGGAGAACCGTACGAAACGCGGGCAGATCGGGCGACGGGCCGACAAGCCTTCGTGATATGAATGCGATGATTACGGTTGCGAGAAAAACTAAGATTCCAGCGACGCTGAAGGCATAAACCGATGTGGAAATTGACCGATTCGCAGATTCAGGGTTGCCCTCGCCTAAAGCTTTAGCCACTTGGAACTGAACAGCCGACACAATTCCCAAGTCCAGAAGGCCGTAGTACCCGAGCACGGCGCCGACAAGCGACCAATAGCCATACAGACGATCCCCCAGCCGATGCACGATAAACGGCATCAAGAAAAACGCCACGGCAGTAGTTGCTGCCAGATTAGCGACTCGAAGGGCAGAGCCTAAGAGGGCGGCACGATGACGGTCCAAGGCAGGTCGTTTCTTCCTTAATTAAGGTAAAGGGATTAACCGGGTGTCAAACCGCTCGCGGAAAAAACGCATGCTAGGGACACGCTCCAAAGAAATGCTGGCGTGCCCCTAGACGCGTGGTTTATTTTCAACTATTGGATGACGGCTGCAAGGCCCGTTGGCGGGGTCGGGGCTCCGGCCGCGCTGCTGAATTGGTAGGCTCCGGCATCCCAGGCGCCGGAAGATGGCCTCGGAGTACCTGCCCTGTCGGTGCAGAGTGGGGCAAAGTTACCGGAGCAGCTACTCGTCATATTCGTTCCCATTCCGATGGCGGAGGAGCCGGAACCGAGCGTATAGGTACCGCTCAGGTTGGGATTGGCGCTTGAGCTATTCGCATCAAAACCGCCTGCGGATTGCCACGTCGAATACCCTTGAATAACTCCGCTCCCGCCGAAGTCGTAGTTAAAACCAAGGGTACACGTAGAATTCCAGACGTTATGATTGGACGCTGTGATTTGAGAAAAAAAGCCGCTTTGGGTTGTCGCGTAAGACGTCATCTGGACGCCGAAATTGTATGCGATATTGTTCTCCCAATCCAGTTTTCCGGGGTTCGGATCCAGTACTATTCCGAAACCACTCATGGCGCCACAAGGGCCAACAAAAGTGTTGTTGTAAATGCGATGTGTTCCCGACAGAATGCTCGTATTGGCACCGATCCAAATCGATGTATTGTCACTTGGAATGTCGAAGACGTTATTGAAGATATTGCAAGATTCATTCACCGTATTTGAGGAACCGTCGTCCGGACCTGAGCAATAGACATAGGCAGTCGCTTCGGGGCCCCCGTCGAAGCCGCCATGGAAGTAATTATTGTAGATGTAGGGCGTGTAGGCTGGCGTGCCGCTGGCGCTTCCGGTGAATGTAATGATTCCATCGAGGTGGTAAGTCGCTGGGGGATACGCCCAGTCGGCGAAGTTCGAAATATCATTGCCGTGAATTAGCACATTCGTCGCGACATTAGCGTTTGCACCCTGAATGGTCATATGCCAGCCATGATCATTAAACGTGTTGTTCGCAATTTCGAGCCCGGAGATATTGGTAGCTGCAAACGTCGCGCCTACCCCCGTACGCGACTTGCCAAGATAGTTCCCGCTAATTACGATGTTCGAGCTTGGCGTGGATATACCGGCTCCATCTATACCGATGTCGGCGGTATCGGCTCCCGCGCTGTCGTTGCACGACGAACCTTGCGCGCCACAATTGTTGTAGATGCTTGTGATCGTAAGGTTTTGCACTGTGATATTGTTCGCCGCCCTAATCTTAATCCCGTAGCTGCTGTTTTGGTAGGCACATGCGCTGCCGTTCGAACAGGTGACCGACGGTGAGCCATTCTGTGTGTTTTGGACTATCCCGGTTAGATTGTTTCCGTCCACCGTGACGTAACTCACTCTTTCAATATCAATCCCTCCACCGCTGGTATTCCAGGTTCCGGCAAAAGCTGGAGACTGCAGGATTGCGTTGGTGTCGAATTTGATGGTTACCGGATTGCCGCTGGCGCCACTTCCTTGGACCGTCAATCCAGAACTATTGGCCGGAAACGTGATTGTTCCGCACAAAAGCACGGTGGTGCCTGGGCCAATCTGGCCGGAGCCGCTGCCCCAGTTCGCCGCATTGTTGAAAAACGCCGGGGTTAACACGTTGGCTGTGCAGTTGCCGCTGGGGCTGCCGTTTTGCGTGATGTAGATGTTGCTGGCAGAGCCGAATGCCATTGCCGATGCCATGCAGAAAACGATGCAGAAGAAAACGACAGAAGAGAAGGACCTTCGAACCGCGACCATGCATGCCTCCGGGGGATGAGTTGCACGCCCGCCTTCGACGGGCATCACTACCGTTATCGAAAATACGCTCTCCAGAACGGCAACTGTCTTTGCCAGTTAATAGTGAAGGAAGCACTCATTCTCGTAAAGGTACCGGTGGTACATGTTCAGAATCCGAGGGTTTAAGGACCTCTGGGAAGCTCCCTTCCGGCGCGGGGCACGGTCGCGTTAACGCCGGAAGGCTCGGGATCCTAGAGTCTTCAAGCCCTACGCCCCGCCGTGGCCAGGCTTAACTCGTCGCGCTCAGCGTGCTTGCGGCCGGCTTTGGCGGTGAAGTCTAACGTTTCTTGCACCACGCGGGCCTGCTGTTCCGCCGTGAGCTGCGGGAACATGGGCAGGGAGACGATCTCCGCCGCCGCTTTTTCGGAGGCGGGGAAGTCTCCGCGGCTGTAGCCGAGCGCGGTGTAGGCTTTCTGCAAGTGGAGCGGAATCGGGTAGTGGATGCCGGTGCCAATGCCGGCCTGCTTGAGGTTCTCCATCAGGCCATCGCGGTAGGAGGTACGGATTACGTACAGGTGATACACGGCCTTTGACCACGACGGCTCGTAGGGCAGAACTATGCCCGTGGCCCCGGCGGCGGCTTCGGCCTCACCGGCGGCAGCGAATAGGCGGCCGTATTCGGCGGCGTGCTCCCGGCGCTGGGCATTCCACTTGGCCAGGTGCTTCAGCTTGACGTGCAGCAGGCCGGCCTGGATGGCGTCGAGGCGTCCGTTGTAGCCTTCGACGTCGTGATAGTACTTTTTCGCCTGGCCGTGGTCGCGCACCATCTTGATGTTGGCGGCGAGCGCGGCGTCGTTGGTGGTGACGGCGCCGGCCTCGCCGCAGGCTCCCAGATTTTTCCCCGGATAGAAACTGAAGGCGGCGGCCCGCCCCATGGAGCCGGCCTTCATCCAGCGATTATTTTCCTTGGAAAAATATTCGGCGCCGTGGGCCTGGCAGGCGTCTTCGATCACCACGAGCCCGTATTTTTCGGCGAGCTTGAGGATGGCGTCCATATCGGCCATTTGTCCGTAGAGGTGGACTGGCACGACTGCGGTCACGGGCCGACCGCTGCGGCGGCTTATCAGTTTGCCGGACTTATCCTTGGTGCATTTCTTTTCCAGAAATTCCTCCAGTTTTTCGGGGCACAGATTGTAGGTGCGCTCGTCGATGTCGACAAACTCGGGCAGCGCCCCCGCCTGCGAGATGGCTTCGGTGGTGGCAATGAAGGTATGGGGCACGGTGACGACGGCGTCGCCCGGCTTGACACCGGCAGCCATCAGGGCGAAGCGCAAGGCGTCGGTGCCGCTGCTGACGGCAATCGCGTGGCTGGTGCTGCAGAATTTGGCAAATTCCTTTTCGAAGTCTTCCACCATCGCGCCGCCGATAAAGCCGGCGCTGCGCAAGGCCTTGTGAAAGACCGCGGTTAGCTCCGCTTCGAGTTCGACATGAGGAGTAATGAGATCGAGAAAAGGAATGCCGTTTGAGTTGCCGTTAGAATTGCTCACTTCGAAGCCTCCGCTTTCTGTTCCATTTTCTGTCCGACCGACCGCAAAAATTTGGCTGGGTTGCCCGCCACGATGCTGTTGGCGGGTACGTCTTTGGTAACCACGCTGCCGGCGCCCACGATGGCGTTTTCGCCGACGGTGATATTGCACAGGATGGTTGCCCCGGAGCCGATGGATGCGCCTTGCTTGATGGTAGTGCGCTCGACCTTCCAATCGGCCTCGGTCTGCAAATTTCCGTCGGCGGCCGTGGCCCGGGGATAGCTGTCGTTGATGAACATCACGCCGTGGCCGATAAACACGTGATCTTCGATGTTGACGCCTTCACAAATAAAGGTGTGGCTCGAAATTTTGCAGCGGCGGCCCACGGAGGCGTTTTTCTGAATCTCGACGAAGGCGCCGATCTTGGTTTCGTCGCCGATCTCGCAGCCGTAAAGATTGATAAACTTCGAGAGCTTGACATCGCGTCCCAACTTAACGTCGGGCGCGATGCATACGTGAGGATTCATCGAGGAAATGGCTCCGGGGTTGCGGTGAATAAAAACCTGACTGAATAAAAAGCTCAGTCTGCGTTGGCCGTTCGCGGCTCCGCTTCGGGCTTCCAGAAGGCGGCGTCGAGGCCCGCGCTCTGCGCCGGAAAAGCTCGCGCTTCGGGCGCTCCCAGGCGCAGTTCTCGATGCAGCGTCTCGAGCGCCCGGCCGAGTTCCGAATTCGCGATGGCGAACGAGACCCGCTCCGCCGAGCCTGGCCGCACTCCCAGGACGTTCACGTTCTCCCGCTCCAGCGCAGCCAGAATCGCGGTCGAAGTTTCCGAGCTGTCCAGGCGGCTGCCGACCACGCTGACCAGCGCAACCTCGGCATCGAGGTGGAGGGCGGTGATTCCTTTCGCTCCCGCAGCGCCCGCGGAGGCATGCGGCGTGATGCGGGTTCCGCCCCGCTCCGGCGCGAAGGTGTTGCGAATCCATAGGGGAATGCCGCATTCGGTGACCGGCGCGAGCGTCTTCGGATGCAACACTTTGGCTCCGAAGTGCGCCATCTCGGCCGCTTCCCGGTAAGAGATTTCCGCAATGGTCGCGGCCTCGGGCACCAGGCGCGGATCGGCGCTCATCATGCCGTCGACATCGGTCCAGATCGTCACTTCGTCGGCGGCGATCGCCGCGGCCAGAATGGTGGCGGAATAATCGGAGCCGCCCCGCCCCAGAGTGGTGAGCGTTCCGTAGGCCGTCGCAGCGATGAAGCCGGTGACCACGGGAACGACTCCGCAGCGCAAGAGCGGGCGCAGGCCGGCTGCGCAGTTTTTCCGCGTCGCTTCCATCTCCGGCTCGGCGGCGCCGTGGCAGGAGTCGGTTTGAATCAACTCGGTGGCGACGATAGCCTCGCTGGCCAGGCCGGCTTCGACCAGCACTGCGGCCAAAAGCGGCGCGGAGAGCCGTTCGCCGAGGCTCGAGATCGCGTCCCGCAGCGCCGGCGTCAGCTCGCCGCGCTGCGTTGCGGCGCGGCAGAGCGCTGCGCCCTCGCTCAAAAGCCGGTCGATCTCCGCGGCGAGACGGCTTTGCCGGGCAGTGGAACGGATCAAGCTATGGATGGCGGCGTGATGCCGTTGGCGCAAGTCTCCGAAAATATCCGC
>JBEKOW010000402.1:0-7712 GCA_049521375.1 Terriglobales bacterium
CCCCAGGGTACCGCCAGCCTCGAACTTCGAACTTCGAACCTCGAACCTCTAACTTCTGGCTTCTGACTTCTAACTTCTAACTTCTGACTTCTGACTTCTGACTTCTGACTTCGACTAAGCCCTCGTCTCCCGCAGGACCCGTTCCGCAATCTCCGCCATCTCCCCCACTCCGCGCACTTCCACCTCGTTCGCCCGAAGCATCGCAATCCCGAACCCAACCTCGCCCTTCTCCCGCATCGCCTCTTCATGAATAACCGCCGTCAGCAACGCCTCTTCATTCCGCGCCCGCATCCCCGCTTGAATCCGCGCGTACCGGTAAGCCAGCGTCACCGCCGGTTCCCGGCTGCGATTCAAAGCCAGCCCCTGAAACATGCGCAGCGACTTCCCCACCCGAAATCCAAAGTCCACCCGAAACGGATCGTTCTCCCCGGTAAATTCCTTCATCTCGATATCTCTCTGCATCAGCCCCAGCACTCCTGCATCCGCGAACGCATCCTGCATCTTCCCGACAATCCCCAACCGTCCCAGTCGCCGCGCCCGCTCCACCGGCTGCATCGGATCCAGGTAATCCCGCATCAACACCCGCATCTCCGCGACAGGATCCGCCGCCACCAGTCCCTTCACCGGGCCCACCTCAAACAGCGCCCCGAATCGTTCCTCCAGCAACCGCACCAGGTCCTCGCGCCGCCGCGCTTCTTTCAACCCACCGCGCACCGCCGCTTCCAGCTGTTCGAAAACCTCCGTCTCGATCTCCGGAGCAAAGCATTCCACCCGCTTCCAATCCCGCGTAAAGCGCGCATCCGCAAATTCGCCATTGGCCTCAACCAGCACCACCCCCACCGTCATAAAATCGTCCCGCAGCGCATGCGGAACCACCCGCACCAACCAAAGCTCGAACTGTCGTTTCTCTGCCATCAGCCCTAGGCCCTAAGCCCTAAGCAAACCGCCTATCGGGACCATGTCATCCTGAGCGGAGCAGGAGCTTCACGAAGTGAAGTCCCTGCGAAGTCGAAGGACCCCTACCTCACTCCAGTTTCATCCACAACCATCACCTCTATGGCAACCAAACGCCGTACCTGACGGCCGCCCGCTGACGCCTGACGGCTAGTTCTCCCCCCACTCCGGAAACGGCCTCCGCGGCGATGCCCGAAATGCCATAATCAACTCCCGCACCATCGTTTTGCGCTCGATCAGCCTCTGCACCAGCGCCTCCAGTTCATCCCACGACGCCCCATACCATGCCGGAGGTATCTCTCCCGCCACCCTCCAGATCGCGTCCTCATCCAGCATCTCGATCCGCGACAGCCAAGGCTCAAACGACTGCCATCCGTTCACCGCCGCATAAACTTCATTCCGCGGATACACCCCGCGCAGCGGGAAATCCGGAAACGTCCATTCCCCCGCATTGAAGCAATATCCCTGATCGATAAATGCCGCCGAATATTTCCGCTCCCGCATCTTCCGCCAGAACGCCGCCTGCCGCCCGTCCGCATTGCAAGTCCACTTATCGAGCGCCAGGATCCCCGCAAACGCCTCCACATTCCGCACCCGGTCCAGCATCTCCGGAGGCAGGTAATCGAACACCTGTCCCTCCATCGGACTCACCACATACCGCGACCCAAACTGCAGCCCCGCCTCCACCTGGATCGCGTGGCTCCCCAGCACAATCGTCAGCTCCGGAGTATGCTCCACCAGCCACGCCGGAACCTCCACCACCTCCGCCACCGGAACCGGCAACCCCACCCGCTCCGCCAGCCGCGTAGCCAGAAACTCATTCGCCAGCACACGCTCATGCTGCGGATTATTCCGGAACTTCACCACGTAATAATGCCCATCCTCGCAGCGCATAAGATGTCCCTGCGCCCCGCCCCGCATCCTCTTCAAGTGTTGAATAGCGGTAGTAGGCATTGTCGATTTCCGTGTGGCGCGGGCGCCCTCGCCCGCGTGTCGCCCATACGATCCGCGGCGTGATGTCATCCTGAGCGCGGCCGAACGATCAGCGAAGCGATCATTCTGCCGAGTCGAAGGATCGCCGACAAACGCCCGAGGCGAGATGTCACCCACCATGCAATCTACCCCAACCCAACCCCAAAGCCTGTGACGCGCCCCACACCACTTTTGTTCATTTATCTGATTTCACTTCTCCAATCTGACTTCAAACTTCTGACTTGCCCTTCCTCAATCTGAGTTCAAACTTCTGACTTGCCCTTCCTCAATCCGAGTTCTAACTTCTGACTTGCCCTTCTTCAATCTGACTTCTAACTTCTGACTTGCCCCCTCGTTTCTCGCCGCCAGTGCAATCCCCATCGCCATCACGCAATCGTCATGCGCCCCCGCCGCCGCTCCCGGAACCCCGTTTGCCAGCCGCACAAATGTCCGGCACTCGTTCCACAGCCGCTCGCTTCGGAATAGCTCCGGTATCTCCCCGACCACCGCCATCATGTCCGCGATCATCCTCGGACGGCTTTGTGCCGTCGTGTTCCATCCCGCCGACCCATCCTTCCTGAACAAGTTCGTATATCCCTTATGTTCCAGGAGCGCCAGCACCGCGTGTCCATGATTGTTCCTCTCCACCGCCAGTTCGGCCGAGTTATATTCCCGCCCCAGCGTAATCAGCATCTCCGAGAATTCCCGCAGCGGATAGTGTCCTTGCAGCTCCGCGCACTGTGTTCCCGACTTCCGGTCGATCACCTGCGCGCACGAATAATCTCCATCCAATCCTCCGCCCGCCGGATCCACTCCAATCACATACTCTCTTCCCGCCCGTGGAGGCAGCCAGATCAGCAGCCGCCCGTTGTCCCGCGCTTCCACCGGACGCTCCAACGCCGCCAGCGCCTTCTCCACCACCTCCAGTTCGAACACGCAATCCCCCGACGCCCGGAAGCACGACACCGCATCCTCCGCGAACTCCTGCGCCGCCAGTCCCCGCAGCGACCGCCATTGTCGCCGCCGCCACGCGATCTGCTCCGGCTTCAGCCCGTGCAACTTCGCCAGCGCCGTCTCTTCTTCCGTCATCTCGAACGAAGCTCCCGGTTCGCTCTTGTAACTCGACTCAAACCACCACGGAAAAAAGTGCTGCCTGTATCCCGTCTCTCCCGCCTGCTGCCACTCCTGGTAAAACGACCCCCACGCCCCGTTCCCCGTCGATTCCAGTACTATCTCTCCGCCCGGAACCACCGCCGCCCGCAGCGATGCCAGCGCCTCCAGTCCCTCTCGCCCCCAGCGCGAAACCTCCGTGCAATGCAGGTTCTGGATCGTTCGCCCCCGTCCCGCATTCTCGTCCGCCGACGCCACCGTAAACTCGCTATCCAGCCCGGGAAAAACCAACTCCCGCGCGCTCGCATGCGATGTCTTCAGCGCCCCCTGTATATCCGCGGGAAGGTTGTCCCAGAACCGGTGTACGATCCGGAAAATTTCCTCCGCCGCCACCCGGTCCTGCGCCACCAGCATCGTCAGCGCCCCCTTGTGCGTGACCGTCTCCACAAAAAAACGCGCCGCTATGTAGGAGGTGATCCCGACCTGCCGCGCCTTCAGCACAATGTTCAGCTTCGAGCCTGTCTCCAGGCACACCCGCGAATATTCCCGCTGCACCGGGTTCAGTTCGAATGGATGATTCCCGCCCAGCTTGGTCCGGATCTTCAGCTTTGTCTCGATCCACTGGTCCCGGAACGTAGGCTTCCAGATTTCCCCCGTAACCTCATTCTTCTTCCAGCATTTCTCCGGAGTAACTCGATCCAGAATCTGTCCCAGTCCGGTAAGTCTGTCTATCTCTTGTGCCCACTCCGATCGCTCGCCCCTTTTGCGCGGCTTGATACCATTCGATACAGGATTCCACGTGTCCCGCGACCCGCTATCCGGGAGAGCCACAAGTTGCACGCCAGCGGAAGGATCCATCGTCCCGCCCGGCAAGTTCTCCCAATCCTGCAGATTCCCCCGATCCTGCCCGACCCCCCTCCGCCCGCTCGCACCTCGCCCACTCGCACCCTGCCCACTCGAGCCCTGCCCACTCGAGCCCTGCCCACTCGCACCCTGCCCACTCGCACTCTGCCCACTCGCGTTCTGCCCACTACCGCCCTGCTTACCCTTCCTCTTCCTGCCCCGGCCCACTCTCGTTCTCCCCATTTCTCCCCAAATAAGTCCGAAGACATCCTGAGAGGCTGTAACTTGCTTCCACCTTCTCCACCTTCTCCACCTTCTCATTCAGAACCGAAGTCATCCTGAGAGTGTGTGACTTTTTCCCTTCACCAAACATCTGGTTTAGAACCGAAGTCATCCTGAGCGGAGCGGAAGTTCACGAAGTGAACTTCCGCGCAGTCGAAGGACCCCTACGCCCTAACCGAACCCCCACCCCGGGCGAACGCGTGCCACCAAACCCGCAAGGAAAGTCAACGTCTGCAATCTGACTAAGAACTTCTGACGTAGGGTTTTCACTTCTGCAATCTAACTTCTGACTTCTGACTTTAGTGCGCAGCACTAACCCTCTCCGGCACATAGGCGTAAGCCCCCATCTCCCACCCGGTCCCAAACAGGTTCTGATTAATCCCCATCAAGTCGTACTGGTACTCCGTCCCCAGGTTCACCCCCGCATCCCGCACCGGAGAATTCCCCGTAGGCCGAAAGTCCGCCTCCACTCCCAACGAAGGGCAGACGTAATAACTCCCCGCCACATACCCCGCCGGAACCGCGTCATTAGCCGCGCATCCCAGCAGCAAATTGACCATCGCTGTATTCGATTCCAGGGTTGCTCCCCCCTGTACCAGAGCATCCAGGAAGTTCTCCACTTCATCCGGCCTCAGCTCGTTCACATGCCAGAAGTACCCCACCGGACGCCCCCACAGCGCATTCTTGAATAAGTCCTGGGTCACCCGGTTTCTCATCTGCAAGTAGCTCAATCCCTGATAACTGGGCACCGCGCCCTGGCTGAGAATGTTGAACACGTCATATCCCAAGCCCAGCGTGGTATTCGCTCCGCAACAAGGCTTCAAGCTCCCGGTTCCCCGCACTCCCACATATCCCAGTCCCGCCGCAATCGCTTCCGTTACCGGATCTGCATAGCTCCCCGGCATTACATACACGCGCCTCGCCGGCAACCCGGTGAAGTTCGCATTCATCCAGTCCTGCGCCCACCCCATCTCGTCGCTTTCCAGGTAACTTTCGTTGAAATCCAGATTCACGGGCGCAGCCTTGATGTCGGCAATGCTCACGTCCGCCAGCGCATAAGCGTGCGCGCTCCCTTTCGCCTCCAGGTCGATCGCCGCATAACTGAAGCACGACGCCGGCAGCGCTGCCAGCACCATGCCAAGAATATTGATCTGGTTCACCGCCGGCGTGCCATTCGCCGCCACCGGCGTCAGATCCCATACGTGATACGCGCACGCATCGTACGGCGTCGGATTCATGATCAGGCAATAATTGCTGGGACAACCCGTTCCCCCGCTGTGGCTGATCGTCAGCGACACCGTGTTCGCCACCGTCCCCGTGTACTGCAATCCCGTAATCGCATGGCAGGGGATTGTCGTCGCCGTGGCCGCATACTTCGCTGTCAGCCCCGTGTCGTCCCCGCAATTCGCCGCCGGGGGATCCCAATACTCATGCGAAACCGAATGTGTGTTGATATCCCACCCCGCATTGATCCACCCCTGCACCTCGCTCACAATGGCCTGCGAGTAACTCCCGCCCGTTACCACCGCGATCGACAGCGGCACGGCCCTCGTCCTCACCATCGCAAGCAGCGAATTAATATAAGTGTCGCTGTATTGCACCAGCCCCGGATCGTCATAAGTCACCGTCGTATAAGCTGGCCATCGACGCCACTCCCGGACCCACGGCGGGGTCTCTGACGCAACATTGTGCGTGCCGCCACTGGGTCCAGGAGCTCCTGACGTATCCACCGTCAGGGATGTCGCAATATTGTTCGCGTAAAGATGACAGTAGTCGTAACTCACCGCCCCGTTTACGTTGTCGATGATCCCGTATGCCCGGTTCCCGTAGGCCCTGCAATTCTTAATCTCGAACGCGCATCCGCCGCTTGTGCATCCATCGAACCGGTACCCCGCATAATTCATGTTCGCGTCGGTGTTATAAAGGTGAATATCCTCCGGCGTCCCCCCCGGATGCACATAGAACCCCAGCGGCACCGCCCCGTTCTCCACTTCGCTGTTGGCCGCGATGTTAGCGAACCAGAGATGATCGCTGGTCCCTCCCGACGGAGACTGCACCTGCACCCCATAACTGTCGAACCAGTCAATCTGCAGGTGCTGGATCTCCAGCCATGAGACGCCATTGAGATTCAAGACGCTCGCCCCGCTGAGCACAATCGGAGCCACATTCCCATAGTGCGTAGCTGGATTTCCACTGGCGCTGTACACATAAACAATCGAGTTCACGGAGTCGAACCACCAGTCCCGATCCGAGCCAATCGCCGCCTGGCTAGCCTGCGCCACTCCCCACGCCGTCCCGAATCGCACAAATTGCAACTCCGCCGGAGCCTGCGTGAGGCAATAAAACCCGCGCGTCCCGCACTGCACCACCGAAGAAAGGCCGCTCGTAGCCGAGAACAAAGTCGCATACCACACATTCGAAGTCCCCACCTCTGTCCAGAACCGCGCAGCAATCGGCAAATACCCCGTAAGATGTGGAGCCGGCCCGCTCCCATAGCTGTCAATCTTGATCAATGCCCCGCCCGTAGCCGGATTCGTCCCGCTGGAAGGAGGAGTCAAAGTCTCATTCCACGTACACCCCCGCTTGAGGTTGATCGTGTCCCCAGGCAAAAAAGAAGAAATCCCCACCTGCAGCAAAGTCCGCCAGGCCAAGTCCGGACTAGTCCCCGGATTCCCATTAGCCCCAAAGTTACAATCCACGTAATAATCCGAGGCGCAAGCCACCCCAGCCCCCATAAACACGAGCCCGCAAAATAAGAGCACGAACACCAATCTCTTACCCATAAACTCCTAAGTTGTCCTGATGTGTACTGCCTGGTTCTAAGTGGCCCTGATCTGCCTGATCAGCCCCAATCAGCTGAGTAGATATGAGATGCGTTGATTAGCCGTGAGTCGTATCTTGAGCAGCCGCAAGCCGAGTCGCGAGCAGCCGTGAGTCGTTTCGTGAGAAGCGTCGCGACTGTCGTCGAACCCAAGAAGCAAAAGTCATCTTGAGCGCAGTCGGCGTTTCGCAGACCGCCGACCGAAGAGGTTAACCTCTGCATTCTGACTTATAACTTCTGCCTTGCCTTCCTAGTTTTGCATCTGATAAGTCACCACCGCCACAATCCCTGCGGGAGCAGTCGAGCACCCCGCTCCACCCGTAGTGACCTTAACCCGCAGCAGATGTCCTGCCGCCATGTTGCTGCTCCCCGTGACCTGGGGATAAAAGTTGGTCCCCGAGGTCATCGCGATAGAGAATGCTCCCACCTCGGCATTAGCCGTTCCATCCCAAACCTGCAGTGTAGGATAAGTACTACATCCCGCCGGAGCGGTACTCGCTGCCAGGTCGAATCCCGTGATAGTCATTCCCGCCGGAAGCGTCCAGTTACAGTAACTCACGCCCCCGGTAGTAGCTCCCGCTACCGGACAGCTCCACGCCATATAAATCTCATTCCGCACATAACTCGTAGTAGCCAGCTTACCGCTGTTATCCCCCGGACTCTGCGTAGTTCCAGTAGTCCCATTAGGCAGCGCCGGAGTTCCACTAAGTCCCGCCGCCGTCCCCGAAGT
>JBEKOW010000403.1:0-3747 GCA_049521375.1 Terriglobales bacterium
GTCTGCTGGTCTTCCATGATCCCGCCCAGCAGGTTCACTTCGCCATCCTTCAGGCGGATTTCATGCTCCACCTTGCGCTGCCCGATGATCGGCTGCTGAATGCCGCCGATGGTCGCATAGGAAGTGACTGCGGAAACGTCCAGCGAAAGCTTCAGCGAAACTTCCCGTCCAGCGTGCACGCGCGGAGTAATGTCGATGTTGACGCCGACATCGAGATATTGGAATTGCGTATTGACCAGAGGATTGATGCCGACGCCGCCGATGCCCGGCTGGAACGATCCCGTCGCAACCGGAACGCGTTCGCCGATCTTGAGTGTCGCTTTCTGCCCGTCCAGCGCCCGGATCTGCGGATTCTGCACAATCTTCGAATTGCTGTCACTCAACAGCGCGGTCGCGGTGGCCGCCGGAATCGTCACCTGGAAATCGGTCGCGTTCAATTGGTTAAGCGTGTTCAGGCTGAGCCCGTTCGCGGTCGTGCCCGTTGTCGACGCCGTCGTTCCGGTCGAAGTAGTCGTCGTTGTCGGTGTAGTGGTATTGACGTTGGGCTGGAGCTGTACGGAAACATTGGTAGGAGGATTGATGCCGAGCGTCTTCATCTTGTCGCGGCTGACTTCCATGACAGCCACGTCAATGAGCACTTCGGGCTTGGCCTTGTCGAGATCGTCTACCAGTTTTTGTGCCAGCGCCACCTGGTCCGGGGTTCCGCGCACCACGATTGCTCCCTGCGAGGGCAGTTGCTGAATGCGGCTGACCTCGAGGATCGTACGCATCGCGTTCACGACATCCTGCAATTCGGTTGGCTGCGAAAGATTGGAAAGATAAAAAGTTTTGATAACGTTTTGTTCCAGCTCTTTCCGCTTTGCGGGATTGTCCTGCGCGACAAAAATCGTGTTCGGCGTAATTGGGCGCCAGAAGGTCTTAGTCTCAAACGAAATGATCGACAAGGCTTCTTCGAGCGTGACTCCGTTCAGTTCGATGCGCACCTGCTTGGGTGTATAGTCTGGGTCGAACAGCACGTTGATGCCGGCCAGTTTGCCCACCGTTTCGTAGATCACGTTCGATTTCTCGGTCAGTTTCAGCGTGATCGGGGCGCTTGAAATGGGAGCCAGTTCCACCGGGCCTTGGGCCATTTCCAGCCGCTTGCGCAGTCCCGTCGGGCCGGGAGCCGTCGAAGACTGCGGTTGCGGAGTCTCGCCCTCTTTGATCATCTGCAGGGTGCGCTTCAATTCCTGCTGCGCGATGAACGAGGAGCCATCGATCTCTAGGGCTCGTTGGAATTCGTCGCGCGCTTCCTCAAGTTTGCCGGCATCGCGCAGCAACTGGCCGCGGTGCACGCGCGATGAGGCGGCAAGAAACTTGTTGCGCTCGTAGGCGGCACGATATCTCAAGTCCTTCGGCTGCTTGTCATACGCCGCCTTGAAATATTCGTAAGCCTTTTCGTAGTCCTGCCGCGCCTGGGCGTCGGCGCCTTTTTCATAGAGCGCTTTGGCCGAATCCTTCGCCCCGACGGAATTCAGGCACAGGAAGACCACAAGCAGCAGGGACAGAGCCGGACGCATCAGGCGTGTCATCAAACCTTCCTCATAAAAATCTCGATTCGGTCTTCACAGTACAACAGACTGGTTGTCACGGCGAGAGCACGGAAGCGCCACCTGTCAAACCGGCGATTCCGCGCCAAAAGCACCCGAAAACCGGATTATAACATCGCCTGTACGAGCGCCCGAAGTGGTTGGTAACCCGATGTTTACACTCATTGGTACGTGTACCAATGGGCTCTGAGACACGAGCCATGAGTTTCGAGTTTCGCGCCCCGGTTTCGAGTTCGAGTTTCAAGCCAAACCGACTCCTGCCTGAATCGTCATACCTAGCAAAACGGGGGAGGGCTTTGCTCCGAATGACAATACGTTGCGGCTAGTACGAGTGAGAGGTGAGCCCGCTCGTGGCTCAAAACTCGTGGCTCGAGGCTCGACCCTCGAGGCTCCCTAACACCTTGACCCCGCCCTCGTGCTAACTTCATTCTTAGCGATGGCCAAGCAGACTACTCACCAGACCCGGTCCAATCCCGAGAAAAATCCCCGCCGCCAGCCGACGGCCGCCGGGGAGCGGGATGCTGCCGTCAATAGGAACGCGAGTCATAACTATTTCTTGCTCGAAAAATTTGAGGCTGGGATTGTCCTGAGCGGCACCGAGGTCAAATCGATACGCTCCGGGAAGGCCAATCTCAAGGATGCCTACGGATTGGTGAAAGACAACGAACTCTGGCTGCTCAATTGCCACATCAGTCCTTACGAGCATGGGAGCTACTCCAACCACGCGGCCGTCCGAACCCGCAAACTCCTCGTGCACCGGGAGGAAATCCGCAAGCTGATCGGCAAAACCCAGCAGAAAGGGCTGACGCTGATCCCCACCCGCGTCTACTTCAAGGGTGGCAAAGTAAAGGTTGAACTTGCGCTGGCAAAAGGCAAGCAGCAATGGGATAAACGCGAAACCGAACGCCGCCGCACCGCCGACAAGGAAGCCCGCGAAGCCATAGCCCGCAGCCGCAAGGCATAGAACAGAATTGTTCCCAACTCTTTTTTCATCACATTTTTTCCGTAGGCCTGTCACAGACTTACACCTGCGTCGCTGCTAGAATTCCTGGGACAGTACATCATCGAAAACTGTGCCCGTCTCCAGAGACGAAGCCATTTTCCGGTCGCAACTTTTTCCGCGCTATTTGACAATTTATGGTTCGTTCCCACCCCCGCAAGTGCACGCCAAACGAAGGGATTTGAACGTAAGTCTAATATTTTGAATACTTTGCCTTTAACTATCGTGCCATCAATGACTTAAGTGATTTTAGGGGTAGGGGGGGTACCCCCCACTTTTTCCAAATTCCGCCCTTGCGCCCTGGGAAAAAATGTTGCGTAGAGGACTGCGGCCGCCCGTGCCGTAGGCGCCGAGATAAGGGCACGGTGGTCCTTCGGCTTCAATCGCAACAAAATTTTTGATGCTTAGGGCGCAGTCGCAAGCCGGTGCCTTTTCAAAGCCGCTTCAAGCTGAGCAGCTACCGAAGCGCTAAGCCCTCTTGCACATCGACCGCTTCGCCGTGGATACTTAAAGATCACTCCAAGCTATGAATTCGAATCTTTCTTCTTCCGCTCCCGCTCAAGTCGAAACCGAATGCCTGGTGGCAGTGGTCCTCGATCGAAGTGAAAAAGATCGGGGCGAAAAGGACAAACCCGTCGTCGAGGTTGCCTCGAGCGATACCGCTTTGCGCAACGCTGCCCAGGAAGTCATCGCCAGCGGCGAAGTCACTGGCAAGAGCTTCGAGACTACGCTGCTGCATCACCCTGCCAATCTGAAGGCCAAGCGCCTGCTCCTGCTGGGAGGCGGCAAGGCAAAGACATTTTCGGCCTCCGATCTGCGCAAACTCGCGGGTGCAGCCGTCCGCACTCTGAAAGGCAAGAGCATCCGCAACTTTGCCTTCGTCATCCCCGAAACCGCCGTGGTGGCCGAGGACGGGGTGCGCGCCGTGGTGGAAGGCGCTTTTGTCGGCGAGTTCGAGCCCGGCTACTACAAGAGCGATCGCAAGAATAACGACCCCAAGATCGACACGGTCACCATTGTTGCGCAGGGCGACGCGAAGCGGTTGCAGAGCGCGCTCGAGACCGGACGCATCGTCGGGGAGGCGCAGAACTTCACGCGCGACCTGGTCAACGAACCATCCAACCGCATGACTCCGAATATTCTGGCCGAGCGGGCGCG
>JBEKOW010000404.1:0-5597 GCA_049521375.1 Terriglobales bacterium
CCACTTCGCCGGGCGCACGCTCTGCGAGACGATCGAACGAATGGTTTGTTCGATGTAACGTTCTTCGTTGTACGCCGCCGTCACCAGCACGTAAGCATCGGGCATGATCGCAGGAACCTCGGTTACTTCCCGTCCGCCTGGGGCGATTGTCTCGACCCGCTGGCCAGCCACTGCAGGCAAGAAAGACTTCGCCTAACCTTGAGCGCGGCAGTCTTTCGCCGTCGCGGGCTAAAGCAATACAGCGCGCCATAGGCGGCCATTCTCACCACTTCGTGAACCGCCGTGGCAAACCGGAAGCCGAAACCGCCAAGCCGGCCATAGTGCTTCTCGAAATATTGCAGATTGGCGCGCACCATCTCGACATAAAAGCGGGTAGGAGCCTGGCCCGAGCTGGCCGCTCCGTAGTGCAAAGCCTCGGCCTCGGCAAAGAAAACCACGCGCCACCCCGCTTTCAGGAAGCGGTGACTCCAGTCGAGATCTTCGCCGTACATGAAAAAACGCTCGTCGAGGCCGCCTACCTGTTCGAGAGCGCGCCGCGGCACCATCCAGAACCAGCCGGTCAGCACTTCGACGTCTTCGGTTTTGTCGTAAGCATAATCCGCCATGATATAGCCACCGAACAGCTTCGAGCCGGGCACCAGCGAGTGCAGGCCGAGAGCGAAGCAAAAATAATTCCACACGGTGGGAATTCGGTTGACCGACTGCCCAATCTCGCCCGTGGGCCCGAGCATCTTGGGACCGAGCAAGCCGATCTCGGGGCTGGCCTTCATGTAAGCGACCATCTTTTCCAGGCAGCCCGGCGGCACCACCACGTCGGAGTTCACCAGCGCCACGTAATCGCCACAACTGGCTGCGATTCCGATGTTGTTGGCCTTGGCAAAGCCCAGATTATCGGAATTGCGGAACAACTTCACTTCCGGATATTGCTGCGCGATGGCGTCGGGAGTTCCGTCGCTGGAGGCATTGTCCACTACGATAATTTCGAGAGCAAGCTCGGAGTGCAAGGCGCGCAGAGAATCGAGGCACTCCAGGGCGTACTTCTTCCCATTCCAGGTTACGATGATGATGGAGACGTCGGCCTGCGCGATTTTTCCGGCAACCGTTTCGGCCGCATTCATTCTGGCCGCAGGCGCCTTTTCGGAAGCCATGTTCCCGGTGATGATCTCTTTGGAGTTGGCGGTTTCGGCAATCATATTTTGCGGATCGGTTTTCCTGATCGGTTTTGCAAATCAAAGCTGGAAGATCTAGTTCGCGGTCAAATTTTCCAGGGTGCGCTTCGGGTTTAGGCCCAGCGATAGCTGTACTGGGGCACGGCGGAGTCCTCGACGGGCGCTCCTTTTTTGATGCCGCCCGGAATCTCTGCGGGAGGTTGTTTGCCGTCGGCGACCAGCGCTGCCGAAGCCGAAACCATGGCCAGCACGCAATACCAGGCCAGAATGCTCTGATCGAAGTATACGATGCCGAAGAATCCCACGGCGTTGGCGAAAAGGCTGGCCCCGATCGCCCACACCAGACGCTCATTCTGCCTCGACTTGCGCGCCAGCTTGCGCGACCGCCCGACTCTTTTGAAAGCATAGACCATGACGGCAATAAATAATGAGAACGTGATCAGCCCGCCGCCGACGCCCGCCGCCACATAGGCGTTATCCACGTCCCACATGTCGTAGCCCCAGCTGGGATTGTTCTGCGTCCCCACCAGCCACCATTGGTAGAAATGATGGATGAAACTGTCGATCAACATGGCCCGGTGATAGCCGCTGCCGCCGAGGCTGCCGCCGACCCGCGCCACCAAAAACCATACCGGAGCCTTCATCACCAGATGCAGCACGAAGATGGCAAGCACCGCCACCCAGCGATAGATGCGCAATCGGTGCCGTACCGGCCACAACAGCAGCGCCAGCACTCCCGCCGCGTAGGTCATGATCGGAGTGCTTGATGCGGAGGCCATCGCCATCGCCGTCGAAGCCGCAATTCCAAACCCCATGAACACCCGGTCGCGCTTGCTCTGCCACCACAGCCCGGCAAAAACCGGCATCAACATGCCACCCACCGTGCCCGCGATGATGGGATGAGCAAAAGGCCCAGTCGCTCGGATCGCACCCTCGCGCACATTGGCCAGCTCTGCCGCTCCCAGAAGCGAAAACAGATTGTGCCGCGTAACGTGTTCGTAGGCCATGGCCGGGGCGATGACCAGCATCACGCCCGCGAGCGTCTTTATGGCCAGCACCAGTTCGTCCTTGTCGCGAATCAGCAGGCGCGTTAGAAGATAGCTGCCGAGCGTGGTCCACAGAAAGCCCAGCCGGTTGGTGACCGCTCCCATGCCGCCCCAAAGGATGCAGAACGTAATCGCGTTGCTGAAGGCCCAGCACAAAATCAGCTTGTCGAGGATGTTCGACCGGGGCAGTTTGATGTCCCGGCGCAGAAAGAAACGCAGAACACCGGCGGCCAGAACCAGCCGGATCGCTTGAAAGTGCAGCCCGGCGACCACCACGGTGACGCCAGAGGGCAGAAGCAAACCGGCCGCCAGAAGCGGCACCAGCAAGTAACGCCGCGGCACCCAAAGAATTAGGAAGATCGCCAGCAGCAGGCCGGCCAACGCCAGCGGCGTGACGAAAGTATCGCCCCCGCCGCCGAAGTAATAATTCTCCGGCATGTCATAGCGTGTGTTCATAGCAGGCGCGGGGAAGACTCGATTCTTACTCCGTCCTCCTCGTCTTCTCTTCTTTCACGCTTCTCGGCTTCTTTGCAAATAAGCGCTTCAAGGAGATTTGTGCTTTGTTCCCAACTGAACCGCTTGACGGATTGAGATCCTGCCTTCGCCAATTGCTCACATAGATCTGGATTGCTCAGCAAAAGCGATAGATTTTCGGCAAGAAGCTCCGGATTTCGAGGAGCCGAGAGCAGACCTGTAACGCCGTCCTCCACATAATCCCGGATACCACCGCTATCGGTCGCCACGATGGCGCAACCACACAATGCCGCTTCCGCCGGTGGTAGGGCAAAACCCTCGGTCAAGCTGGAATTGAGAAAAACTCGAGAGCCGTTATAGATTTCGTTTACGATAACGCTCTGCGAAGGAGCGCGATAGTACTTTATCCACTTCGGAATCCATCGCGGAGGGGATTCCTTTCCGAACAAAACAGCTTTCATCTCAGGATATCTTGCGCGCGCAATTGTGAGCGCCTTGATTCCGTCCACCGCGCCTTTGACCGACAACGCAGAGTACGCCATAGCAACCTGAAGCGGACGTGTTTCGAACGGTTGGCATAGACGGTAGACTCGGTCATCGATGCCGTTGGGAATATACTCAACTTCGTGGGCACGGAGTTCTTTACCGACATCCAGCAACCACTTTGATATTACGACTTTGCGTAGGGGGGATCGCCACGTCGCATCCACTAGCTCTCTATGTCCATCCCAAATTTCATAACCCTGAATCAAATAAAACTTAGCGCCGCGGGATGGCGGACACCGCATCACCGACTCCACCGTTTGCCAAGACGTTGCAAACACCGCTTCACCATCGGGAATGAACTCAGCGGAGGAATCTTCCACGAACCTCATTTTGACTCTACCGTCTATGGTGTGCCAGTTGACTCGAGGGCTTGAACCCAGGTCACTCATCCACGTCCTCGCCCTTCTAAGCCTGTTTCTTAGTGTTAACCGCTCCGGAAGAACTGCATACTTCAAGCGCCGGGGGTGAACCACCGTGACCTCGTGCCCTCGGCTCACTAGTCCGTTCGCGTATTCATACACGACTTTATAGCCGCCCGAGGGACCCCACGGGTAGCGGGGCATCAAGAATGTGATTCGCATTTACAAATTTCTCGCGAGCAAGTCAAAACAAAATCTCAGCAGGAAGTGCCCGCCGCCTCTTCAGGATCAGGGTCTTCGTAAATTCCGGAGCCCACTTGGTCAGTAGCCATTTTGAAGCGGTCCTAAGCGTCAACTTGTACCGGAGAGCTTGGGACAGTGCATCCAAGGCTTTCTTGCGGTCCCCGTTAAGCAGATGCCAACTCGCCCACGCAGTGTAAAGGGCCTGGAGTTGTCGCGTAATACCTTCCCGCACACCCGGTAAGGAACTTCCGTCTTCCGCCAACCATTTTTCAAACAACTGTTGGCAAGTCTGAAGCCGAAAAAGTTCACCTCTGGCCAACTCAATCAGGCCTACTTCCCGGTCTGACGTTCGATCGATCTGCACCAAAACATTGTCGACGTAACAGATTCCAGTATGACAAGCCACGCGAAACAGAAAATCTGTATCCTCACTCAGGCGAAGCGAGGTATCGAACCCGCCGAGGCTCCGGGCGATTTCGCTTTGAACGACCAAAGTTTGGAGGTACATCCCGTTGTGCCCGGAGGCTATGCTCGCGGCGGCATTAGGCCAAAGCCCGGACGGGCTGCGAAAGTGCACACCGGCGAGCCGGAAGGCGCTCTGCTTCAACAGGCTATTGTTGATATAAGAGGCGTCGGTTACGCAGGCGCCACAGGAACCGGCGCAAGCGCTAATTGCCTGAAATTGCAGTTCTAACTTATTGGGCAGCCAGCCGTCATCCGAATCCAAGAAGGCTATCCAATCCCCTTTGGCGGCCGCGATGCCAGTATTCCGTGCCACGGAAGCGCCTGACTGGGGTTGGCGCAGATAGACCACGGAGGTGCGGTGACGAGCCCTGGAACCGGCGAAAGTACCCACCTGCTCCTCCGTACGATCCGTTGAACCATCGTCGACGACGATAACCTCATGAACGGGATGAGTCTGACCGATTGCACTCTCCATGGCTCCGACCACGAGGGTGGCCCGGTTGTAAGTCGGAATGATGACCGAAACTTTAAACATTTGAGACCCGCTTCGCATTCCACATCCCAGGGGCTGAGGTTGAGTACCTCTATCGGGTCGGTGTCTCCTCTACCAGACGGGACATGCCGATCCACGGCAAGACCCTGCTGAGAACAGATTGCCTCTCTCCGCCGTTGAATGCGAAGAAAAGCGTTGCCAAAGTGCTTATCAACACCTGGCAAGAAATCGCTGCCCCAAGCGTCGCCATGTTTGAGAAATGAAGCCTCCTGAACAACAGTGCCCATGCAAGTATGGAGCTGAGGCCGGCAACCATGAAAGGACGACCGACAAGCTTCACAAAATAATCTGCCATGGGCAGATTCAGCGCTCGGCAAACGTATGCCGGCTGGACAAACACTTTCGCAATAAACATGGGTACAAACGTGCCCAAGGCGACGCCCAACATTCCATAATGGCGAGCCCAAGTGATACTTAGCCCGAAGTTAGCCAGCGCTTCGGCTAAGGTGAGGCGGGCCAGAAAGCGGTGTTTGGAAATACCCAACAAATACGAACTGGAAGGCAACTGCGCCACGTCAAAATAAAAGGCTGCAACCAGAATGACTAAAGGTAAGTACGCATCGGCATAGGCCGCGCCCATCCACAATGCGATAAACGGGCGTCCGTAGAGCAGAAGCGCCGCCGCGACTATGGTGGAGATCGAAACCGCGACCCTCGTCGAAAAAGAGAAGACGCGCCGCATCCCGTCGAAATCCGAGCTTCCTAACAAGTGACTGAACCAGGGAGAGAGTATTCCAAATAC
>JBEKOW010000405.1:0-9068 GCA_049521375.1 Terriglobales bacterium
CTGCACCGCCTTATTCAGATCGCCCAGCCGGTCCCATGCGAACGCTTCAGCATCGGCTGCCTGCACCTGAAGCATGCGCGAGCCTTGTGCCTTCGCTTTCGCGGCCGCTGTGGCCGCCGCTTCTTGGCATCCTCTGAAATTGCCCGCGGCGCTCTGAGCCGAAGCCTCTTCCAGATCAATGCGGGCATCGTCGCTTAGCGGTTTGGGCAAGGATCGCACTCGCGCAATGGTGTCCAGTGAGTCCTTGGGATGTCCGGCCTTCGTCTGCGCTGACGCCAGGCGCAACCCGTAGTCAAGATTGTCGGGAAAGAAGTTTCTTAATGTGCGATAGATTTCTATGGCGGAGGGGAAGTCGTGAGCAAACTCGCGATAGCGCCCCTCGACGGAAAGATGCTGCTCGCGCGTCAAATTGCCCGACAGATCGAACGCCTTCTTAGCCTCTTCTTCGGCTTTCTTGTCGTAGCCGAGCTGGGACCAAGCCTGAGCCAAAGCCGCATGCGAGAGCGCGTAGTTCTGGTCGGCTGCGATCGCCCTTTCCAGCAGATCTCGGGCCGCCAGAGCTTCATAAGCTTGCAGTTTCGCCAGTCCTTCCGCATACAAACGAGTAGCCTCCGGGCTGGCCGAAGTGGAAGCGGCCACTTGCGATGCCTCCGTGGCCGAAACATCGGCGATTCCCAACTTCTGGCGCAAGCTGGTGCCGCTCTGGGTTACCAGCTCGGGAAGACTGGCTTCGTTTCCATCTTGCGAAATCGCAGCAATAGTCTCGCCCTCTCTGGCGTCTTGCAAACGTATATCAACCCGGATCTTCCCGCCGGTATCTTTCCCAGTATCAAGATAGGAGCCGAGCACAACGATGTCGCTCCCCAGATGAGCGCGAATCTTTTGCAACGTATCCCGGCTGTAGCTGTCGGCGGCGGGCAGGGAAAGATCGATCTTCATGCTCGCAACATCTTCGCTGGAAACCACGCGGAGTTCCTGCCCGGCGGACAGTTGTGCGTCCAGCATCTCAGAGAGCGCGGTCGAAATCCAGGCTTCGTCATCCCTGCCCGAAAGATTCTTGAAGCCGAGAACGGCCACCGCCGTGCGTTGTTTCGATTGCTGGGCCGCATCGTTGGATACCGGGCGGCGTAAGACTCGATCGCGAAGGCCGCCGACGTTTGCCCCAATCGCGACGAGTGCCAAGAGCAGGAAACCGGTAGCGACCCAGGCGCCGACTCCGCCCAGGGCCGGCGAACGACGGAGGTTCAGGCGTTCCAGATCAGCGTGCAATTCCTTTGCAGATTGGTAACGGCGGTCCCGATCCCTTTCCAAGCTGCGCCGGATGACCTTCTCGACGCCGGAAGGAACCGCGGGGTTCAGTTGTCGCACCGGGGCCGGAGAGCCATGCAGTACGGCGTCATGAACGTCGGCGCCAGTACTCCCTTTAAAGGCGCGCCGGCCTGTCAGCATCTCAAATAACACAAGGCCGAGCGAGAACAGATCGCTCCTCGCATCCAGCTTCTCGCCCCGTATCTGCTCGGGCGACATGTAGAAAGCAGTCCCCATCTTCGCGCCCGTCCGGGTCAAAGTGAGGGCCTCTTCTCCAGGTCCCACGGTATCAGCCGTGAGGTCATTTTGAAGGGCTGGTTCTTTCATGGGTTCCATCACCTTTGCCAGACCAAAGTCCAGAATCTTTACTTCGCCGCGGACGGTGACAAAGATGTTCTCCGGCTTGACATCGCGATGAATAATGTTCTTTTGATGTGCCGCCTCCAGCCCACGCGTGATCTGGATCGCCAGGTCCATTGCCCCGCGTAACCGGGACTGCTTCTCCATTTCGGAGCTACTTTCGATCCACTGCCTTAGGGTTTCGCCCTCGAGAAGTTGCATCACGATGAAGGGCCGCCCGTCATGTTCGCCCAGTTCGTAGATCGAACAGATATTCGGGTGGTCGAGAGCCGACGCGGATCTGGCCTCGCGCTGCATGCGCTCAAATGCAGTCCGATCGCTGGCAACCTCGGGCAGAAACTTCATGGCTACGCGACGGCCCAGTTTGATGTCTTCCGCCTCATATACAATGCCCATGCCGCCGCTGCCCAGTTGGCTTAGCACGCGATAGTGAGAAACGGTCTCACCCACCATGGACCTAATAGTCCCTCCAATTGGGGCTGCGCCTGTCGTCTGGGTAGGCATGTCGGCAGGGCTGAAAGCTGGCGCATCCAGAAAGCTTCCGGCTCCGCGATGAGCCGCAAGCAGCGAGTGCACTTCTTCGAGCAACGCCGCGTCGCCGTCACAGACCTGGCGGAGATACTTCTCCTGCTCTTGCTCCGGCCGTTCGAGGACGGCATGCAGCAGGTCGCAGATCTGTTTCCAGCGGTCAGTGTCCATCGAAACTTCCACGGTTCATTTCGCCTGGAGCCGGGCGCGTGCAGCCGTCCAGTCGCGAACGGCTCCGGTCGCCGGCCCCTTGAGCACTTTTTCCAGCATCTGGTTGGTTCGCTCCCGCCCGTCCCCACTCATCGGCGAGACTCTCGGGAAATCTCCCGATGCAGCCAGGCTCGCGCCGCTGTCCAATCGCGTTGGACAGTCGCCGAACCGATGCTTAAAGCCGCGGAAATTTCTTCCAGCGTCAGCCCGCTAAAAAAGCGCATTTCCACGATTCGACTCTGGCGCGGATCGATTTCCGACAGTCTCCGCAGCGCATCGTCCAAAGCGACGATGTCCATTTCTGGGCCACGAGCTTTCTCGCTCACATCCTGCAGCGAGAGCATGCAAACGCTGCCGCCGCGCTTTCCTGCGCCTCGTCGGCGCGCGTAATCCACCAGAATTTGCCGCATGAGCTGCGACGCAATCGCGAAGAAGTGTGTACGTCCTTCCCACACGGGTGGTTCCACTCCGACCATCCGTAAGTAGGCTTCGTGCACCAAGGCGGCACTCTGCAAGGTGTGGTCCTGCCGTTCCTTGCGTAAGTGAAAGTGCGCCAGTCGCCGCAATTCGCTGTAAACGAGTGGCAGTAGCGCGTCGAGTGCTGTTTGGTCGCCAGCCCGCCAGCCTTGCAGTAACTGAGTGATCTGGCTCGAAGGCTTGTGCGGCAAGGCAAAGCTCCTAGAATTGGGAACCCAGCGTATCCATTCCAACGGTGCCTGTCAACGCGAAAAGGTCTATGGGAAACAACAGGTTACGGCCTTTTTGTCGCGGCTGAACTTTGCATGCTGCAGCCCGTGATCAAATCTCTCGCGATTTTGCGCTGTTAGAGACAAGGAAGGAAGAACTTCAGAGAACGCGAAGTTCTTTGCTCCGAGCTTAAAGAGCTGGCGCTTTTAAATGCCGGCAATGGAGGGTCTTATGTCCCGTACACACTCGCCAGCAATCCTCAATCTCGCGGTCTGGTTCTCGGCGTTGGCATTGGCCTTCGGCGCCCAAGAGATGAGCGCCGCCAGTGTCACCTACATCGTAGGAACCTGCAAGAGCGGCACCCAGTTCTCAACCATCCAGTCTGCCCTCGATGCCTCTCCGGCTCCCAACACGGTCGAGGTCTGTCCCGGGACCTACTTAGAGCAGATCACGATTAGCCGTCCGGTCACGCTCGAAGGCATCGCGGAGGGCAATGGATCCCTGGCGCAAATCGAACTTCCATCCGGTTACACGGTCAACGCCAGCGTTACCGTGGAGGCCGAGCCCGAACCCGCAATCGCTCAGGTTTATGTCAATGACGTGAGCGGCGGCGCCGTAAATCTGACAAACCTGAATGTGAACGGCGTGGGTTTCGCCACAAATGACAGTATTTTTGTCGGGGTCCTCTATAACAATTCCTCGGGAACGATCAACCAGGTGACCACATCGGCGCAGAATACCAGCGGCGGGGCAACCAGCGTCTACGGCGTGGGAATGTGGATCCAGGGTGGCGGTTCCAAGCCATCGGTCACGGTGGAGAACTCCAGCGTGCACGATTTTACTGGGGGAGGCATCTTGGCCTTGGGCGAGACAGTGGCGCCGGATCTCACCGTGACGATAAAGAACAATGTGGTTTCTTCGGACGCCGAAGGTACAAATAACATCGTGGTGGAGCAGGGTACCGACCCCACGGTCACCGGCAATATTGTGAGCGGCGTCGGCGATACTGGAATCTTTGCTTTTGCGCCGACCGGATCAATTACGGGCAACACGCTCCTCGGCAGTCAAATTGGAATCGAGTTAGCCGCCGATGGCGTGTCGGTAACATCCAACAAGATCTACAGCGCGATCACGGACGGTATAGACGTGAGCGCGCCTACTCTGACAAAGTCGATAGTCGAGAACAACACAATCAGGACCGTGAAGTCTGCCTCCTCAGACGACAGTGATGGGATAGGAATCAATCTCCGCTGCAACAACATAAGTTCCAGCCGGGTGAATTCGAACACTATCATGGATGCGTTTGATGGATATGGGAACGCCCCCGCCGGATTCACTGGCGGCAACACCTATGTCGGCTTGTTCTTCGACGTCGATAACGGGACTTGCGCCGGCGCTAGTGTCGCCGGCAAAGCGGGCGCTGCAGCTCATCTGAAGTTGCCGGGGCAATCGCGGGGCCAATGACGGTTGATCTCCGATCGGGCGCAGCGAAATCAAGCCGCGCCTATTCGCTTTTGTAAGCTCGGGCCGGGATTTTTCCTGCGCCGAAGCTGCGGGCACCCTCGAGAGTAAAGACTTCAGATGGACCCGGCCAGCCCCCGCGGCGCGAGCACCACCACCTTTCAGCAACAATGAAGACAAAGCGGTCAACCGGGGCATCTGGATGTCGGGCTGGGTGAACGACGCGGACGAGATGCACAAGCATTGCGTCGACGCTGGGCTGGAGGTCATATTTTCGCCCACCGATATGCCGTGGAACGTTCGCGTTCGCGACGTGCAGCGGCCAGAACGGCAGGATTTAAGGGCGGAGTTGAAGCAGTGTGCAACCCCATCTCCGCCGAAATTAGTTTTTGTACGGAGTGATCAAATCTCTCGCGATTTTGCGCTGTTAGAGACAAGGGGAGCAGTAGGAGGCAAAACTTTGGGGATAACCCCTGGAGGATAGTCATGAAAAATCGAAAAGCGCAGTTTCTGTCAGCAGTGGTTCTAGTTCTTGGCGTGCTTTCCGGCATCGGGGCCTACGCGCAGATCACGCCTAGCGGCGACGCTTTTACCAACACTTCCGATCCCTCCACCAAGTACGGAGCGAATGTGCTGCTCGACGTCAATGGTGCGACCGAGATCACCTACATTCAATTCAATCTGGCATCGATTCCCGCCACGGCCAGCGTCAGCCAGGCGACGCTGAAACTCTATGTCAATGCCGTGTCGACGGCGGGCAACTTCAACGTGGACTACGTTAACGGCGCCTGGACCGAGAGCACGATTGATGGCAGCAACGCTCCGCCGGTCGGAGCGACGATCGCTTCCAATGTGGCCATCACCGCGGCGGACAAGAATCAATACATCCTGATCAACGTGACGCCGGCAGTGCAGGCATGGTTGAGCGGCAGCGAGACCAACAACGGCATTGCCTTGGTGGCCAACGGCTCCTTCGGCGTCAGCTTCGATAGCAAGGAGAACACGACCACGAGTCACCCGGCAGAGTTGGACCTTGCCTTCGCCGGAGGCGATGGAACGATCACGGGCGTGACCACCGGGAGCGGCAGCGGTTTGACCGGCGGCGGCACCAGTGGCACGCTCAACCTGTCGCTGACCAATAGCTGCGCGGCGAGTCAGGTATTGCAGTGGAATGGCACGGCATGGGCGTGCGCGAATTCCTCAGGAAGTGGAACGATCACAGGAGTGACTGCTGGAACGGACCTGACCGGCGGCGGCACCAGCGGCAATGTGACGTTGAACCTGAACACGACCGCGCTCAATGCGGCCTATGCCCAGCTCGCCGCGGTTAACACATTCACTGCCAATCAGACGGTGAATGGGACCCTCACCGCCACATTCCTCACCCCGGGGGCGAGCGCCATAGCAGGCAAGAGCTTCAACGGTCAGGGAGTCTCGGGCGTGGATACAGGCGATGGCTACGGGGTTTTCGGACAAAGCAACTCTGGCTTTGGAGTTTACGGCGGAAGCATTACCTTTCCGGGAGTCAGCGGGGGTAGCGCCAGCAACGATGGAGTCTCTGGTTTCAGTGAAAGCGGCGAAGGGGTCAACGGACTAAGCCTAAGCGGCACTGGTGTGGAAGGCGACGCCGACAGCACCTCAGCGTATGGCGTGTTGGGAAATAACACAGCATCGGGGGGCGGTATCGGAGTATACGGGATCGGTTACTACGGGGTGTCCGGCTCCGGCTACGCCGGAGTGCAAGGCATCACCTATGACAGCTCGGGCGGTTGGGGCGTGTACGGTGAGTCCCAGGGCACCGGCGTCGGTGGAGGATTTTACAATACCTCAACTGGGGACGCTCTTTTTGCCGCGAACCAGCATACCGGAAGCTATGCCGCGTTTTTCCTTGGCAATGTCGACGTCGACGGCACCCTCTCCAAAGCTGGCGGGTCGTTCAAAATCGATCACCCGCTCGATCCGGAAAACAAGTACCTCTACCACTCTTTCGTGGAATCGCCGGATATGAAAAACATTTATGATGGCACCGTCACGACGGACGGCTCCGGCCTGGCAACCGTCACCTTGCCAGATTGGTTCGAGGCGCTCAACAGAGACTTCCGTTATCAACTCACGGTGATCGGTCAGTTCGCCCAAGCCATGGTGGTAAGCGAGGTTTCCAACAACCAATTCACTATCAAGACAGACAAGCCAAACGTGAAAGTTTCCTGGCAAGTAACTGGCATCCGGCAAGACGCGTGGGCGAACGCGAACCGCATTCCAGTGGAAGTGTCCAAGGAGCCGGCCGACCAGGGACTGTATCTGCATCCGGAACTCTTCGGTGCGCCCCCCGAGAAATCCATCGCGTTGGCGCACCATCCGAAAACTCCGAAGCTGCAGCAAGCTCCGAAGCTGCAGAAGCAAGATCCGAGGATTCTGAAGCTGCAGGAACAACAGGCGGCCAAACTGAAGGCCTCAACGAAATAGTAAGGGAGGCTCCACCCTTTAGACACCTCCCAAAGGGTGGGGCACTTTCAGCAGCGTAGAAAGTCCAGAACAACAGCTTCAGGATAAGTGGTGGGCGGCCGGGCATGGAAGGCTTCGTCGACAGGAAGGCTTAACGACTACTGCTGGCTTGGCGAATTTGATGCCGGTCTATCGATCAAGTGGACAAAGAAACTAGCCACTGGGTGTGACAAGGACGGCTGGAAAGCACTTCGGAATGCTTACGTTCCGATTGTCGTTCAGGCCGTCGACTCCGACGATATGACGCAGGCAGGAAAGTCACTATCTACCGGAGCCCGATTCAAAACCAATTCCGATGTGTGGAAAATGCCGTAAAACTCTGTCAGCGTTACAGCATCTCTGACGACGAGAAGAATAGCTCGCCGGAGATAGCGGCGAAATGATTTTCAACTAGTGCTTAAGACAATCGGTCTCAGGAATCGCGTGCCGCTAAAAAAGCCGGCGCATTCATCGCGTAGGCGACCACCTTGAGTGCCTCATTCAGCACGCGTTGATTCACGCGCCTGATCCGGCCCTGAATCGCTGAATCTCGAGTGATTCCTGTCCTTTACTCGCAGAGTTGCCGGTTCAAAAGCAACGGCTGGCTAAATTTGTCCAGGCGCATACCTGCTTCGAAAACTACACTTTTCTAACGTCTCAGATGGCCATGGCGAGACCCAATGTTTATGCAGGTCGAAAGGGACAGTTTTGGGAAGAGATTTCTAACGCCCACCAAAACCGCACTTCGTTCCCGCGGTGTTTTCGGGATCAGATACCACCACCCATCCACGCAACGGTTCACAGCACAGGACACCGAGTGCTCTGTGTCAGAAGGCTGGAAGCTTGCTGACTGTGTTGCTCCCAGTACCCACCACCCAGATGTTGCTTCCGTCGAAGGCCACGCCTTGGAGATTGACCCCTCCCACAGAATAAGTGCCGATCACCGCGCCCGTGCTGGCTAGCAGTTTGGTGACGGTGTTGCTAGCGCTATTCGCCACCCAAATGTCGGTGCCGTCAAAGGCCACGCCGTTCGGTTGGCTTCCCACGGTATATGCGCCGACCAACGCGCCCGTGCCGGCCAGCAGCTTGATGACACTGTTGCTGCCATTCGTCACCCAGATGTTGGTTCCGTCGAAGGCTACACTTTGGGGATTGCCTCCCACAGAATAGGTGCCTGCCATGGCACCGCTGCTCGCCAGCAGCGCGGTGACGCTGCCGCTGCCGCTGTTCGCCACCCAGATGTTGGTTCCGTCGAAGGCGATACCGATAGGTTGGCTTCCGACGGGATAGGTGCCGACCATCGCGCCGGTGCTGGCCAGCAGCTCGGTGACGGTGTTTCCGTCGTAGTCCGCCACCCAAATGTTGGTTCCGTCGAAGGCCACACCGGTAGGCTTGCTCCCCGCAGCGTAAGTGCCGACCATCGCGCCGGTGCTGGCCAGCAGCTCGGTGACAGTGTTGCCAAAGGAGTTCCCCACCCAGATGTTGGTTCCGTCGAAGGCGATACCGTAGGCCCCGCTTCCGACAGGGTAGGAGCCCACGACCGCACCATTGCTGGCTCGGAGCTTGGTGACCGTGGCGCTGGCGCCGTTCACCACCCAAACGTTAGTTCCGTCGAAGGCCACACCGTAGGGGTTGGCCTCCACAGAATAGGTTAGACTGCTCCACCATTGCAGGAGCGCTACATGCCCCGGAGGAGTCCCTCC
This sequence comes from Terriglobales bacterium, assembly GCA_049521375.1. Classification (GTDB taxonomy): domain Bacteria; phylum Acidobacteriota; class Terriglobia; order Terriglobales; family Acidobacteriaceae; genus Acidiflorens. The sequence goes on from JBEKOW010000405.1 coordinate 8,742, forward strand.
CCCTTTACCCTCTTGCCCCTGTGGCCCAATCGGGCCCGAAGGTCCCTGCGGTCCAGCGGACCCAGCAGGACCAGCAGGCCCAGCCGGACCCGTCATTCCGGGTAGACCCTCAATTCCCTGCGGTCCTTGTGGACCAACCGCCCCATTGAGACCGTTGCTGCCATTCGTCCCTGCCTGTGCCATCATGACCCACGGAGACGTGCCGGGTAGAGCAGTCCCGGCCGCGACCGGGCTTGTTGCGACATACGCCGAAGTAGCGGAAGCGGAGATCGTACCGCCAGTGCCGATGATCTGTGTACCGGAGGCACCAGAGTACGTCCACCGGTT
>JBEKOW010000406.1:0-16094 GCA_049521375.1 Terriglobales bacterium
GGGGGAGTGAGCGCGAGCGCCTCGCCAATGACCTTTCCGATCTTGGCGAGAGCCGCGCCGAAGTCTCCGTATGCGGTGGCGTCTTTCGCCGACCACTGCCCGATTTCCTGCGCGGCTTTCTTTGCGTCAGAATACAAAACGAGCGCGCGGCCATCCGGAGTCAACGACACGGTGTTGACTTCGGGCGTGACCAGTTTCAGGCCGTGACGCGCCAATTGCATATCGCGCATTACACCCGGATGCAAAGGGCCGGTGTTGTGCGCGAGCGTGGAGCAGCGAAAGCCGGGATGAAATTCGTCGGTGATCGCGCAGCCGCCGACTTGCGCGCGGCCTTCGAGAACTAACGGCTTGAATCCCGCCTTGGCGAGGTAGAAGGCGGTGACGAGACCGTTGTGTCCGCCACCGATGATGAGGACGTCGCGCATTTCGGCCATGTTTATGCGGCCTTCCCGTCTTTGAGGATTTCCAATGCGGCTAGACGGCCGGGTGCGCCCATGATGCCTCCGCCGGGATGCGTGGCTGATCCGCACATGTATAAATTCTTTATAGGAGATCGGAACTGGGCCCATCCCGCCACGGGCCGCAGAAAAAATAACTGCTCGAGTGAGAGTTCGCCCTGAAAAATATTGCCCTCGCTCAGGCCCCATTCGCGCTCCAGATCGAGCGGAGTCACTACCTGGCGATGCAGGATGATGTCTTTGATATTGGGCGCATATTGCGCGACGGCGTTGACGACGTTGTCGCCGAATTTTTCTTTTTCCGTGTCCCAATCGAGGCCGGGCGCGAGCTTGTAGGGCGCGTACTGCACGAAGCAAGACAGGATGTGTTTCCCTGGCGGCGCGAGAGACGTGTCGGTAAGAGTGGGAATCACCATGTCAATGTATGGATGGGACGACCAGTGGCCATATTTGGCCTCGTCGTAGGCTTTCTCCATGTACTCGACGCTGGGTGAAATCGACATCGCGCCGCGCAGGTGCGCGCCGACGCCGGGCATGCATTTGAAATTGGGCAGGCCGTCGAGCGCCATGTTTACTTTTCCGGACGAGCCACGAAACTTGTAGCGCCGGACGCCTTCCATGAATTCATCGGGCAGGTGGCCGGGCTCGATCATTTTGGTGAAGGTCAGGCGGGGATCGACGCTGGAGGAAATCACGTCGGCCAAGATCTCGTCGCCGTTGGCCAGGGCCACGCCATAAGCGCGTCCGTTCTTCACCATGATTCTGGCGATGGCGGCTTGTGTGCGAATCTCCACTCCGGCTTCGCGGGCCGCGCCGGCGATTGCTTCGGAGATGGCTCCGGTCCCGCCGCGCGCAAATCCCCAGGCACGGAATGCGCCGTCAATCTCGCCCATGTAGTGATGAAGCAAAACATAAGCCGTGCCCGGCGAGCGCACACCCAGGAACGTGCCGATAATGCCCGATGCCGACATGGTCGCCTTGAGCACGTCGGTCTCGAACCACTGATCGAGGAAGTCGATGGCGCTCATGGTCATCAACTGCACCTGGTTGTACTTGTCTTCGCTCGACATGCCCTGAAAACGCCGCCCGATAAAAAGCAGCTTCATCAGTTCTCTCGGGTTCAAAGTCGACGGGTCGGGCGGAATCATGCTTAGGATCGGCTTCACGAAGCGGCACATGGCCTGCATCGCTTTACCGAACTCGTCGTAGGCTTCCGCGTCGACGCGCGAGTGGCGGGCGATTTCACGGTGGGTCTTGCCGTGGTCGTTCACGCGCCAGAGGTAGTCTCCGTTGGGCATGGGAGTGAACGTGCCGTCGAGCGGCAGGATCTCCAACCCGTGGCGGGGCAGATCGAGGTCGCGAATAATTTCCGGACGCAGCAGGGAGACGACATAGGAGCAGACGGAGAACCGGAAGCCGGGAAAGACTTCTTCCGTGCAGGCCGCGCCACCGAGCACGTGACGCCGCTCGAGGACGAGAACTTTCTTTCCCGCTTTTGCCAGGTAGGCGGCGTTGGTGAGGCCGTTGTGGCCTCCGCCCACGACAATAACGTCGTACTTCTTGCCATTCGAAACGCTTGCCATAAGTTGACCTAGATTGCGCGGTAAGCCCAGCGGAAAGTGACTCGTCATTTTATCGAGAAACTACCATTTTGTCTCCACTTACACGCAATCGCTGACTCGCAGTCATTGCAACGCACTGCTTGCCCCGCGCCAATGCCGCTGCATATAATCCAGCCTTCGGGATTTCGGAATCCCTAATTGCGTTTCATTTCGTCCGGTGTCTCGCCGAAAGGTGAGACTCACTCGAGATTTCGAGGAACACAGAGGAAGATTTAGAGCGAGGATCGCCGTGCCTATCGGAACCGCTTTTCACGAGAGAACGTTTGCGCTCTGCCAGAGCCTGAATTACCGCGAGTGGTCGGGGTACTACACGGTCAGCGTGTATGAGGTGCACCACGAGCACGAGTACAACGCGATCCGCAATGCCTGCGCGCTGATCGATATCTCGCCGCTCTACAAATACCTGATCACGGGGAAAGACGCGACCAAACTGGTGAATCGCGTGATCACGCGCGACATTGGCAAAGTGGCTGTGGGGCAAGTGATTTATGCCTGCTGGTGCGATGAAGACGGGAAAGTCATCGACGATGGGACGATCACGCGCCTGGAAGAAAACAAGTATCGCTGGACGGCGGCCGATCCCAGCCTGCGCTGGTTCCGGCAGAATGGCCTGAACATGGACGTTCAGATCGAGGACATTTCGGAGCAGACTGCGGCGCTCGCGTTGCAGGGACCTGCGTCAGCGAAACTGCTGAAGACGGTCGCTGAAGCTGACATCGCCAACCTGAAATATTTCCGCAAGACGAGTGGCAAGATCGCGGGCGTTTCCGTTGATATCTCACGCACGGGATACACGGGCGATCTCGGATATGAGATCTGGATCCCGTGGAATGAAGCGGTGAAGGTCTGGGACGCATTGATGGAAAAGGGGAAGCAGTTCGACATTCACGCGGCCGGAATGCTGGCGCTGGATGTATCGCGCGTGGAGGCTGGGCTTCTGCTGATTGAGGTCGATTACATCAGCTCGAAAAAGGCGCTGATTGCGTCGCAGAAATTTTCGCCCTATGAACTCGGCTTCGGAAAAATGGTGCATCTGGATAAAGAAACCTTCATCGGCAAGCGCGCCCTGGCGCGGGACAACCAGCAGGGAGTAGCGAGACAGTTGGTCGGGCTGGAAGTGGATTGGGTGGAGGTGGAAGAGCAGTTCGATAAATTTGGGCTCTCTCCGGCGGCACCCAGCCAGGCATCGCGGGTTGCGGTTCCGGTTTACTCGGGTGACAAGCAGGTGGGGAAGGCTACTACGACGGCGTTTTCTCCGCTGCTGAAGAAGTTGATCGCGCTCGCCAGCGTGAGCACGGAGTATGCAAAGAACGGAACGAAACTTCAAATGGAATTAACCATCGAGGCGCAGCGCCGGAAGACGACCGCGACGGTGGTTCCGCTGCCGTTTTTTAATCCGAAGAGGAAGACGGCGACGCCGGTGTAGCGATGCCGCTTTCCGTTCACGATAATCTGCTCATTTCTTACGAAGTTCACTGCGAGAAGCGGACGGTCACGCTTCGGACTGAATTCCGAGATAGCACCCCGCCGGAGTTCACGAATATGATTTTCGAGGAAGTTCAAGCCTACCATTTCGAGAAGGACGCGCTGGGAAGCAACATCATTTTCGATGTGATCGGCGTTCCAGTGGAACAATTCTTGAAGGACTGTGGATCCGAGTTATCAGATCTATATCGGATGAATGGATCGCCAATTTGGGCCGCGGATCTGGGCTCCGCCCCGGAGCATTGGCGCGAGCGCGGTATACAGGCGATTCTTGCGAATAAGGTCTCGATGTTTCAAGTTAAGGGAGGCGACCTGGAAAGCTCACCGCAAAGCTAGCTTTGAAGCAGCGGGACTAGGAAGCCTAAACGGCCCTCCGGTTTTTCCACTTCCAGAAAAGATATCCAGGCACGCCTGCCGCCACGATGGTTGCGCCCCAGAACGCTTCGGTGGGGCGGGTGACAATCGTATTCAGCGTCCACGCGACTCCTACCAGAACGTAGATTCCCGGAGCACCATGCCGAAGATGACGTAGGTGTAGAGCTGGTCGTAGCGTCCGGTCATGGTGAGAAGCGCGGCCCAGATGCCCTGTCCGATCAGGCTGAAGGCGGGGGTGCGCCACTTGGGATGGATGACCGCCATGCGCCGGAAGAAAACGCCGTCCTGGGCCATCGCCAGATAAACGCGCGCGCCGGAAAGCGTGCACGTCGCCGCTGCGCTGAAACAGGAAATCGCGATCATGGCGGAAAGCCAATTTGCTGCGCCGGGCGAAAACAGAACGGCTGCTGCCTGGTGGGCAATCGTTTCGTACTTGGCCACTTCGCCAAGGGGCAGCGCGTAGACATAGACCAGATTCATCGCGAGGTAGATCGCGCCCACGGCCAACACTCCGAAAACCATGGCCAGCGGCACATTGCGCCTTGGCTCTTTCACTTCACCGGCAACCCAGGTGATGTAGACCCATCCGTCATAGGCCCAAAACACGGCGATCATCCCGACGCCCAGTGCGGAGATCAACTGGCCGGGACTGAGCCCCATGGTGATTCCACCGGGCGCTTGTGCACTGAAGTTCGACCAGTGGCCCTTTCCGATCGCGAATCCGAGCACGACAAAGACAGCCATGGCCGCGAATTTTGTCCATGTCGAAACGTTTTGCAGAAGCGCGCCCCAGCGCAATCCGAAGACGTTGACGAGGGTCAGAATGACGATGAGCACCAGTCCCACGAAATGTGTCCGGGTGAATACGACGCCGGCCGCAGAGAAAATTACGTGCTTTTCAGAAATGGCAGGAAGCAGGTTGCCCATGTAGGCCGCCGAAGCCACGGAGAGAGCGGCGATCGTACCGCCATTGGCGACCGCGAACAGCATCCAGCCATAGAGAAAGGCGACGAGGTCGCCGTAGGCCTCGCGCAGATAAATGTACTGGCCCCCGGAATCGGGGAACATCGAGCCCAGTTCGGCGAAGGCGACGCAGGCGCAGAGCGAAATCAATCCACCCAGCACCCAAACCAGAAAAAACAATTTTGGATTGGGCAGCGGGCCGGCTATGTCCTTGGCGGTCAGGAAAATCGAGGAGCCGATGATTCCGCTCACGAGCAGCAACACAGAGTCGAGCAGACTCAGGCCGCGGACGAGGCCTGGCCGATCGCGGATCTCTTGAATTTCGGCTGGCTGAGAAACGGGGGCGGGGTTCATGCAAGCTAGCCCATGGCCAGTTCATCGGAAGATTCCAGCGGGGTTCCGCAACGCCGGCAGATGACTGCCGAACAGTCGCCGCAGGTCAGCGGATCGGTAACTTCCGTCGCGCAGACCGGACAGTAGAGCACCACGGCGGGCTGTGGGGGCGCCGGTTTTGAAGCGGACTCCATGAGCTAGGGACTGTAACACAACTTGCGTGGAAATCCGCACGGAGAGCAGACGCGCAGAACCTTGCCTAGTCCTCCGGTTTCCGCAGGATGAGGTCGCCCGGCGACGGAGGCAGCGAAAATGGGAACTGCCAGATTTTATCTTTCATCCACACATTCAGAATGAAATCCTCGTGCTCCTTCCAGGGTCCGATCCATTTATTTCTGGTCCCGAAGAAAGCCCAGCCATGGGTTTCGGGATTGCCGGGGGTGAGCGTGGCGGGCTGGATATATTGTGAAGTCAGAAATTCGATGAATATAGCGGCTTCCTTCTGGTATTGCCGCAGCAGCGCAGTTTTTTCTTCAGCCTGTTCGGGGTGCTTCTTGATCTCGCGCTCGGTCACGAAGATCTTTGTGTCCACGTCATTCTGCAGGCGATTCTGCAGTTCGGTGGGATCCTCGTATGCTTCCATCACGTCATGATGGCGAACGAAATCCATGCGCAGGTCGGCGGGGAACTCAAATTTGCCGGAACCTTTGTAAGTCACAGTGACGTACAGGCCGAGGACGCCATAGAAGCGGCGCCGGCTTTTGGTCAACTCCTGGGAATCAACCAGCAGAGTAATCTCCAGGTCCTGATCGCTCATCGTCCAGCGATAGCGGCCATCGTCGCCGCGCTCGAACGTGCAGCCGGGCGCGCCCGAGGCCCAGCGCACGGCGGGCATTTGCTTTTTCCGGCCGTGCGCAATTGCTGGAAACAGAAGCACGCAGATAGCAAGCGCAACCCGCGCCTTTGACAATGGATGAAGCCGCATTTGTGCAGAGTGTATCGCGTTTGCCGGGGCAGGTCATCCGCGTAGCGTGCTCGCAAGGCCAACTTCCGGCGGGCATTGCTATTTTCATTCGGACGATCGGTGCGTCCGCCCAAATTGCGCGTTCCGCGTTCTAATGCGATCCAGAGGAAGCGCCAGGAAGCTGTTATACTGTTCACCGCTGGCCATGAAAAACCAACTGAGACTGCCACGGACGTTGGGGTAGAGCAGGCCCCGGTAGTCCGGCCCGAAGTCAGGAAGTGTTTTTTTATTCTGGCAATTGCGACAGGTGAGGGCGCGTAGCTCAGTTGGTAGAGCAACGCCCTTTTAAGTGGACATTACCTAGTAGTATCAATAACTTTCATTTGGGATGGTTGCACAAAAACCCCAGTAAAATGGGGGGTTGCTCTCTCAGTTGGGATACTTTGTGCAACGATTGTGCAACGACTTTTTCGCTCTCAAGCTTCCCCCTCTTCTGCTGCACTTTCGCTTTCTATTCTAGGTTGCGATCATACCCTTGACGAAATAACCAGATGCTCCTACTCTCCGAATCATCACCCGTGGGGAGGATGAAATGAAATACGCAGTAGAACTGAACGAAAAACAACGGGCGGGATTGGAGCGCTATTGCCAGCGGCTCCGAGAGAGCTTGGGGGAGTTGCGTTCCGTTGTGCCCGTGACAGAAGAAACGGTTCTGTTACGGGGGGCGTTCGAAATTATGGAGCTTCTTGCCATTGCGGAAAAACCGCTCACCGACGATGAAGACCCGGAAGAGATGGGATATGAATCATGGCGAAAGAAATATTCCCCTGAATGAAGGGAGTCCGCTTTCCTTTTTGGACTACTTCTTTCGCTACGATTCAGAGGAGAGATCGCTTCCGTCTTGCCTTATGCGCCACATGCGCGTTTCAACGTCTGCGATACGAGCTTTTAGTCTGGTATTATCCGCGTTCAGTTTATGATTTTCGGAATGCTCAGGTCTCCAACTGAATCGGAGCCGCCGGCAGCCTTCTCTTGGCTGCAGTCGCCCAAACTATCTATTGATTCTGCTGACTAAGTGTTGGGCGGAATCATTCCTAGCTTTGCCAACCGGGACATAATCGCACCCCTAGTTCGACAGTGTGTGTTCGCAATGTCCCTAAAATCAATCCCATTGCGTAGCTCTTGACAAAGCTGTTGATCTTCCTCGGAAGACCACGATTGTCCCGCATTTTCCGGCAGTATTCGCTTCCGGCGCTCCCGGACTTGCGCGTATTCCAGTGCCTTTGCGGCCCGGTGCAGCGCCCGCACGGTTTGCGGATTCTGGTAAACCGACTCGGCTTGAAGAATCTCGCCTGTATATGGATTCACTCCATCCGAAAGCGCCCGCATGATCTTCAGTGCTTCCGCCATTTCCATACAAGTTCCCCCGAAAAACAGGAGCTCCAGCCGGCACTAACGCAGGCTCTTGTGTGATCAGTGCTGCACACCTTCCTCAAATTCATCGATCCATGAAGTATCGAAGACATCGTCCTCGTAAGGTGCTGGACCGTAGTGAAATATGCCGGACTCGTCAAAGTAGCCAATCCCTTCATCGACCAGCCAGCCCTCAACATCCTCAGTATCGAAACACAAGAGGGGAATTGCTGCCTGTGTAGTTTCACTGCTCGCCATTTCTCGCGTCATATTGTCGATCCTCTTCGACCCTTATCGCGGTTCACTGTCAGTTAGCGTCCCTGATTTCTGTACTCGTCCATTCCTGATCTGATTGCTCCCTTGGCTGCTGCCAAGGCGACCCTTCCAGCCGCACTGCGGAGGCTGCCCAAGATGATTGCTGTTACTGCGACAAAAACTGGCAAAACCCAATGCCGAAAACGAAAACCGATGTATAGCACTTTAGCCCTCCCTAATTGTGGGTTCCGCAAAAGAGAACGGAACAGACAAATTCACTCGTTGATGCCGGCGATACTTCCTCGCGCCGCGCCGTGGCTTTAAGTCCCGCAAGTCACGGTTCCTGTACACGGTTAAAACTGTGCCTTCCCGATCGCAGATAACATGAACGCCCTCTAGTTCTGACAGGTCGATAGCCAACTGGCGCCCAGCGTGAATCTCTTTTCGCCCAACAACATAGATGGTCGCTCCTCGCGCATGTATTTCTCGACCAAAACTCACGACTAGGTCCAGTGCCCCTGAGTTGAGGCGCCTAGCGAACAGCCTTGCTCTCGCGTGTGTGGTCAAGTTCATTCGGTCCACCTCCAGGACCGCTGCCGGTCCACATCCGCGAATATACCCGCAAATGCGAATGAGGTCAAGATAAATATGCGTATTATGCATATAAGCTTGCAAACAATATATATTTGCATGTACAATTGAGACAATGTATATTGCGGATTGAAGAGCTCTGATCGGAAGGTCTCAAAAGATGCCTATCACCCTAAAGGAACTGAGGACTGCGGCAGGACTGAGCCAAGAGGAATTGGGCCTGAGAATCAATTTGTCCCAAGCGCAAATCAGTCGCTATGAAAGTGAACCAGGTAGTGCGCCTCTGGACTTGGTGGAGCTGTGGTGCGGTGCTTGTGGTACTAGCCTCGAAGACGCGTCTCGTGCTTTCACCTCAGTGAATCACTTAGGGATTGACGCAGGGGACCCATATGCAGCGCTTCGCCGACAGCTGGAACTCCTAGAGCAGTACGTCGGCTCAGCGCCGGAGATTCCAGAGAAGTTCCCCCCGCTCTCGATTACCCCAACTGACTTCTCAGTGAAGCTACGGGAATGGAAGCGCAAACCGACCGTTCTGATCGCCGGAAGATTCGACTCTGCTAAGACTCGTATCGCGAACGCACTCCTGGGAAGCAATAATCTGCCTGCCCAATACACGCCCACCACTAGCGTTGTGACATTTGTTCGTCACCTCTCAGATCGTCCAGCGTGGCAGCGAGAAGAAGTGTGGATCATGGGGAAGAACTTCAATCCCACCCAATGGGACGAGGAGAAACATTGCGAGTCCCACAAAGTAATGGCCGGTAGCTTTGACACACTTCGGAAGTTCGGTACGAAAGACAGCGAAGGGGAAGCGATCGGAGCAAGGTCGGCGCTCGTATATATGGACGCGCCCATCTTGCGGTCGTGTACGCTAATCGACTTGCCCGGGTACGCGGATGAGTATGTGGAGGAGCAGATAGCGAATGCTTCGTCAGGACTCGCCGACATTCTGATCTACACTTCGCCTGCCAAGGGCTTCTTGGATGCTTCCGACTTCCTTCACCTCGGTATGCTGCTGCGATCGCTGAGCGCGGTCAACAAGTACCGTAATTTGTTCATTGTGGCAACACACGCTGATCCGTCCATATCAGAAGAGGACCTAAAGAAAATCCTGAAAAAGGGGCGCACTCGGCTCTACAAGCACTTGAAGGATTCCATCTTCAGAGAGCATCACCTCGGCGAGGAGGAGCTTCGCTCCCGCTTTTTCACTTTCTGGTACGAGAACCAACAGCGACGGGAAGCGCTAGAGTCCGATCTACACGCTTTGCTTGCCACGGATCTCCCGCCGTTGTTGCGAGACAAAATCGATGCGGAGCTAAAAGCGATAAAGTCGCAGTCCAAGGGGTATTTTAGTGACCAAATTCAGGCCTACCAAAGAACCCTTGCCCAAATTGAGGCCGCGCGCCAAACCTTTAAAGAACTTCGCGCAGAGCTTCCCAGCCATCGCAAACGAGTAGCCCAAATGCGAGAAAAGTTTAAGGTGGAGGTTGAGTCCTGTCGCAATAATTCAATCGCTTTTGTCGGAAAAGAGCTCACCAGTCTAGTAGAACCGGCGGCAATCGAGGAATTCATTCGGAAGAATTTCCACCACAAGGATGAGGCCAAGAAGGACGCAATTGCAAAGCTATTGGAGGACAGTCAGTCCCAGCTTGAGTCATTCCTTAAAACTGAATCCGACAAACTTAAACCTATTATCGAGGACTACTTGAAACAATACGACGTTTCCCTCTCGAAGGTGGATGTGACAGAGTTCGGCAAGTTTGAGTCGGTTCCCTTTGACGCTCACGGTGCTTTCCTAGGAGGGTTAGCTGGCATTGGTACGTTGGGGGCTCTCGGATTGTGGGCGTCAACGGTGGGGAACCTAGGGGGCTACATATTAGTTGCTAAGCTAGCGAGTGTTCTGTCGGCTTTGGGATTGGGAGTTGGTTCAACTGCAGCAGTCAGTTTCGTCGCTGCTCTCGGCGGGCCCATCACCCTCGCAGTCGGTCTTGCCTCGCTTTTTGCGCTCGGCATTTGGGCCCTCTTTGGAGAATCATGGCAATCCCGCCTTTCGAAAAAGATTTCCAAAATTCTGCGGGATAAGAAATTCATAGAAAAAACTGAGCAGGGCACAAACACGTTCTGGGATCAAACACTGACTTCCTTTGAAACAGGGGCTAATGAGACCGAACGAAAGTTTGACGATTACTTATCAGCGAACGAGGCACTGGTGAGTGAGGATGGCGAAAACTCGCGTCTAAAAATCGAAAGGACGCTGGGTGTTCTAGAGGGGCTTAAGGATTTTTTCGGCGGAATTCCTTGGAGGTGGACCGGCTAGTTCGCTCCTCTGTCCCTCTGGAGGAAGAAGCGAATCGCGAATTCCCATGAGCTAAGCCAGTTGGAGACTCATAAATGAAAGGTATTGCGATCTGTTGGCCGCAAAAAGAACGACGCACAGCGACCGTGGTTGCGCGGGGTCGCATCCCGTTGCACTGTGTTCCTCGTCAAGCGACGTTGCCAGGTAGCAAACTCGCATTGGTAGCGCCGAATGGCAAAGTCCAGCTGTTGTGCGTTGTGGCTCGCATCGATGGACCGCGCCGCGTACATCTCGCCTCCGGTGAGTACACACAACGTGGCTACGAACTTGTGGCGAAGAGAGGTACGATCCGCACTTCTCTTAACGCTTCGCTCTCCAAACTACCGTTTCGCTGGCGGGCGATCGGCCAGATGCGCTATTTCGATCAGCGAATGTTCCGCCCGTTGACGATTGGTGACGGACGTCCCGGTGGACCAGTACTATCCGACAGTCAGCCGGAAGTGCAGCGCGGTTTCCTGAAGTTTAGGTCGTTCTCCGGAGGAATACCCGGTTTCGACCGCGACAATCCCGAAGCCAAGCTCGTGCGCAGGTACGTCGACTGGGTTGGGAGCCAGGATCATTTCCTCCACGCACAGGCTCTTGAACATGGAGGATGGACCGATCTATTCAACACAACGAGGTGGACATTGTTTGAAGCGAAAGCCAATTGCGCAGATCGCTCAATACGCGAGGCGTTTGGACAGCTTTACGATTACCGACGTTCATTCCTGCGGTCGCCTAGCCTGGCAATTCTCCTTCCCGACCGTCCACCTAGGCGTATGCTGACTTTTCTCTCTCATTGGAGCATCACTGCGGTCTGGGAGCGCTCAAAAGGTGGGTTTGCGGATTCGGAGGACGGACACCTGACCAATGCTTTGCGAGCAGAGTATCGTAAGCGAGCCCACCCGTAGGCTCTCCTGTAGCCCTCTGGCAGTATGAATTCACTTATGTTTCGCGAGGATCAGCGACGTCGCGGCACGGCTTGCGCCCGCGATTCTTCCCATTTTGGATAATTCGACAATTCGACAGCTCGTTACGCAGGCCCCTCCGACTACATCATATAGATACTTGGACGAACACCGCCTGTGGTCAAAAGCCGACTATCGCAGCACTGCGAAAGCCCTGCAGCAATACTGGGTCTAGCGGCTCAAGGTGGGCCAATCGATTCCGCATTTTCGTGAGCCGGTCAACCGCAAATCGATCCTCCGAAGATGCACTTATCGTTTGAAGTTGGTCACAGATATGCCCGATTTCCAGATCCCGTACGTCGTCGATGACTTGACCAAAACGTGTTTTGTATGGCATTCGAAAGCGAGAGGAGTAGCGACTTAAGAACTTTTGCCGAAGCTCCTCAATTCGCGGCAAGACGACACCAACTTCAGCGCTCCAAATACGCGTGGCCAGTTCTGTTGACTTGGGCCCCAGCGCGGCTGAGTGGGTAAGTTCGGTATCGCCGAATTTCGCTAAGCTGCCAGCTGCCCACGATGGTGCACCTTCCCACGAGCGTTCTTGTGCGACCTCTCGCAAGACGAGTGATGGATCTAGAATGACGTGCAGCGGTTCAACAATAAGCCGTTGTATTAAATCTGGGTCCCACAGCCCAATGCGAGCGATCACGGAAATGGCAATATCTTTCTCAATCGAACTCAGATTATTTTGAGAGAAGGCCAAGGACGCATAAAGGAGGGCATCCAATGCGTTCACGTATCCGTCGTATCGGTGCGCGCTGAGGCGGACTTCGTTGTTGGCCAACACTTGGGTAGACGTTGGCCCCAGCAGAACAGAAAACAGAGTCCGTGCAAGAACTGGGACTTCTCCGCAGGCATGCTGATACTCACGAAGGAAACTATCCCAGGCTGGCCATGTCTCTGCCGAAATATTCTCGACCCAAACAACGCGACTACGCCTGTCGATGTGTTCTAAGAAAGTCGCAATATCGTGGAGAACTGAGCCCCCTACATCAGGGACGAAATGCTGAAAGAGCAAGTCTGTGGGATTCGCGGTTCCTGCTCGGATGACATGAAATTCACCCTTGCCGAACTCAAGCAAAATCGATTGACGGAGACCAGCCGGCGTGTACGCCGGACAGCCAACGAGGACATTCATGCCTTCCCGAAGGTCATCCGCGATCGAAGACACAAAACGGCTCGGACCGGGCAAATCCCACCACTTCATTTCTTCAACCTGATCCCGAGGATTCGCGCTACAGTGGGATCAATCTCCCAGCAACCTTGGCCCGCTGCGTTGATCAGGCGCAGCGAGTCGGCCCAGACGATCGATCTGCTAACAATTTCGGTCGGTAGTGGAGGCTCGACCAACTGCACAATTTCTTCTATCGCGAGTGCAGAGCCATACTGGCCGAGGGCCACTAGCACGCGCCGTGGCTCCGCAATAGTGAGGCCAAAACTCTTCTCCAATTCGGTGCGACCACTGGTGCCTTGCATCTCGGCATCGAACTGGTCTAACCCCTCCATTAGATCGCTGCTTCGCTTCGCGAACTCAAACGTTTTATAGAGTAGCAACGGCCATCGCCCCGTCAGTTCAGCGATTCGATCCCGCGCCGCGGCTTTCGAGAACTGGCAGTCGTCGAGCCATTGTTGAAATGCCGTGTCGTGCCACGGCCCGAGAGACTGACTCTTCACGTCGAGTTCCGTCAGCGACTGCAACACACCGGAAGAAGTGAGATACCAGGCGATCTGCGGATCGGCTATGAAGACGGCCCGGACGAAATTACGATTTGGGCGAAGCTTTGCAATTCGAGCCATCGCCTCTCGGACCCAAGATTCATCCCAAGGCGCAAGGGACGATACGTACGCGAGAGTCGTAGCGTCAACCTCTCGTTTATTGAGAGCGTTCAGGCTATTCAAGTACTGGTTGTGGCCATTCGATCCTCCATCGAGTGCTTGGAAAAATTCCGATCCAACTGCGTGCTTTAGAAAATCGGGTACATCGTTTAGACCGGCTGCGTCTGTGCCGAAAATAATCACCGCGCCGTTACGCGGAGCGCGAATCTCGGACTCCTGTGCTGCTGTTAGAGGATTACGTCTTGCCGGATCTTTCGGCAAACCGTTGCGGAACTTCTCACGCTCATAACTTGCTTCTGGTTCTTTCTTTGAAGCCGCTTCCAATTCCCCAAAGATTTCCTCTGCAGTCCCGAGCAAGTTCATCACATTCCGGCTTCGCAGAGAGAAGTGCCCAGGGTGTGAAGGGTTCTCGCGGAGCACCCCCAAGCCGACCATCTCAGCCAGGAGACTACTGATCTCATCGATTGATTGAGAGTCCTTAAATCCTTTTCGCCAGATGGAAAGCGCTTGATCTCGAATCCACTGAACTGTGTATCCCTCGCTAGTTCCGTCATCGTTTTCGTCAGATGTGGCAACGGCAAAAGCAATTACATACGCTATGACGCGGTATCTCTTGTCGAGGTCAAGCGTCCACCGTAAACGATCGCAGAACTCGGCCCGAAGCTGCTGATTCTTATATCCTTCATCAATGCTACGGCTAGTAATCGTGTATGGAGGACGTTGAAAAGATGCGAATTTCTGCTTACCAAAATAGCGCAGAAGGTTGCTGCCGTAGATCTGGATCAAACTAGGGAAGTAGTTCGTTTGCGAGAGGACTCGCGTGACAAGGTCGGCGGACTCGAAGCGAAATCCCATTGCCTTGAGGGGGCGCTCCACAAGTGCCCTGGCTTCTCGCCACTCGCCATTCTCCAAGAGGGGTCCTATGCAGATCGGTTCCCCGAAGTGCGCGAGTGGATTGTTTACCTGACGGGTCGTGCGCTGCACGTTGTGAAGACCCGCAAACACTACTTTGAAGCGTCGCTCGGTCTTATCCATCCAGGCCTTCAGTTTCGCGACGTGCATGAAGTCGTGAGTTGCATCAGATTCCAAGAAGCGATCTGCCTCGTCCAGCAACAGCAACATTCGGCGGCGTCTGTCCTCATCGAGCCATTGTTTGATGACCGCAAAGAGCTTGTCAGGATCAGAGTGTAAGGAGAATTTTGCCGTTACGATGCCGCTCTGTTTATCCTGAACCGCTTTTGCGAGCAGTGGCCAACTCTCATCGATCGAACGGTTAAAACCAAGGCCTTGCGCTCTCAAGTCGATCCAGCAGACGAACCTTCCTTCTTCTGGATTGTGTGAGTTCCGTTCGACGGTCCGCAGAAGAACTGTCTTGCCGAGCTGTCTTCCCCCATAGATGAAGCACGATCCGGATGGATTTAGGACTGATTGTATTTCACGGGTTCGACCGTAGAACATTTCGGGAGCGACCAGTCCTGCTGTCGGCGTATACGGTTCGAGGTATGTAAACGGAAGAGCCAACTCGAAGAATATGGGCATTCGAGGCGGCCGCTCCATGCACATCCAAAGAATCAGTACATCGTCGAGGATCACTATCGTTCGGTGGTGGTCTCGGCATATCCGCGTGAGGTTCTGCCGCTGATTCAGCGTGAGGCTCCCGAAGTAGAAGACAATTGCTGGTAGGCCGTGAGTTTCGCCGATAAAGTTAAGGACATCCTCTTCCGGGGGCTCGCCCCACACGCAGAGCACGCGATAGCTTCCATCAGCTGCAGAACCATAAGTGGCAACCGGACATCGATCTCGATCACGTACGACCTTTGTTTGAACAACAAACCAGGTGCGCTTGTAAGTTTCCGTTGGGTGCGCATCAATCCTTAAGACATCGAATCCGAGACCCCTGAAGATAATCGCGCACTGCTTTTCTCCCATGCGCGCGCGAGGCTGGCGTTTGGCTGTAAACCACGTGTCCAGAATGTTGGCTGCTTCTTCTGCTTGCGTATCAAGGCGTCGCATTTCGACCCCGGCGACGCCCGATCGTGAACGCATTGCTTCGATAATGTCAGCGTCCGCTGTTTTCGACAGGAATTCTTCTAGCTGACCATGCGCCTGCAAAAAGTCTTGCAATCGGTCTACAGCGCTGGATTCCGCGGGTAGTTCATCACCTGCAAGCACGCGATCCATATACTCGATTGCAGTTACTGGGTCCCCGTCGTTCAGTACACGGGTGATACGCCTGTAAATGTCGCCATCTTTTGGCACTTTTGAGTCAGCGAGCCGGCGCCGGGTGGCCTCTATCTCTGCAGCGCGCCGTGAATCAAGGTCCTTGCGGATCTGTGCCAGTTGTTTGAATCCCTCCCCGAAGCGAAGTGACTTCGGAGTTCTCATTGCTACCTTTTCCGCTCTCTCGATTAGTGCATTACGATCGGATTCACCGAGAATGCCCATGGCAACGCCGTATTCGGTGGCGTTCTGCGTCTCCGTGACATCTCGCTTAAG